>SPJM01000029.1 GCA_006844585.1 Methylococcaceae bacterium | reverse complement strand
TTTTTTTCATATTCAACGACTGCAGGGATGCAGGAGGTAGAGCAACGCATGGAGCAGTTGCCGAGGCGCATAAATAGGCGCATAGCCCGCTATGTAACTATTTATGCAACGCTGAAGATGGAAAAAAAGACAAGTAAAATGGTAACTACTCAGCGTATTTTGACATTTAATATCAGTCACTTACTCCAGAAGACGCCGTAAATACATCCATGTAGGCTTGAATTTGACATCCCTGTCACATACACTTCTTACGTAAGCGACTGATATTAAATAATTTTTGTTATTTAAATTACGCTGAGTAGTTACGTAAAATGTTAAATTAATTCTACTTGGGTGCTTATAGTAAAGTTTGAATTAGTATGTACATTGTAATGCCGGATAATTTTTCGATACTAATAAACAACTTTAATATGGGTTGTAAGCAAGATTTGTTTGCTGGAAAAATCAGGAAAGGTTACTGTTCCACATCCCAACAAAAATATAGCTATCGGAACCCTAAAAAGTATCTATCGGCAAGCAGCTTGGAAATGAAATATTCAATTGTAGTACATAAAGATTCTCAGTCGGATTACAGTGTAAGCATTCCGGATTTACCTGGGTGTTTCTCGGCGGGTAGTACTGTGGAGGAAGCCTACGCGATGGCTAAAGAAGCAATCGAATGCCATATTGAAGGTATGCTTTTAGATGGTGAGGCAATCCCTTCATCTCATTCAATCGAAAAACATCAATCTAATCCAGTTTATAGAGATGGGGTTTGGGGGTTAATTGATATAGATTTAAGCAAATTATCTTTAAAGTCAAAGCGTATCAATATTACACTGCCCGAATATTTATTAAATACAGTTGATGTTTATGCAAAAAAGCATGGTGAGACGAGGTCAGGGTTGCTTGCCCATGCTGTAAATGAATATATGAATAGTCACCAATGAACAGTTAACAAGCAACTCATCTAATATCTATATATCCTAATAATACGATTGTATATTCATTAAGAGCGTGACTAAGACCAATATCATCCTCAGATTTTATAAAAATTGTATGCGATAGACTTGTCGCCTTTTCCGCTATGCAGTATAGTAACCCGCTATGAACTTCAACATTCAACTTCAACATAAATTTCAAAGCGCCTGTTCTTTAGGGATGGCGGATTTATGCTTGTTGTTCGGCCTGCCTGTTATGCTCTTGCCCTGACGGGCAATAATATCTTTTTTACACATCACAACAACGAATAATTTTTTCTGTCAACCGAGGGGTTGATGCCTTTTCATGACTGGAGATATCATGAAAGATAAATTGATAATATTTGATACGACTTTGCGCGATGGCGAACAAAGCCCGGGCGCATCCATGACGCGCGATGAAAAAGTGAGAATAGCTAAAGCCTTGGAGCGTCTGAAAGTCGATGTGATTGAAGCGGGGTTTCCTGCCGCCAGTCCCGGCGATTTTGAGTCTGTGCAAGCGGTGGCTGATACGATTAAAGACAGTATGGTCTGCGGTTTGGCCAGGGCGTTGGATAGAGATATTGATAAAGCGGGCGAGGCGCTGAAAAATGCTAATGCTTCGCGGATTCATACTTTCATCGCCACTTCACCGATTCATATGCAGCAGAAATTGCATATGGAGCCTGAGCAAGTTATTGAGCATGCGGTCAGGGCAGTTAAACGAGCGCGGCAATATACCGATAATGTCGAGTTCTCGCCGGAAGACGCCGGACGTTCGGAAGAAGACTTTCTGTGCCGGATTCTGGAAGCGGTGATTGATGCCGGGGCGACTACTTTGAATATTCCGGATACGGTAGGTTACAGCGTACCGGCGCAATTCGGCGCAACCATCGCTAATTTAATTGAAAAAATCCCCAATTCCGACAAGGCGATTTTTTCCGTCCATTGTCATAATGATTTGGGTTTGGCGGTGGCCAATTCCTTGGCGGCGGTAATCAATGGCGCACGGCAAATAGAATGTACCATTAATGGTTTAGGTGAGCGTGCGGGTAATGCCTCTTTAGAAGAAGTGGTGATGGCGGTGCGTACCCGGCAGGATTATTTTCCTTGCGTAACCGGTTTGGATACCCGGGAAATCGTGCATTGCTCAAAACTGGTTTCTTCCATTACCGGTTTTCCTGTACAGCCGAATAAAGCCATAGTCGGCGCTAATGCCTTTGCCCATGAATCGGGTATTCATCAGGACGGTGTTTTAAAGAACCCTGAAACTTATGAAATTATGCAGGCTGAAGATGTTGGTTGGACAGCCAATCGCATGGTGCTGGGGAAACATTCCGGTCGCAACGCTTTTAAGAGCCGGATGACGGAGTTGGGCTACGAGTTTCACAGCGAGTCGGAATTGAACGATGCTTTTTTCCGCTTTAAACAGTTGGCGGATAAAAAGCATGATATTTTCGATGAGGATTTAGAAGCCTTAATCAGTGAAGTCACCACTCCAAAGGAAGAAGATGTCATTAAATTGATTTCATTGAAAGCGCACACGGAGACCGGAGAGGTGCCGCAGGCCAGCGTAACTTTAACCATAGCGGGCAAAGAATATAATGGTTCAGCCAGCGGCAGCGGTTCAGTAGACGCCAGTTTTAAAGCGATTGAAGGCTTGGTGAAAACCGGCGCCGATTTGGAGCTTTATTCGGTTAACAATATTACCACTGGCACCGATGCCCAAGGCGAAGTGACGGTAAGGCTGGATAAAGCCGGTCGTATCGTTAACGGATTGGGCGCCGATACCGATATTGTCATTGCCTCGGCTAAAGCATATGTTAATGCGGCGAATAAGTTGTTATCTAAAGAAAACAAACAACATCCGCAAATTGCCGATGTTTAGGAACGTTCACGAAATAACTTCGACAACTGACTTGCCTTTTTATCCGCCTTCAGCGTTGCACAAACAGTTACATAGCTTGCTATGCGCCCGTTTGTGCGCCTCGAATGCGAATAAAAATTCTGCGCCAGTTGCCGAATTTATTCCATTCACGTTCCTGAGCAATGGCTGATTCCTTCAACCCGGATGATCAATTGCGGTTGCAGTATTTGCAGGCAATGGAAATTGATGTCTGGGTTGAGCGCGATGAATTGAATGCTGAGGATGTTTTATCGGAGGCCGATATTCAAGCTCCGCATACATCGGATGCAGTGCCTTCACCGGATTGGCGGGAATTGGCGGAACAAGTTACAAGCTGTCAACGCTGTGAATTGTGCCGAACTCGAACCCAGACGGTTTTTGGTGCGGGGAATCAAAATGCTGATTGGATGTTTGTCGGCGAAGCGCCGGGACAAAATGAAGATTTGGCCGGAGAACCCTTTGTCGGCAAGGCGGGGCAGTTGTTAACGGAAATGATCCGGGCATTGGGATTATTGCGTGATGATGTTTATATCGCCAATGTTATAAAATGTAGGCCGCCAAACAATCGAGATCCTCGCGTCAATGAAGTGGAAAGTTGTATCGAGTATTTGAAACAAC
The DNA here is from genome assembly GCA_006844585.1 of Methylococcaceae bacterium. Classification (GTDB taxonomy): domain Bacteria; phylum Pseudomonadota; class Gammaproteobacteria; order Methylococcales; family Methylomonadaceae; genus Methylomarinum. The sequence continues at coordinate 27,933 of SPJM01000029.1, read as the reverse complement.
AAATTGCTTTGGTTAAACCGAAAATCATATTGGCGGTAGGGCGGGTGGCTGCCCAGAATTTATTAGCCAGTCAAGATTCGTTGGCGAAGTTAAGGGGCGTGGCGCATCAAATTGATAACACGCCGTTAATCGTGATTTATCACCCGGCATATTTATTGCGGTCGTTGTTGGAAAAGCGCAAAGCTTGGGATGATTTGCAATTTGCTTTGAAAACTTATAACAATAACAAAGATTAATTATGCGTAAATTTTTTGACAAATTGAAAGACAAGCTCACTTATGATGCTGATCGTGAATTTTATGCGAAAGTATTTCCCGGATCAGTCGAGCGTAAAGACCTGATTAAGGTCAGATGGATGGAAGAATCCGATTTGCCGACGGTATTGAAAATCGAAGCGGCCAATTATAACTACCCGTGGTCGGAAAACATTTTTAAGGAATGTCTGCAGGCGCTGAACTATTATTGTTGGGTGTGTGAAGAACCTGAAGATAATGTAATCGGTTATATTATTGTTTCCTATGCCGCCGAAGAAGCGCATATTATGAATTTATGCGTGGACCCTGCTGAACAAAGAGTGGGGGCGGGGCGAAAAATGTTAATTGAGATGCTGGATCGAATTCGTTCAAAAGCCGCTTCAGTCTATTTGGAAGTGAGGCCGACAAATTTTAAAGCGATTAATTTGTATAAAAGTTTAGGCTTTAATGAGATCGGAATTCGTAAAGATTATTATCCTACCGAAGATGGCCGCGAAGATGCCGTTATGCTAGGTTTGGAGTTAGTCTCTAAGCTTTAAATTTTTGAAAAGCAAAAAAAACCCCTTGGGAATTGTGAGCCAAGGGGTCTAAAAGTAACAGCTTTGAGAGAATAGCTGTTTAAGGTTTACAACGAGGAGGAGCGATAAACAGTCGATTAAGTTCGGGATTGAGTTATCAGTCAGAACCTAAAAGACGGTATTATTCAGAAATTTTGGATCGTTTACTACCTGAAGCAATATTACTGCTGATTGCCGCTGTAGCGAACAAAAGCGTTGAAAGAATAAATTCTCCGGAAATAAAACCGAAGATGCCCGCGATAAATAAAATGCTCATGATAGTGTCTTTAGTCATGTCTTTCTCTGTTTTCTCTTTAAGTTGGTTAATACTATAGTGTATTGTTGATGGATTAACAATATGGTCAATAGTGCACTGATTATTTCTTATTGGTTTGCAATTTTTCTTATTTTTGTCATATAACGACAAACCTTACAGGGAGCGATTGCCGAGGCGCGGGAAAAGGTATTATTGTTGCAGATGAGTGTTTGAAAGCGTTATGAAAAAAGATCAAGCAATGTATCTTTTTTATTTGCAGGGATTTTAATTTTGACCTTGATGGTTTCGGCAAAGTTTTGTTCGGTAATTTCGCCGTTAAGTTTAGGTAAATGGTACTGTAAGGATTGCATGTGTTTGTAATCCAATTCCAAATCGACTGCTTCATATTCGATAAAATCAATTAACTTTGCTTCGTTAATGGCTTGCTTAGCCGCGTTGCCGTAAGCGCGGGTCAAGCCGCCTGCGCCTAGTTTTACGCCGCCGAAATAACGAATCACGATGATCAGCGTATTGATCAGGTCTTTGCCTTCCAAATGTTGAAAAACCGGTTTTCCCGCTGTGCCGGAAGGCTCGCCGGCATCGTGGAAGCGGCAAACAATGCCCTTGTCGGTTAGGATGCGGTAGGCGAAAACAGTGTGGTTGGCTTGCGGGTGTTGTTGATATTGGTGATGCAATAGTTGCATGGCTTCCTGCTCGCTGTCGCAATGGGTGGCGATGCCGATGAACCGCGATTTTTTGATGATTTCTTCAACGATGGTTGTTTTTTCAAGAATATGCACAGGCTTAGAGCAGTGATTGTATTTCCGGGTATTGCTTCAAGATGAATTGACGAAAGCTTTCAATTTCCGTTTCATTATCTCTTGATTCACGGTTTAAGGTGACGGGAATGTCGCTGACAATGGACATCGGCGATGAAGAAAGAAAAATCAGTCTATCGGCCAGAGCGATGGCTTCGCGTAAATCATGGGTGACGAACAACACTGAATGCGGGCGTTTGCGCCATATTGTTATGAGCAATTGGCGGACTTGTCGAGCGGTCGGCGCATCTAATGATACAAACGGTTCATCCATCAATAGTACTTCCGGGTTGATGGCGAAGGCGCGAATAATGGCGACCCGGCGGCTCATGCCCAGAGACAGTTGAGCCGGGTAATCATGTTGCTGTTCTGTTAACTGCATGGCTGACAGCAGTTCATCAATAAGCGAGTGATCGACCGGGGGTTGCAAGGCCAGCTCAATATTTTGGCGAACCGTGCGCCACGGCAAAAGGCGAGGATTTTGGAATACATAACCGATATTGGCTGTTTCCTTTTTTTTCCGGTGTAATGAGATATGGCCTTGGTAATGCGGATCCAGTTCGGCAATAATATTTAACAAGGTGGTCTTGCCGCAGCCGGAAGGCCCAACCAGGCAGACAAACTCATTTTCGGCTATGCTCAAATCAAAATCGGCGATGGTCAGCCGGGTTTTGGAGTTGGTCGAAGTGTAAGCCTTTTCCTTGATATGAATTTGAAATTCGGTCATCGACGCCACCGTTGCGCGTGTTTATCCAGTGGTTTTAATATCAGTCCTTCCAGTAGCTGTATTAATGCGACAAAGGCGATGGTGTAAGCCAGGATGCTGGCGACATCGAATAACTGGAAAAAAATATGTAATTGATAACCCATGCCGTTACTGCGACCTAATAATTCGACAACTAAAATAATTTTCCAAATCAAGGCCAGCCCGGAGCGGGTGGCGGCCATCACAAAAGGATGCAATTGCGGCCAAATAATATGCCGTAACGTTTTCTGTTTACCGAATCGATAAACTGCGGCCATTTCCGCCAGATCTTTGTCTAAAGCGCGCGCGCCTTCGCGTATGGTCACGATAACGTTAGGGACTTTATTGATGACGACCGCTAGAATCGCCGCCAGTTCGGTTAAACCAAACCAGACATAGCATAAAATAATGGTGACCAAAGCGGGCACGTTTAAAAATATCAATAGCCAGTGATCAAAAAATACATCCAGTTGGCGATTATTGCCTAGCAAAATACCGATTGCGAAGCCCAGCAGCATGGCAATCGAAAAACTGGCTAAGAGTCGCAATAAGGTGACCCCCAAATGAAATAATAATTCGCCGGAAATAACCGCTTGATACAGCACGCCGGCGACCGTCCAGGGCGTCGGCAGGGTGTTGCTATGCAGGTAAATCGCCAAGCCATGCCAAATAGCTAACAATAAGATTAATGATAATAGCGCCGGGATTTGAGGATATTGATTAAAAAAACGAATACTCATTAATGTAAAGTCAGGCGTGATTTATCTATTGGTGTGAATTCAGGAAAACTTATTGAATAATCCAAAAAGCGCCCGGCGCAATCGTCGCCTTATCGCCGGTCAGTTTATTGCCGCTGACCGATCTGATTAAGGTATAAACTTTTTCCGCCGCTGATATATTGGCTTGTCCCCAATCGATAACCCGGCCTTGGCAATAACGTTGTCGCAAAGTGTTTTCTACGGCGCTTGTTTTTGCTTTGGTTAAATGAGCGATCTCGGCCCATGCCTTATCCGAATCGCATAAGCGGTCTTTGGCGGCGCGCGCGTCTTTTAGAAATTGGTTCAGCGCCGATTGATGCTGCTCCGCCCAGCTGCGTGTAAAAACATACCCTAAACTGGGCGCTTGCTCTTTAATGCCTAATTGTTGCAAGATTTGTTGTCCATTCAATAGTTGTCGATAGCCCGCCGCCTCTAAACGAGCGGCAAAATGCCAATAATTAATAATCGCATCCGCCCGCTTGGAAATTAATTGTTGATTTAATAACGGCGGTGCGGCAAATACTTTTTCCACTTTGTCATCAAGCGCCAATTGCTGTTGATTGGCCAGGGTTTGTAATAACAGCCAGTTTTTGTCCAATGCGCCGCCGGCGATGCCGAGTTTCTTTCCCTGCAAATCTTTTAAGTGTTGAATTCCGCTGTTTTTATTGATGATCAGCGCCCCCGCAGTATTGGAATAAGGATGAAATGTATAATCAGAACCTTGCCAACGTTGTCTTGAAGTCCATATCCAATCTGCGACGATAATATCGACAGCTTTAGACTGTAACGCAATTTTTCCGGCCTGAGGGGATGCGAGCGGGGTGATTTCCAAGCGATACGGCGCGTTATCTAAGACGCCTTGTTTTTGCAAAGATGTCAGTTCCCAGTTCACCGTTCCGAAAGCTAAAACGCCTAGCCGCAATACGGTTTGCTCGGTCGCGAAGCAGGCAGTGGAGAAAAAAAAGCCAAGTAGACACAGGAATGTTTTTATCATCAAAAATATTCAAACTAATGAGGTTGTAAGAGGTCGAAAATTACAATCATCGTAAAATCTCCAGGGCTAGCCAAGACTCTGCGGATGTTGAAATACGAATGCTGTAAACGGTTATTTTATCCTATCCCTGAATTGGGGAGAATGATTTATATGATAAAATGACGCTTAGTATTAAATTAAATGAGAGTATCTTTGGACAGTTCTGTTTTAATTGATCGATTTGGTCGGCAAGTTAATTATCTACGCGTATCGGTGACGGATCGTTGTGATTTTCGCTGTCAATATTGCATGGCGGAAGAAATGGTGTTTCTACCGCGCGCCCAGGTTTTAACTTTAGAGGAAATTGATTTTATTTGCCGAGCCTTTGCGGAGCTGGGAGTGACGAAGATACGGGTAACCGGCGGTGAACCGTTAGTGCGAAACGGTGTGATCAGTTTGCTGCAAAAAATTGGTGAGATTCAATCATTAAATGAATTGGTGCTGACCACTAATGGCTCTAAATTGGCGACAATGGCGGAGCAGATTAAAGAGGCCGGGGTAAAGCGGATCAATATCAGTCTGGATACGCTGAATAAACTCAAATTCAAACAATTAACCCGTACCGGCGAAATAGACTGTGTATTAAAAGGCATTGATGCGGCCATCGCCGCAGGATTTGAACGGATCAAACTCAATGCAGTGATTCTTAAAAATAGAAATCATCAAGAAGTGTGTGATTTAGTGCAATTCGCTGTAGATAAAGGGATAGACATTAGCTTTATTGAAGAAATGCCGTTGGGGGTGATTAGCAGTCATCAACGCAGCGAGGCTTTTTATGCCAGCGATGAGATAAAAACGGATTTAGCGACTAAATTTAATTTATCGGCGCTTGCCGATAAAACCGGCGGGCCGTCAAACTATTTTTTAGTTGAAGGCGCGCAAACCCGGGTCGGATTTATATCGCCGCACAGCGCAAATTTTTGCAGTCAATGTAATCGCGTTCGCTTAACGGCTGAGGGCAAGTTATTGCTGTGTTTAGGCAATGAGCATTCGGTGGATTTAAAAAAAGTGATCCGAAGCCATCCCGGAGACTTGGCGATATTAAAACAAACGATTATCGAGGCGATGAAAATCAAGCCTGAAAAACATGAGTTTAATCTACAGGAACAACCGGTTATTTTGCGGCATATGAGCGCGACCGGTGGATAATTTACCGTATCAAGAGAGAAAAAAATGGCGTTAAGTAAAGCTGATCAGATTGTTGCCGCTGCAAGGCAATATAAAAGCCAACGTGAGCAAGGCTATCGTGAACAGGCCTTAAAACTTTATCCCTGGATTTGCGGTCGATGTGCCCGAGAATTCGACCATAAAAACCTACCCGAATTAACTGTCCATCATCGCGACCACAATCATGATAATAATCCTTCCGATGGCAGTAACTGGGAATTATTGTGTATTTATTGTCATGATAATGAGCATCAACGTTATGAGGAGCAGGTGCGTTACGGCGGCTCAAATAACGGCGGTGAAAAACAAGAAGAAGCGACATTTAATCCGTTTGCGGATTTGAAGGATTTGATGGGATAAACTTCCCATCCGGCAGGTTTATGGTGGTTTGGCTTAGTACATGTCAGTTTCGGATGTTATAAAATTCCCGTTCCTCAGTCCTTATTGAAATTCATAGCGCTGGATTTTTTTGAATACCCGGTTGTAGATTTGTATGCTGTCTTTCGGCTTCAATAATTTAATGTATTTATTCATAACGGTTTCTTGCCGCTTGATTTTGAGTTGATTGCGTTTGTTTTGATTAATGTTCCATTTAATCGGACGATTTGAGCCTATCATGCCCCAACTAAAATTCTTTTTGATGGCGCTGAGCTGGATTAAGGCGTGGAAATCCTCCATACCGGCCAGTAAGGCCTGTGCGCCGTCCTCTAAAGTAATCATGGTTTGATGATTGCCGTTACAGAACTCTGAAAATCCATCGATTTTCTTTAAATTCTTTGTTTTCCAGATGGCCGCTGTATTTTGCGGAATACAGCGTGAAGGGTGATAAAACCAATCATCTCTGAGAAAGCCCAACAGATTCAGTTTCTCTTGATACATAACGTCGATGGCTTGATTCATCTGACGCCCGGAAATGTCCATCTCGGCTGACCAAAACATCACCAAATCAGTAGAAACATTTTGTAAGCCCATATTTAAGGCGCTGGCGCTGCCGACGTTAAGTCCCCATCTTTTGCAGACGATGGGGCGAATTGCTATACCGTTAATGGCTAAATTGGTGAGTTGTTGAAGATAAAAAACGGTCGGGAACTGGCCATTATCATCCGCTGCTTCTGCAAATTGATTGTCTGTTTCGCCATTGATAAGAACGATGATTTCTTTTAAATATTGGTTTTTTGAGGTGAGCTTTTGCAAGGGTTGCAGGAATCTTTTTTTGAATAATAAAATATCAAAATTTACGATGTTTTTTTGCGGTTGAAAAGAACGCGTTACCAAGGTGCAGTGCTTTTTCATGAAAATAAAAATAATGACTTTGAAATAAACCTAGAATCACTCAAGTCTAGTTAACTTATTTGACAAGACGGTGAAAGAACGCACAAGCGCCTTAATATCAAGAGTATGTTTTCAGCAACAGTTATTGTTTGGCGTTAAACATGATGCTAGTATTTAGACTAATGCAATTAGCAGTTAAATTTGGTTTGCAATCAGAATAAGGCAAAATGAAAATTTTTATTTTTTTACTGGTCACGGTCGGGGGTATTTTGGCTTATACGGGCTACGCGGAACATTTAGTATCTTTCTCAAATGAACTTGCAAAGACAGGTGGAGATAGTCATTTTGAAAAATGTATCGCCGAAGATGGACGCGTATTTTATGGCAGTGTGCCGAGCGGCGTTGTTTGCAAACAGATAGAAAGCGTAAAAGGAACACTGGTGATTGCTTCATCTGAAAAACCCTATGCTGTTAATCGTCAGGAAAGAGCGGTGGAAAAATCCGCCGCTTATCAGTGTGATGGAAGAGTTTATTGTTCGCAGATGCAATCTTGTGAAGAGGCGACTTATTTCTTAACAAATTGTCCCGGTGTTAAAATGGATGGGAATAATGACGGCGTACCGTGTGAAAGGCAATGGTGTTAATTAATGCCCAAAGGCGCAAACCTTGATCAGTATAATAAGCGCTGATGCCGGTCTGCAATTTACCCCGGATACCTAATTAAGGAGAATGGGTGATTTTATTTGGGCATTATTGTGATGAACAACAAGATATATTAATGTGAACGAATAGCCCTGATTCTCTTCAGAAAGGGTGCGAAAAAAAGCAATAACCAGGTTGGCGCTTCAGGCACGGTGAGCGGGGTGGGGGCGTTTAAGACATTTTCAGTTCCAGGATCAAAGCTTGCGCTTAAGGTGCTAAAAGCATCAGCAATCGCTCCGCCGCCGCCGGCTGTGGCTAACAATCCACTGGCTAAATAGAATTGATCGCCAGGGTTTAATAACAACGATAAACTGCCGGTTTCATTAACAGCGCCATCAGTATGGGTGGTAAATTCATATTTTTGGTTGTCGGGTAAAGCTGATGCGAGTAGGCTCATAGCGCCAAAAACGACTGTCGGATCGGCATTAATCGTGACCGAGTTAATATCAGCGGCGGAAAAGAAATACATAGCCACAGCAAAACCGGTTGCATCATCGCCGTCCGGATTGGTCAGCGTACCGTCAAATGTAATGTTTAAATTCACAGTATCCGCAATTGCGCCGATAAACTCATATCCTTGCAGGGCAAATGAGCCGCCGCCTATCCAGGCATCGTTATTGGCTGTAGCGATAGCTTTAAGGGTAGGGAGATTTAAAACCGTATTGTCGATAGCGGCGCTGGCTCTGGCGTCGCCTTGAACAATGGAAGTCAGGCCGGTATCGGAGCTTAAAACATTTAAGCCGCCGTCTCGCGTTTCTTCCGTGATGCCGCCTAAAAATACGCCTAATGGATTACAGCTATTCCCTACACAAGAGCCGCTGGCAACGCCGCTGACAGCGCCCCATTGATTGAGTGTGGCTGCTGAAAGGGTGGCGGAAAAACTACAGGTGGACAGAATAATCGCGCTAAATATTGTTTTTTTCATAATGTCGGGATCTCATCAAAATGTGGAAAAAATAGAGTAATAATGCCATCAGTGACTTAAATTTTGCTTTTTTCGAAACACTCACTACCTCAGGAGAAATTAACCTGGTTCAAAATCCAGTAAACACAGGGTTTTCGCTTGATGTAATTGACCGTTAAGTAAACAGTTTTTCAAATTTTCAATGCGCTCCATATATACATCCGTATATTCTTGAAAAGCCTCGGGTAGATGATGGCGTTCAAGTTTTGATAAATGGCCGTCAAAAGCCGCCGAAATACTTAACAAGTCCAGCAAGAAATAACGTTCCTCTTCGCGCACTTCGGCTAATAAATCGATAAAATGCTCCCAATTATCGTATTCACATTGCGGGTTGATTTTAAAGGTATCGCTCAGTCGGATTAATAAAACCAGCATATTCGGATGATAGTTTTGCGATAGCACCATCATGGTGGCGACGGCTCGGATTGAGCCTTCCCGGGCTTTCGGACTCAGTTGGGCAATGAAATCATCAGTCAGCATATCATTGACGATATAGGCGGCTAGTTTGTTGCCGAATAACCTCAATCGAGCTTCTTTGGCTACTTTATACATGGTGAAAGCATCCCAGAGTCCGGTGATCGGAATGGCCACCCAACTGAAAGCGGTTCTGACTTCACCCTTGCCGAACAAACGCACCAATATAAATTTAACCAGCATGCTGCTGAGTATCACTTTGGCTTTATACAGCGCCGCCACCATGAGCAGTTTCGATTTGGATAAATGTTTTAACGGATCAATGCCTAAATATTCGACCACCGGGTCCGGGACTTCCAGAGCGGCGCGCGCCAGAATATTCGGGACGGCATCGTCGCCTGGCAGGCAAGAGTCCTTAGCGGCCTGGTTATGACCGGTCAGGCAAGCCAAACTGTAAACCGTTTTTAGCGCCAGCCAAAATAACACCGCCATTTCCAAGGCCAGCATCGCAATTAATACGCTACCGTATAGAAAATAGTAAGGAACGGTTTCCATACTATCCGCATATGTCCATTCTATCCAGATGGTGACGAAAGTCGTCAATGCGCCGATGCCGAAACCGATCACTGCTGCAAACCCGGTGATATTGCCCGCCAAAGTTTGCAAAGTAATGTCGGGAGGCAAGTCATCAATACTGATGTTTTCTATTTCATGGGTGCCGGCTTTTTTTGCCAGATAGCGATAATATTTGACGCCGATTTTTTCCATGAAACCGGGTTCTTCAGTGCGGTCGTAACCCGCTTGTTTGCTGTTTTCCGTCATCTTAATTTTCCTCCGCAGTGGCTATATCGGGGTGAAATTGTTGTCGCCATTGATGATTAAGCTTCTGAATCGCCGTTTGCAAGGGAATTGCGCTGATTTTGCCGCCGTCCTGCTGAATTAATCCGGCTTGGTTTAATTTTCGCAAACCGTCGTCTATTTCAAAATCCATCGGTATTGCATACGTTTGTTGGATATAGTCTTCTATTTCCCGGTCCAGCGCGTCTTTTTCTTTGGCGCCGCCGCTTAGTAGAAAATAATAGGCCAGTAAAGCCTCTTTACATTCCTCGGACTCGGCAGAGTCGATCAAATGGGTGAGCGCCCCCAGATTATTGTCTAAACAATAAAAATAGAGGTTTTTAGTGAGTATGGCGCTGTATTTGGCGCGTTGGTTAAAAACCTTGGCAATTTGCCGCCACAATACGCCTAATAGCCCGCCGATGGCAATTATCGCGGAAATAGGGTCTATCGCCGCGCTGAGTTTCGACAAGGTAGCGGCAACGCCTCCGGCTGTGCCGCCGCCTCCCATAATACCTAATTTGATTTTATCGAACAGTTTGATTTTGACTTTGGTGTTCGGAAATAACATTTCCAGGTCATCTTTGGGGATATCTTTAAACAGTTTCAGATAAATTCTTTCCCGGCTATCTTCAATGCCAAGTGCTTTATAAGCGGCATCGATTTTTTTAGCGGCTTTTTTCGGACTCACATGATGGTTATCAATCAGCTCTTGAATACGTTGTTGTCGGGTTTTGATATGCAAAACTACAAACAAACGTCTGAAAATCCGGATCTGAAGGGTTTTCTTTTTGAGTTTTAAGGTTTTCCAGTCTCTGATTTCCTGTTGCTGATAGGCTGAACCGCGATAAAAAATCGCCACGTCCTGAAAGTCGTCAAAATCAACGGATACCTTAACGCCGTGTGGTGAAATCTTATTGAGCGCCTCGTTTAAATCTTTTTCAGATAATTTTTCATAATTGGCATCGTCAATCAGTTGGTAAAGCCCGGTTTTAAATTTGGTGATGGTTGACGGCGACAAGGGTTTTCTATGAACGCTATCGCTGTCCGGGTTGAAGGGGCGGTACGATTTTTTTAACGGTTGTAAATGTTGATAGGTTTGGGCGTGAAATAGAGTGTTGTAGCACTCGGCAAATTGTTGAAAAAGGGCTTGTTGGTCGTTAGCCAGTTGTTGCGACTGCTCTAAATCGGCAATTAATCGATCCAGGCCGATAGGAATAAATCGCTCCAACTTATCATCTTGATATTGTATCGGATTGTTCATGGTAGTAGAAAAAACCGGCCGGGCGCGGTTGCGCCCGGCAAATTAAAATCAGGTTATAACGTCAGGCGCTGTTCTGCCGGTGCGTTGTTTAACTTGACAGAATTGTTCCGCCAGCTCAATTAACTCGGCTAACGCTTCTTGCGCATCTTGGTCGTGTTTATCGGCGTCCGCCTCAAACTTTTCTAAATAAATGCGTAAGGTGGCGCCGACTGTGCCGGTGCCGGATAAGCGAAAAACCATTCGGGAACCGTTGGTAAACCCGATGCGTATGCCTTGGTTATGACTGACGCTCTGATCGACCGGATCAGTGTAACTAAAGATATCGGCATAATCCACGGTATTTTCGCCGAAGCTTTGTCCGGCTAAACCGGATAGTTGTTGCTTCAAATGATCGAATATCTCATTGGCAATTTTAGCATCAACCGCTTCGTAATCATGTCGGCAATAAATATCGCGACCATATTGTCGCCAATGTTCTTGTACGATTTCCGCAACCGGCTGGCGGCGGCGGGCAACCAGATTCAGCCAGAACAGCACCGCCCATAAGCCGTCTTTTTCACGAACGTGGTCGGAGCCAGTGCCGAAACTTTCTTCACCGCAAATGGTGATTTTACCCGCATCCAGTAAATTTCCGAAATATTTCCAGCCGGTCGGGGTCTCAAAACAGGCTAAATTTTGCTTGGCGGCGACCCGGTCTACCGCCTGACTGGTCGGCATAGAACGGGCGACGCCGCTGATGCCTTTACTATAGGCTGGGATCGATTTGGCGTTGGCGGCAATAATCGCCAAACTATCGCTGGGGGTAACAAAAATACCCGCGCCCATTACCATATTGCGGTCACCGTCGCCATCTGAAGCCGCCCCGAAAGTCGGCGCCTGATCGGAAAACATAATTTCAGTCAGCTCTTTGGCGTGCGCCATATTCGGATCAGGGTGGCCGCCGCCGAAGTCTTCCTTGGGTTCGGCATTAATGATTGAATCCGGCGATGCGCCTAATACATCAACTAAAATATGTTTGGCGTATGGCCCGGTGATGGCGTGCATAGCGTCAAAACAAAGGCTGATATAGCCGGAGCCGATGCAGCTTTTTAACAAGTCGAAATCAAAAATTTGCGCCATTAATTCAGCATAATCGGCAACAGAGTCAACAATATTAATTTTTATATTGCCGGTTTGTTGTTCGCCGATTTGATCCAGGTCTACATCGTCAATTTTGGCGATTTTGTATTCTTTGATGGTTTTGGTGTTTTCGAACAAAGCGTCGGTGAATTTTTCAGGGGCCGGGCCGCCGTTGCTGACGTTATATTTTATGCCGAAATCTTCATCAGGCCCGCCGGGATTATGACTGGCGGATAATACAATGCCGCCGAAAGCCTGGTATTTACGAATGATGTTGGAGGCCGCCGGGGTTGAAAATAAACCGCCTTGACCGATTATTAATCCGGCCACATCATTGGCGGCGGCCATTTTAATAATAGTTTGTATGGCTTGCCGGTTATAATAACGACCGTCGCCGCCTAAGACTAAGGTTTTTCCTTTCAGATCATCTAAAGAATTAAAAATGGACTGAACAAAGTTTTCCAAATAGTTGGCTTGTTGAAAAACCGTTACTTTCTTGCGTAACCCAGAAGTGCCGGGTTTTTGGTCGTCAAAAGGCGTTGTTGTAATTATATCTATTTGCATATGTAATCCTGGGTGCGTCTATAATCTTGGCCTAAGTACACCAAAATTTTTTATATTTGTCGATGATTAAGTTATTTCAGGTATTCGGGTTGTTGTTATTGGTTTTCCAAAATAGATGTTTTGCCGATCAAATTTGGCTGTTGGTTGATACTCGCAAACTGGAGCTGAACGTCATGCAAGGACAAAAAAAACTGAAAACATTCAGCAATATTTCCATTGGTCGAAACGGCGCTGGCTTCAAAAGAAAAGTCGGCGACGACATAACGCCGTTAGGGAAATATCAGATCGGCTGGGTTAACAATGATAGTCAATATTATCGTTTTTTTGGGTTTAATTACCCTTCAATAGCAGATGCGGAGAAAGGACTGAAACAAGGCTTGATAAGGCAGCCGGTTTATTTGAAAATTTTGCAAAATCACAAAAATAAGCAAACGCCGCCCCAAAACACGTCATTAGGCGGGCGAATCGGGATACATGGTTTAGGACAAGCGGATATTGATATACATCGGATTTTAAACTGGACGCATGGTTGTATTGCGCTCACCAACCGGCAAATTGATGCTTTAACGCCCTGGATAAAAGAAGGAACCTGGGTTACCGTAAAATAATACTGGAAAGAAATGAGAAAACAGGGCATCATTGTAACGATTTTGATTTTTTATTGATTATCTAAAGGAAAACAAACGATGAAGATGATTAAATTAGCAACAGTATGTGTATTGGCGGGCGCGATGACCGGTTGCGCGGATTACGGTAAAGAAATTTCCGCTTTACAAGCGGATGTGGATGCAATTAAGGCGCAGGTTTCATCAGCGCAAAGCGATGCGGCGGCGGCTAAAGCATCGGCGTCGGCGGCGGAAGCCAGAGCGGCGGCGGCTGAGAGTGCGGCAAACAGCGCAGCGCGTTATGCGGAAGACACCAATAGCAAATTAGACAGAATGTTCAAAAAATCAATGATGAAATAATTGATTTTTCATTTGATTCCGCTGAGCCGGGATTGAAGGAAAAAAGTTTTGAACAACGGTATCATTTTTAAAAAAGCCCGCTGATGCGGGCTTTTTTATGGTCGGGCGCAACTGGAACAATGGGCGGAACGGGTTTTATCCGCTGTAACTCTGGAAGATCTTTTTAATAAAAAGATTGAGAGTTACTGTTCTTCGAAAAACTCAATATCTTCAATCGCAACAGCGCGTTCGAATAACGCCACCGGAATGCCGTTGCTTTGCACTAAGGCTTTTTTGAGCGCAGAACCTTTAATGACCGGTAGTCTGCCGCGATTGTTTTTTTCAATAAGATTCAAGGCATTTTCTAATCGTTCGGAAAATTCAATGTCCGGGTTATCAAGATCCGGGTAGACCTCAATATACAAAGTATTGCCCGACCAGCCGACTTTAATCGGTTGATTAACAATGTATACCGTAGTCCCCACCTTAATATGCGGATAAAGTCTTTCAATATCTTCGGGGTACATGCGAATACAACCGTGACTCACCCGCATGCCGACGCCATAGGGTTTATTGGTGCTGTGAATCAAATAGCCGGGGACGGCAAGGCGCATGGCGAATAAACCTAAGGGATTATCCGGGCCGGCGGGGAAAACATCGGGTAAAATATCGCCTTCTGCGGCATGTTCGTCTTTAATGGATTGCGGCGGAATCCAGACCGGGTTTTCCGTTTTGGCGATAATGCGGGTTTTGCCTAAAGGCGTTTCCCAATCGACTCTGCCTATGCTGATGGGATGGGTGGTAACGCCAGGTTGATCGGTTTTCGCCTCTGTCGAATAATAATACAGACGGTATTCGGGCAAATTCAATACTAAACCTTGGCGAGGCGTATCCGGCAATAATCGGCTATTGGGGATTCTGACCTGCGTGTCTTGTCCGGGTAGCCAGCGATCTACATTCGGATTGGCCAGTAAAATTTCATTCTGACCAATATCGTATTCCCGGGCAATATCCAGCAAAGTATCTTCCTGTCGACTTTTCGCGTAGCTGACTTTATGCGGCGGTTCGCCGATCAAGGCGTCGCCGGGCGCGGGTAAGTCAAACTGTTTTGCTGTCGCTGCGGCTGTCGCCAACAAGTTGATCGCAATTAAAGTATTTTTGATTAAAGCAGTAGCCATTGATGATTATTGATGATCCCTTTTTGATTTAATGACTGTTTTCTCCGCCGAAAATTTCCACCAGGCGCGGAATAAATTTGGCTAACTCCATCGACATAATGGAAAAATCGGCATCGAAACTTTGTACTTCATCTTCTATGTCGATATTATCAAGCTGATCTTGGATCAAGTCCAGAAACTTAACCCGTTTAACCGATAGATTTTCGTCGATGATAAAGGATAGTCTGTCAGCCCAGCTGATCGCCAGCTTGATGACTTGTTTTTCTTGATCTAAATGGTTTTTGATTTCAGGTAAAAATAAATCATGGCCTTTGCAGCGAATCACCGCGCCTTCATCCTGTTGGGAGCGTAATTCACATTCATCTTCAATTTGTATATCGGCGGGAGCGGATTGAGATGTCAGCCAATCGGTCATTACCGAAACCGGTTTGTTGACGGTGTTGAGCGGCGCGACCGGTAATGAACCGAAACTTTGTCTTAGCATGCTGAGGATGTCTTCGGCTTTTTTGGGGGTTGCTGCGTCAACCACCGCCCAGCCGCCTTGAGCGTCTATATAAGCATAGGTTTTACGAGAAAATGAAAAGGCTTTCGGTAGTAATTCAAAAATTAATTCATCTTTAACCCGGCTGCGCTCTGAGCGCGGCAGTTTGCGCGCTTCTTTTTCTTCAATTTCTTGAATTCTTTCTTGCAGCATTTCATTGATTACCGCTGAAGGAATCACCTTTTCCTCTTTTTTTGCGCAGATCATATGGAAGCCATTGGCATGGTGAGCCAGGGCTTCAAATTGATTGCCTAAAGGCGGCGTCCAGCCAAAGCTGCTTTCATCATGATTGGCGCAAGGGCGAAAGCGTTTCGATTGCAATTTTTCATCGATTTCTTCAGCTGTTAAAGTAAAAGGTTCGGTAAAACGATAAATGGCAAGATTTTTAAACCACATGAAAGTTCGGCTCGCAAAAAAACGCGCTATTATCGCATGTTGGTCAAATAAAAGGATAATTAGATGAAAAGAATTGAGGGTTTTCCAGCGATCGAAAATCAGCATGCCCGAGTGTTGGTTTTAGGCTCCATGCCCAGCGTTGTTTCATTAGAAAAGCAACAATATTACGGGCATGGTCGGAATGCGTTTTGGCCGATTATGACGCGACTATTGGGTATTCCGGAAGGTTGCGATTATCAGCAGAAAAAACAAATCTTGATACAACACAAAATAGCGGTTTGGGATGTGTTACAGAGTTGTCGGCGCCAGGGCAGTCTGGATGCGGATATTGAAAGCGACAGCATTATTATTAATGATTTTGAAGCATTTTTCCGCACCCATTCGAGCATTAAAAATATTTGTTTTAACGGCCGGATGGCGGAGAAAACCTATAAAAAATATGTGCCGGGTAAAATAGTCGGACAGCTTCCGGCATTGCAATATCACTGTTTCCCCTCCACCAGTCCGGCATACGCTTCTTTATCACTGGCTGAAAAAACTCAATGCTGGCGGGCCATTTTAGGCATGATAGCGGTTTGAAAGAAATTTTATATGACTTTATCCGGTATGGGGTGCTTATTGAAAAAAGCGACCAGGTTTTTAAGCGCTTTTTCCCCCATTGCGGTTCGCGTCGATAAGGTGGCGCTGCCTAAATGCGGCAACAGCACGACATTTTCGAGAGCAATCAAAGCCGGATCAACATTAGGTTCGCCTTCATAGACATCTAAACCGGCCCCGGCGATTTGTTTGTTTTGTAAGACATTTGTTAAGGCTTGCGTGTCAACCACGTCACCGCGGGAAGTATTGATTAAATGAGCGCCGGGTTTCATCAGCTTCAGATTTTGCTCATTAATTAAATGATATGTGTTTTTATTACCCGGACAATGAAGCGAGACAAAGTCAGACTCCTTGATTAAATCTTCAATAGTCGGGCATTGAATTGCCTGGAGTTTCTTGACAACATTTTGGTCGGCCGGACTCGGCTTAAAGTAAAGTATTTTCATACCGAACCCGAAATGGGCTTTTCTGGCCATGGCCTGAGCAATACGTCCGAACCCGATCAGGCCTAAAGTGGCGCCGCTGACATCGCTGCTCATCATATGGCTGGGACTCCAGCCTTGCCAGTCGCCGGAGCGCACCAGACGGTCGCCTTCCGCAGCGCGTCTTGCCGACATCAATAATAAGGTCATCGCGAGGTCGGCGGTGCTCTCGGTTAAAACGCCGGGCGTGTTGGTAACTGTAATCCCGCTTTGTTGGGCTGCTGGTAGATTGATATGGTTAAAACCTACGCCGAAATTCGCAATGATTTTGCAACGTTGATTGGAATCCGGGAAGACGGATGCCGGTAGCGAATCGCAGACAGCGGGACAAACCGCGTCATAATTTTCCAAGGCATTCCTGAGTGCTTGCTGAGTTAACGGTTTATCATCTATATTTAAGGTAACATCAAATAAGGATTGGAGTTTTTTTTCTACACTTTGCGGCCATTTGCGAGTGATAAGCACTTTATTTTTCTTCATAGAACTTGATGGGGTTTATAAGGTTCAAATAATAATAAAGTATAGAATTAATTTGCATCAATCGCTAATATAGTGAAGTAGGATTGAATTATAATGATCCGATAAGAATTTAATGCCTGAATTTTAAATAGCCAAGAATAAAACAGCCCTTTGGTCGTTTTAGTAATGATTTTTGATTTAGATTGTTTTTAGTGGAAGTTTCTTACACTTTGGAATAAAGACCCTATCTATGATAATTTTTCAGAATAAATTGCACAGTAGCGGCTTCAAGCTAATGACTTGTGCTGGGATATTTGCGAGTATAAGTTTCGGTGTAAAAGCTGAATCGCTTGACGGGAATTTATTCGATTTGGATCTTGCCCAGTTAAGTGAAATTAACATTACATCACTGGCTAAAAAGCCGCAAAAGATCAGTATGGCGGCTTCATCTATTTATGTGCTTGATCAAGAACAAATTAAAAGATCGGGAGCCACTTCAATTGCGGATGCTCTACGATTGGTTCCCGGCGTACAAGTCGCGAAACTGGACGCGAATAAATGGGCGATTTCCATTCGCGGTTTTAATGATATTCTTTCCAATAAATTACTGATTTTGATGGACGGTCGGTCAGTGTATTCGCCTTTTTTCGGTGGCGCATATTGGGATACGGTGGATACTGTCTTAGCAGATATTGAGCGCATAGAGGTGATTAAAGGGCCGGGGGGCACTCTCTGGGGGGCTAATGCGGTAAACGGCGTTATTAATATTATTACCAAAAAAACGCAACAGAGTGCAGGTTTATTAGTCAGCGCCATAGCTGGGACTGAAGAGCTGGGTAATGTGACTTTAAGATATGGCGGCGATATAGACGCGGACACCCACTATAAGGTTTATGCTAAAGGCTTTGAGCGCGATAAACAGAATGAAGGCGTGGATGACTGGCGCATGGGCAGGCTTGGTTTTAGAGTGGACTCCAGAGTCGATGGGAATAGCGATTGGATGATGCAAGGGGAGGTCTATGCCGGTCAGGAAGGGGAAAAGGCGGTTTCCCCTTTTAATGAACCGCCTTTTGGTAATTTCGCCAGTGCTACGGATGTTTTCGGTGGACATCTTTTACTGCAATGGCGCCGACAATTATCCGAAACTTCACATTTAAACTTTCAAGCT
Organism: Methylococcaceae bacterium; assembly: GCA_006844585.1. GTDB lineage: Bacteria > Pseudomonadota > Gammaproteobacteria > Methylococcales > Methylomonadaceae > Methylomarinum. The sequence continues at coordinate 9,444 of SPJM01000029.1, read as the reverse complement.
TATTATGATCGGGCGGAGCGCAGCCACTTTTATGTTTCCGACGAACGGGATACTTTTGATTTTGATTTGCAACATCGCTTTGAACTGATTTCCGGCCACGAATTGAATTGGGGATTGGCGTTTCGCTATATCGGCGATCAAACTCAAGCCGGTACAGTAACAACTTTAATCCCTCAAGATCGCTCGGATCAAATTTACAGCGCCTTTATTCAGGATGAGATCAGTTTGATTAAGGAACGGCTGATTTTAACCTTAGGGACGAAAATTGAACATAATACTTATACTGGCTTTGAATACCAACCTAGCGCCAGATTATTATGGAAATTTCATGATCAGCAAAGCATGTGGGGGTCAGTTTCCAGAGCGATCAGGCATCCTAGCCGGATAGAACAAGACATGGTTCTACAAAGAGGCTTCTTGTTGTCAAATACGGATGTGGCGCTTGATATTTTAGGTAATCGAGATATGGAATCCGAAGAGTTGTTGGCTTATGAATTGGGATATCGATTTTTAGGCGATCAATTCAGTTTTGATATCAGCGCTTTTTATAATGATTATGATCGTTTACGGACCGTTGAATTTGGCGAATTGCAGACTAGCCCCAAACTCGTTTTTCCATTAATTATTGCTAATGAAATGGATGGGGAAGTCTATGGTTTTGAATTCGCGGGCAACTGGCAGGTTTATAACAATTGGCGATTAGCGGCCGGTTATTCGTTTGTGCAAATGCAATTGCATTTAGCCGAACATAGCACCGATCGCTCGGAAGAAGGGGATGAAGGAGATACGCCGCATCATCAGTTTAATCTGCAATCTTATTGGCAAATCAATGAAGATTGGCAGTTTGACGGTGTTTTAAAATATGTGGATATGGTTAGGCAAACCGCTTTTTCCAATAAAGAGTCGGTAGGCGCTTATTTTGCGGTGGATTTGCGCTTAGCCTGGCAACCTTATGATGAATTGGAATTGGCGGTGGTAGGGCAAAATTTGGCGGGTAAACACCGTGAGTTTCGCGGCTCTACAGTTGATACGCAAGCAACGGATGTTGAGACCGGCGTCTACTTTAAGGCGGATTTGCGATATTAACCCAGTATTTTCTACAATTAGTTTAAGATACCGATAATGTTTTTTAATTAAAAAAAACAGCCGTAGCAATCACTGCGGCGCTGGTTAAAATCGCCCAAATCGTATTTTCGTGGTTGTTATCGATTTGTTTTCGTAAATCCTTGATTTCTTGTTGATTCAATTCCAATTGCTGTTTGCTCTTTCTGGCGCTGTCTACTGCTTGAAATAACATGGTCGGCAGTTCAGGAAAATGCTCGGCGATTTGCGGAAATTGTTTCATCGCCGTTTTTAATTTGGCCTTCGGACCCATTTTTTCTTTAAACCAGTTTTCCAAAAACGGCTTGGCGGTTTGCCATAAATCTAAATCCGGATAAAGCTGTCGTCCCAAGCCTTCTATATTGAGCAGGGTTTTTTGCAGCAAAACCAGTTGCGGCTGCACTACCATATCAAAGCGTCTAGCGGTTTGAAACAAGCGTAATAGCACCAAACCGAAAGAAATATCTTTTAACGGCTTATCAAAAATCGGGTCGCAAACGCTGCGAATGGCCGCTTCAAATTCTTCAACCCGGGTAGTGGGCGGCACCCAGCCTGATTCAATATGCATTTCCGCGACATGTCGGTAATCGCGATTAAAAAAAGCCAGAAAATTTTCAGCCAGATAATGTTGATCGGTTTCAGATAAACTGCCGACAATGCCGAAATCCACTGCCAGATACTTGGCGGGTAAATCGACGAAAATGTTGCCGGGGTGCATATCAGCGTGAAAAAAGTTGTCTCTGAATACTTGAGTGAAGAAAATTTCCACGCCGCGTTCAGCCAGTAGTTTGAAATCGGCCTTACCGGCTTGAAGTTTTTCGATTTCACCCACTGGAATGCCATGAATGCGCTCCATGACCATGATTTTGGTGCGGGTTAAAGGCCAATGGACTTTCGGAATATACAGCATTTCCGAATCTTCAAAATTACTGCGGATCTTGGTGGCATTTGAGGCTTCACGAATTAAATCCAATTCATCCAAAATGGTTTTTTCAAATTCGGTGACCACTTCCATCGCTCTTAAGCGTTTGGCGTCCTGCCAAAAACGCTCAGCCAAGCGGGCGATTTCAAATAGCAAGTTGACATCCGAATGGATGCGATCTTCGATATCCGGTCGCAAGACTTTAACAATGACTTTTTCGCCGGAATGTAATGTCGCCGTATGAACCTGCGCTACTGAAGCGGAAGCTAACGGTTCAGGGTCGAACTCGGCAAAAGCTTGTGAAACTTTTTGCTGAAGTTGTTGTTCGATAATCCGAGTTGCAGTTTCGGTGGAAAACGGCGGCACCCGATCTTGTAATTTGACTAATTCGTCGGCAATATCTTCCGGCAACAAATCCTTACGAGTGGATAATGTCTGGCCGAACTTGACATAGATAGGGCCGAGTTCTTCCAAGGCTTCGCGGATGCGCACCCCGCGCGGCTGGTTTTTTTTGGTGAACCAATAACCGGGAGTAAAATAGACCAGATAGCGTATAGGGCGGAATAAATGCGTTTTTAAAACAATTTCATCTAATCCATGCGAGACCATGACCCAATTAATATGGAGCAGGCGGAAAAGTATTTTGGGGCGAATCACGTTGGTTTCAGTTAATTATTATTTTTATAGGGTTATGAGGCTTTAACAGAGGTATTTAATTGCTCAATACGCGCTTGTAGGCGGTCAAGGTCTGAGCGGATATCATCCACTTGGTCTAAATACAAATCCACTTCCGGCTTACTCGGCAGGTCACGGGTTTCTTCTTGTAAAAACTCGGTCAGGTTGAGCTTGAAATTTTCCAGCGCTTGTTTTTTCCAATTGAGATTAGAACGGACTAAATTGGCGGTTTTATGCGCGATAATATCGCCGGTAAAGTGCGATAAGGTTTCTTCCGGGTCTATATCCAATTGTTTAAACAACGCTTGAAACTGCTCTCCGGTTTCAATATCGCCTTCAATTGCCACTGCACCGCTAAAAAAGGATTGCAGCGGAGTTTCGCTCAATCCCATCATCGCCAGGGATGAAATCGAACCGGTCAGCGTCGTATCGGGTTCTCCGCTGTATTGTTCCAGAATCTGAATATTGTCATTGTTCGGGCAAAGGAACAAGGTTTCGGCTAAAGGTTGGATATGAATCGCAACGACCTTACCGGCTAAGGGTTGCAATAAAAAAGCAATATCCTGATCCATTTGTAAAAATTGATTGAGTGCTTTTTCCAGAATACCGGCGAAGATGGGTTTTATTAACATGGCGCTTGAAGAGTTATAAGGATAATGAATGCAGCTTATATTTTATAGCCTCTGTGCACTGCAACAATTCCTTGTGTCATATTGAAAAACTCACAGCGCTCCAGTCCGGCTTCCTCCATCATTTGTTTCAGCTCATCCTGTTTGGGATGCATTCGAATCGATTCAGCTAAATAGCGATAGCTGTCTTCATCTTTGGCGACGATAGCGCCGATTTTAGGCAACAGCTTGAATGAATAAAAGTCATAGACTTTTTCAGTGATTTTATCGGTAGGGTGTGAGAATTCTAAAACAATCACCCGACCGCCCGGTTTTAAAACCCGATGCATGGATTTCAGCGCTGAGAGTTTGTCAGTGACGTTGCGCAATCCAAAACCGATACAGACGCAATCGAAAGTATTGTCCTCAAACGGCAAACATTCCGCATTGACTTGCGCATAACGAATATTGCCGGTTAAGCCTTTGTCGATCAAGCGGCTGCGGCCGGTGGTCAACATTTCCGCATTAATGTCAGCCAACACTACCTGGCCGCTGTCGCCAACGCGTTTTTTAAACAAGGTGGTTAAATCGCCGGTGCCGCCGGCCAGATCCAATACTTGATCGCCTTCACGAATATTGGCCAGTTGAACGGCAATGCGTTTCCAGACCCGGTGGATGCCCATCGACATTAAGTCGTTCATAATGTCGTATTGGCTGGCTACGGAATCAAACACCCCGCGGACAAGCTTCACCTTGTCATCTTTAGGGACTTGTTTAAAACCAAAATGTGTCGTATTGTCGTTAGTCATAATTTTTAAATAGATTTGGCTGTCTTAATTCCGTTTGTCAGGCGGGATTTAAAGGCAAAGGTCGGCATCCGGAAAACGGCGCGAATTAAGTTCCGCTACGTTGATAGCCTGCTTCTTTCAATGCTTCCAAATATTGGCTCCACAGCTTAGCGTACTCGTTTCCGAGCTTATAAAGCAAGCCCCAGCTGAAAATACCGCTATTATGCCCATCGCTGAAAGTCGGCGCGATGGCGTAATTACCAACCGGTTTGATTTCAGTGATAGTGACATTTTCCTTGCCGACTTGCAAGGTTTCCTGTCCGGGCGAGTGACCCACCGCCTCCGCTGACGGGGTGTACACGCGCAAATATTCGCACGGCAGATTGAAGCGTTGGCCGTTGTCAAAACTCACTTCTAAAACGGCCGATTGTTGATGCAGTTTTATTTCAGTAGGCTGGAAGGGGATATCTTCGATTTTTAAACGCATAATTAAAGGATATAGCGGCTGAGATCTTCATCTTCAGCGAATTCGGTTAAATGACTATTCACATAATCGGCATCAATGATAATTGATTTTTCAATGCTATCCGGCGCGCTGAAAGAAATTTCCTCCAATAAACGCTCCAAGATAGTATGCAAGCGACGAGCGCCGATATTCTCTGTGGTTTCATTCACTTGCCAGCCCAACTCGGCAATACGTTGTATGCCGTCGGGACTAAACGTTAATGATACCCCTTCGGTCTCTAACAATGCTTGATATTGCTCAGTTAATGAGGCGTCCGGCTCGGTTAAAATGCGGACAAAATCTTCAGCCGATAAAGCGTCTAACTCCACCCGTATTGGAAAACGACCTTGCAGCTCAGGAATTAAATCCGACGGTTTGGTTAAATGAAACGCGCCGGAAGCGATGAACAAGATATGATCGGTTTTGATCATGCCGTATTTCGTGCTGACCGTGCTGCCCTCAACCAATGGCAATAAATCGCGCTGTACCCCTTCGCGAGACACCTCGCCACCACTGCCGCCGAGTTCCGAACGTTTACAGACTTTATCGATCTCATCCAGAAATACAATTCCGTTTTGTTCCACCGCTTCTACGGCGGAGAGTTTAATATCATCCTCATTCACCATTTTTGAAGCCTCTTCTTCCTGTAGAATCTTCATGGCATCTTTAATTTTGACTTTGCGGCTATTGGTTTTATTGCTGCTCAAGTTTTGAAACATGCCCTGCAATTGATTAGTCATTTCTTCCATGCCCGGCGGCGCCATGATTTCCACGCCGACAGAAGGTGAAGACAACTCAATTTCGATCTCTTTCTCATCCAGATCGCCCTCGCGTAATTTTTTACGCATTTTTTGGCGGGTGGTTTGCTCAGATTCAGATAGCATTCCACCATCGGCGGCTGGCAATAATATGTCCAGAACCTCATCTTCCGCTGCATCCGCCGCCCGGTTTTTGACTTTTTCCATCTCTTCAAGACGGGTCATTTTAACGGCGGTATCTACCAGGTCGCGAACAATCGATTCCACATCGCGGCCGACATAGCCGACTTCAGTAAATTTAGTTGCTTCCACTTTAATGAAAGGCGCATTCGCTAAACGCGCCAGACGGCGGGCGATTTCGGTTTTACCAACACCGGTAGGCCCGATCATTAAGATATTTTTTGGGGTAATCTCTTCGCGTAACTCAGGGGCTACCCGACTGCGCCGCCAGCGATTTCTTAAAGCAATGGCGACGGAACGCTTGGCGTTGGATTGTCCGATAATATGTTTGTCTAACTCGCTGACGATTTCTTTAGGGGTCATTTGGCTCATTTATCACTCCTGTGGCTCGGCATCCAACTCTTCAATAAGCAGATTATGATTAGTATAAATACAAATATCGGCAGCGATATTCAAGGATTTTTCAACAATTTCACGGGCGCTTAAATCAGAGTTTTCCAACAAAGCGCGGGCGGCCGCCTGGGCGTACGAACCGCCGGAGCCAATCGCCATTAAATTATACTCCGGATCAATGACATCGCCGGTGCCAGAAATAATCAGTGAAGTTTTAGCATCGGCGATAGTTAGCAAGGCTTCTAATTTACGCAAAGCGCGATCAGTCCGCCAATCCTTCGCCATCTCAACCGCCGCCCGGGTTAAATTACCGCGATGCTTTTCCAGTTTGCCTTCAAAATGCTCGAACAGCGTAAAGGCATCCGCAGTCGCGCCTGCAAAACCGGCAATCACTTTATCGTGATATATCCGCCTGACTTTACGCGCATTGCCTTTCATCACCGTGTTGCCCAAAGTAACCTGACCATCGCCGCCAATAACGACTTTATCGCCGCGGCGTACAGAAAGTATTGTTGTGCCTCTAAAACTCACTTTAATTCCACTTGGTTATTATTAATCGGATTCATTATACTTCGCGCGGTCACAGGGGCGAATTTTATAAGGGGGGTGTTTTTAATCAAGAGCAAGGCGCCTGTTTGTGCGCCTTGAAGGCGAATAAACAACTGCGCCAATTGCCGAACTTATTTCATTCTCGTTCCTTACGCTCCTGATCTACATCCCTGCTTTCGGCTAAAAACACCGCTAGAAAACCGCCGCCGTGGCTGTGCGAAGTATACCTTTATAAAAAGATAATTGGGGAGTAAGTTGAAATTTTAAAGGGGCGCTGAAAAAAATGATTTTATAATATTCCTATTTCTTGAGTAGGGTGTGTACTGCGCACCAAACGACAAACAGTCAGCGCTAATTCAGATAAACATGCTAAGCTGTGCCCGTTTCAAACAACTCGAGATTGTTATGGAAGCCTTAGACCAAATTTCCGCCACCATCGCGTTAACCATGGGCATGGCTTGGGCCAGCGGTATCAACCTATACGCCGCATTATTTACCTTAGGTTATCTAGCCAACACCGGCAATATTGACTTACCGCCTGATTTGGAAATAGTCGCCAACCCGATGGTCATGGGGGCGGCAGGCATTATGTATGCGATAGAGTTTTTTGCCGACAAAATTCCCGGTGTCGATACCGCTTGGGACTCGCTACACACCTTCATACGGATACCGGCCGGCGCAATGCTGGCGGCCGGCGCAGTCGGCGAAGTCAACACCGCAGTAGAACTGACAGCCGCTATTCTAGGCGGCGGCATGGCGGCAAGTTCGCATGCCACTAAAGCCGGTAGTCGAGTCTTGATTAACACATCGCCGGAACCTTTTACCAATTGGACAGCCTCCATCGGCGAAGACATTGCCGTTATCGGGGGCGTATGGGCGTGTTTGCATCACCCCATCGCGTTTTTAGCGGCATTACTGGTTTTTATTCTATTGATGATATGGCTAATCCCCAAAATTTGGAAAGGCATCAAAAAAGTGTTTGCTTTTATCATTGGATTGTTTAGCGATAAACAAACATCTTCTTCAGGATAAAATGAAAAAATATTCAAGCAGCTCTTGACTTAATCTCAAGAAACTAGTTTAATAGCCGTCTTTTGTTGGCCCAGGTAGCTCAGTCGGTAGAGCAGAGGACTGAAAATCCTCGTGTCGACGGTTCGATTCCGCCCCTGGGCACCAACAAAAAAACCATCAAATGATGCCCAGGTAGCTCAGTCGGTAGAGCAGGGGACTGAAAATCCCCGTGTCGGCAGTTCGATTCTGTCCCTGGGCACCATGTCTATAAAATACTTATCTAATTTTCCCCCTCTGACAGAATTCACCGTCTGGTCCATTTCTGGTCGTTTTTTCTTACATTGTTGCATTAATTGGCTTTGATTCCTTGTGCGTGAACCAATGGGGTCACGATAACCAATGTAACCAATGGGGTCATATATGGTCCGCCCCGTATTGCAAGTAAAATTTTGATCGTAACATAAAGAAATATTGCATCCATATATCCGGCTTTTGTAAGAGGAGGTCTAATGCCTCTAGCCCTGATGGAATCCGCGCATTCCTCACCTAATCAGACTCACGGCCTCAATGGGCCCTAGACCCCAGCAGGTTCTTAGGAATGCAGGTGTTACCTTTTATGCCATCACTTAAAATTTTATCTACGCAACTCGTTGCTAACGCTTTCTTAGCTATTGTGTTTGTTTTACCATCGTTCTTTTCTCTTTCTTTTGTGTCGGATTTGGGCCTGTCAAGGAGGAACGCAGACGCTTGCGTCGAGTAGTCCTTGACATGCCCGAATCCGACATTACCCTATTGGCAGGGGCCGGTGATTTCTGGCCCCTGCCTCCCGGCGAGGGTGGGGTAAGCCGTGCGGCGAAGGGGCAAAGCCCCTTTTGAGCTCTTAGATTCATGCCTTTTTATGCCGCTTTAGCTTGATAGTCTTCTTTTTTAGTCAGCAACGCCCAGGCTATCCGTGCATTTTTATTGGCGACTGCCACAGCGGTGATGTTTTTTCCGCGCCGTTGTTCAACTTCTCCAATCCATTGACTACGCTTGTCCTGATGCTTGTGGGCACACCTGACAACAGAGCGCCCTCCATGAATTAAGAGTGTTCTAATGTAACTGTCGCCTCGCTTACTGATGCCTAGCAATGTCGGCTTGCCCCCTGTGGAGTGTTGTCGTGGAACCAGTCCCAGCCAGGCGGCAAGCTCCCGAGCGCTTTTAAAGGCACCTATGTCACCTATCGCTGCAATCATTGCTGTTGCAGTCATTAATCCTATGCCTGGAATAGTCAGTAAGCGCTTGCAGTCTTCATTCTGGTTACAAATCGTTTTCAAGCTCTTTTCTAATGTCTCAACCCTTTCATCAAGATGTACCATTTCATCATAAAGAGCACTGAGATGCTCTCTAAAAATATCCGTCAATCGATTTTCACCATCCTCTAAAATATCAGGCAGGTTTTTTCTGATACACTTGATTCCCTGAGGAATGATGATGCCATATTCCATTAATAATCCGCGTATCTGATTTGCCTGAGCCGTTCGTCTGGCAACCAGCTGGCTGCGAATGCGATGGATACTCTGGATATCCTGTTGTTCTATGCTTTTCGCAGGTACAAAGCGCATATTAGGTCTTTGAACGGCTTCACAAATCGCCTCTGCATCAACTGCATCATTTTTATTGGATTTAACATAAGGTTTGACAAACTGAGGCGCCATCATCCGCACTGTATGCCCCATTTCGGTAAAGATTCTCACCCAGTGATGGGAACCTCCACAGGCTTCAAGTCCGATTAAACAAACCGGTAAATTGGCCACGAAAGCACTTATTTGTTTGCGGCTGAGCTTTTTCTTGAGCACGACCTTTCCTTCTGCATTCACTCCGTGAAGTTGGAAACTTTGTTTGGCTAAATCAATTCCTAACACTGTGATCGGTCCTTTTGCGGTATTATTCTTCATGGTTTGTCTCACTTCTG
>SPJM01000289.1 GCA_006844585.1 Methylococcaceae bacterium | reverse complement strand
GTGTGTGGAATGTGACTTATATTTCTTGGATTAGTCAACACAGAATTTAATAGTAATGGATAGGAAATCATTGCTGAATTGCGTGTTTTTTCCAGTTCTGACTATAATTTACATCATTGACTACACATTCATTAAAGAGCAAAAAAATGACGGATAATGATAAAAGCATATTAATCGGGTATCTGACTGAGGTGCGCGGCGATGGAATGGATGCGCGGATTGCCGAGCAGCATTCGACGGAGTTGCCGGTGATTACCATTGATAATGAGGAAATTCTGGCCGGGCATTTGGGTTCTTATGTGGTGATCAGGCAGTCCAATATCGGCGTATTGGCCTTGGTTTTCAAAATGTGGGAGAAGGATCGCTTCGATGCGCAGGGGAACCGTTTGTCTGATCGCTTTATTTCCTTAATACCTGTCGGCGAGTTACAGGTTGATAATAGCTTTGTGCGCGGGGTCAGGCATTATCCGACGCCGGGCGCTAAAGTTTACGCGGTTGGTTTGAGCGAGATCAACGCCATTTTTTCAAAATTTCGGGATTATGAGTTTTTTATCGGTCAGTTGGCTGCGCAAAAAAATTATCACTTGAGTTTAGATCCACGCGCTTTATTCGGACGCCATTTCGCGATTATCGGGCAGTCCGGTTCCGGTAAATCGTGGACGGTGACCAGCTTGATCCAGCATACTATTCGCGCTATGCCTAAGTGTCATTTGATTATGCTGGATTTACATGGCGAGTATTGCTGGAAAAATAAAAATGGGACGATTGAATCGGCTTTTCCGGATGAATTGGTGAACTACGTAGATGCTTTGGAAATGGAAATGCCGTATTGGATGATGACGTATGCGGAATTGGTGGATCTTTTTATTGATAAAGATGACAGCGGCGCTTCCATGCAAATGGCTTTTATGCGGGAGGTCTTGCAGCAGCTAAAACGCAAGGAAGCTAAAAAAATAGGTTTGTCCGGCGTTTCTATTGATACCCCAATTCATTTTTCGTTGGCGGAAATGTATATGCAGTTTAAAAATGCTAATGAGGAAAGAAAAGACTTTGGTAAAACGCATGGGGCTTTATTCGGTCAGTTTGATGAGTTTTTGGTGAGAATGCAAAGTCGTTTTAATGATGTGCGCTATGATTTTTTATTAAAACCGAAAAAGCGCAATACTTCTGATAGTATGGCTGATTTATTGCGGCAGTTTATAGGTTTGGGCGATAAAAAAGCGAATATTACGGTGGTGGATTTGAGTTCAGTGCCGACGGATGTGAGACCGGCGGTTTCTGCGCAGGTAGGGCGCTTGGCTTACGAGTTTAATTACTGGAATCCGCACCGCCGCGAGTTTCCGATTACCTTGATTTGTGAAGAGGCGCATGCTTATATTCCAAGGGAGAAGGGTGGTCAATTTGAAGGCACCAAGAAAATGATGGAGCGGATTGCCAAAGAGGGTCGGAAATACGGGGTATCCATCGGGGTAATTAGCCAAAGGCCGACCGAGCTTTCGGAAACCATGCTTTCACAGTGCAGTTCATTTATTTGTTTGCGCACAACCAACCCGGATGACCAGCAGTATGTTAGAGGGTTGGTGCCGGAGGCGGAAGGGGATTTAACGGATATTTTAACCTCGCTGGGAAGAGGGGAGGCCTTGGTGTTGGGCGAAGCGGCGCCGTTGCCGACCCGTGTGCAAATATACAGACCTGAGCCTGCGCCGAAAAGTAATGATGTGGATTATTACACCAGTTGGCGTGAAGGTATTGAAGATTTGGATGTGGAAAGCATCGTCAATAATTGGCGCACTCAGACGCGTAGTTAATTATGTTTAAGCAATAAGACTTTAAAAAGAGTAATGCAAATCAACCTGGCAAATCAAGCTATTGCAATTAAGGTGCAAAAACTGGCTGACGTTTTAAGCCTGCATCAAGGATTAAGTATTTCTTTTTTGTTTGGTAGTCATGCTAGAAATGACTGTCATGAGGACAGTGATTGGGATATTGCTGTTCTATTCAAGGATAATAGCAATGGGTGGCGTAATCTAGGTGAATTAGAAGCGTTAAGACAGCTTATCGCAAGTGCTTTACAGATTAGTCATAATAAATTAGATATAGTTGACCTATACCGTGGGGGCCTAAGCATCAATGCGACAGTGGTTGATGAGGGCATCGTCATTACAGGTAAAGATAATTTAGCTCTGGCATACTACTACCAACGAGTATGGGCAAATTTAGAAGATTTTTATTGGAATATTGAGCATGTATCTTGAACTGTATCAGCATGAAACTGAAAAGTTAGTTGAACGAAATGGTGCGCTATTAAACGAACTGCGCGATAAACTTGGTATGCAGAGTGAGCTGTCTGTGCTCGAAGAACAGGCTATGTTACATACTTTGCAAGTGCTAATAGAAAATGCAATTGGAAAAGCCAAGCATCTATTGAAATCTAAAAATAAAAAAGTGCCTGTTAGTGCATATGACCTATTCGAATCTCTGTATAGAGTTAATTTCATTGATGAAAAAGAACTACAAGAATGGAAGAAAATAATAGGATTAAGAAACACCATTGTCCATGAATATATGAAAATCAATATTGCTTTGATAAAAACAATCGTTAGACATAAACACTATCAAATTGTTATTGATTTTCTAAATACGCCTTTTGCCGCGTTTGAATAAATCTAAATTTTGGATATTAAACCCTTAATCCGCAGCCCATACCAATTGCTTACATGTAGATAATGGCGGATGGGCGTTTTGATGAGCAGCAATAGCAGGCCGATTGAATATAAACACCAAACCGCCCCCCATTCGTTCATATTGCTGGTGGTTAAATAGGCCAACAACGGGCCGGTGATAATATGATACAGCACCAGTTTCCACGAGCCATAAAGCAAGGGTAGCAGGAATGCGGCATAAACATAGGCATTAGCCATTGCATAACTGCCGTTTGCCGGAATCGACCAGGCGATATGCCAGTCTCCAGAAAATGAACAGATTTGTTCGCCGCAAAAAGGCATGTTGAATTTGGTTTCCGGCGCAAACGCCAGTCGGTAACTGGTTTCAAAACAGTAATTCGCCCAGTTAAAGGGATAGATGCGCATCATAAATACAGTCGCCGCCGCAAAGCATAATGCGTATACGGCGAAACCAATGCGTTTTTTTACCGCTTGCGGGATAAAATGCATGGCGACCGCATTGACGAAAAAGGGTTGAAAAGCGATATGCATATAACCCAAAAATGTCGCAATTTGGTTATTAGGATTTTGGCATTCATCGATTACCGAATAAGTATAGGCTTGCAGCAGTTCCATCAAGGAAAAATACGCTAAAGCGCTGCATAATACTTTTGATTCGCCTTTATGATAGAAATAGGCGGTACTGGCGAAACCGGCGATGGCTAGTCCGGCGGAAGCCTCTCCACTCCAACACATACTCTTCCCAATTTTTTATTATAATGATTATTCCCGTTTGCAAACGGCATTGGATAAAATATCGGCACAGTATACCGAAAAGGGCTTGTCGATTAAACCGATGTTGTGTGGGGTTAAAGCCCTACCTACATTGTTGCGGTTGTTTTAAATTTTTTGAGGGTGTTATGTCTTTTAAAACCGATAATTACTGGGCTGAAAATATTCGTTTGATTATCAAACTTTTATTGATTTGGTTTAGCGTTTCTTTTTTGTTCGGCATCATTCTTGTCGAACCTTTGAATGCAATACAAATCGGCGGTTATAAATTAGGATTTTGGTTTTCTCAACAAGGGTCGATTATGTCGTTTGTGTTGTTGATTTTTTATTATGTTCGACGAATGAATCAATTGGATCATCAGTTTGAGGTGGATGATTAAGAGCTGTGGGTTTAGATGCAGCAGGGTGTGAGAGGAATAACTTACTTTATACGCCACTGAACGGTACGCGGTGCGTACCCTACACAGCAATTACTATTTAGGAATAGATCATGACGCTTCAGATGCTAACTTATTTAATCGTCGGGATGACGTTTGTTATTTATATCGCTATCGCAATTTGGGCCAGAGCTAAAACCACGGGCGATTTTTATATCGCCGGTAAAGGCGTATCGCCGATTGTTAACGGCATGGCCACCGGCGCCGATTGGATGTCGGCGGCGTCTTTTATTTCCATGGCCGGTTTGATTTCGTTTCTAGGCTATGAGGCGGGGATTTATCTAATGGGTTGGACTGGCGGCTATGTATTGCTGGCGATGCTGTTGGCGCCTTATCTGCGTAAATTCGGTAAATTCACCGTACCGGAATTTATCAGTGAACGCTATTACTCCGACCTGGCCCGTGTTATTGCGGTGATTTGTTTAATCTTTATTTCATTCACTTATGTCGCCGGGCAAATGCGTGGGGTCGGGATTGTTTTTTCACGCTTTTTGGAATTGCCGATTGAGCAAGGTTTGTATGTCGGAATGGGGATTGTGTTTATCTATTCGGTGATGGGGGGTATGAAAGGCATCACTTACACTCAGGTGGCGCAGTACATTATCTTGATTTTTGCTTATACCGTACCGGCTATTTTCATGGCTTTTCAATTAACCGGCAACCCCGTGCCGCAAATGGCGTTGGGCGAAACTGTTGTGAGCGGTTCCGGTTATTTATTGAATGCGTTGGATAAATCCTTGATCGATTTAGGGTTCGGCAGTTATACCGAGCCGTTTAACGACAAATCGATGATTGATGTTTGTGCGATTACCTTGGCGTTAATGGTGGGAACGGCGGGTTTGCCGCATGTGATAGTGCGCTTCTTTACCGTGCCAAAAGTGTCTGATGCCCGTAAATCCGCCGGTTGGGCTTTGTTATTTATCGCCTTGTTGTATACCACCGCGCCGACGGTCGGCGTTTTAAGCCGATTGAATTTGATTCAATCGATCAACGGCGTTGAGCAAACCGGCACCGCCTATCAGGATATGCCGAATTGGTTTAAAACTTGGGAACGCTCCGGCTTATTGGCATGGTTTGATCATAACCAGGATGGCAAGTTGCAATATGCGGCAGGATCGGCAATTAACGGCAAGCCGGTTTTTGATGCTGAGAATAGTGGACAATACGGACAGCGTGTGGTCATGAATCCTTCATCCGGTAAGGTGGTAAACGGCGCCCCGTTCGCTAATGAAATTTATGTGGATCGGGATATTATGGTGCTGGCCAATCCCGAAATTGCCGGTTTGCCGGATTGGGTGATTGCTTTGGTTGCCGCCGGTGGGGTTGCCGCGGCATTATCGACAGCCGCCGGTTTGTTGTTGGTGATTTCCGCCAGTATTTCGCATGATTTGTTGAAAAGTACATTTCACCCCAATATCAGTGAAAAAAATGAATTGTTGGCCAGTCGTACAGCTTCCGCTTTGGCGATTTTAGTGGCCGGATATTTAGGTTTACATCCGCCTGCTTTCGTCGCTCAAGTGGTGGCTTTCGCTTTTGGGTTGGCGGCATCGTCGTTGTTTCCGGTGATGTTGTTGGGCATATTTTATAAGCGTATGAATAAATGGGGCGCTATCGCCGGGATGTTGTCTGGCTTATTGTTTACGATGGGCTATATTATTTATTTTAAAGGAATATTCATAGAGCCTATGGCGGAAAATATTCCGGAAAACTGGATCTTGGGGATTTCACCCGAGGGTATCGGGTCAATAGGGATGATGATTAATTTTGGCGTTGCTTTATGTGTAGCGAAATTAACGCCGCCGCCGCCGGAGCATGTTTTGGCTTTGGTTGAGAGGATTCGGATTCCCAAAGGCGCGGGCAATGCGCAGATGCATTAGTTGAGGCGAAATATAGAATTATTAAATTCTAATGAGGTATCTTCCTAATTATTTTCTGGAGGAAGGAGTAAGCCAAGCCCCAGCCTGGGTTTTGTTTTTCAACCCAAGCTGGAGGTTTTAACAATAATGATTGAAGAAATTATTGTTGTTCTACAGCTTCTTTAGCAGCGTTGGCTTCTTCGACTTTGCTTTTGATCGCTCCTTCGATTTTTTTCAATTCTGCATCTGAAATTGGTTCAATGGTTGGCGCAGGCTTGGCCGGTTCTTTATATAAAATTTCGACTTTTGCCTGTTTGCGTAGATTTTCCATCAGTTGTTGCACGACTTCGCGTTGCAGTACAGGTTTGATTTGTTCTTTGACGGCTTCAAACGGAGGAGGCGTTTGTTCTCTGGCGTCTTCTCTCAAAATGACATGGTAACCGAATTGGGTTTTGACCGGCTCAGCAGAAACTTTACCGTTTTCCAGCGCAATTACCGCTTCTGAAAAAGGCGGCACCATTCTATCCGGCGCAAACCAACCCAAGTCGCCCCCTTGCGGGCCTGAAGGGCCGGTTGATTTTGCTTTCGCCAATTCAACAAAATCCGCGCCGTTATTTAATTCTTCAATAACGGCTTTCGCTTCTTCTTCAGTTTTTAATAAGATATGGCGGGCTTTATATTCGGTGCCGGCTGCGCCCATTTTTTTATCATATTCGGCTTTTAATTGCGCCTCGGAAATCGGATTAGATTTCAAAAAGTTTTGTAAAGCGGCTTGTGACAATAATGAAGATTTAACGGTATTCATCCGTTCAATAAATTCCGGCGATTTATCCAATTGTTTTTGGATAGCATCTTGCACTAATAATTCACGCTGAATTAATTCTTCAATCAGCTTATCTTTGGGAAACTGCTGGCCGCGGCTGCGCATGCTGATTTCGTTTTCCAATGTTTCCAACGTTTTTTTGCCGATATATTTACCGTTGACGACAGCGACAGCATCCTCTTTTTTGACTGTCGGTTGCGATTCAGCAGTGGCTACAGCTGTTTTCTTTTCTTCCAGACAACCTGTCGTTAATGTGGCGCCGGCTAATAACACGGGAAGTAATGCTTTTTTCATGAATATTCCTTATTTATTTTCTGATGGGGTTAATGCGTTGATTCCTAGGGCGTGAATATCGGTTTTCATCATATCGCCGAGCGCTTGATAAATTAACTGGTGCCTTTGCACCATGGATTTATCGGTAAAACTTTCCGATACGATAGTCACATTGTAATGTCCTCCGCCGCTTTGATTACCGCCATGTCCGGCGTGCGCGTGGCTATTGTCAATGATTTCCAAGAGTTCGGGTTGCAAAGCTTCAGTTAGTTTTTGTCTTATAGTATCGCTAATCATTTCGGGAAAACTTGTTTGAATGGTTTAACAGTGACTTTAGCGTAAACGCCTGCATCACAATAAGGATCATCGTTCGCCCAAGCTTGCGCAGCGGCGAGGTCGGCAAATTCGGCGACGATCAGACTGCCGGTAAAACCTGCTTCAGCGGGATTTTCGGCATCAATAGCCGGATGCGGCCCAGCCAAGATGAGTCGTCCTTCATCTTGTAATTTTTGTAAACGTTCTAAATGTTTGGGCCGTACGGACAACCTTTTTTGCAAGCTATCTGCAATGTCTTCACTGATAATGGCGTATAGCATTATTCTTTTCCCTCTATCTTCTCTGTTTCTTCCGTTTCTTCTGTTTCCGGCAGATAACGATAGAGGTAAATCATTTGTAAAACGATGAACACGACCATTAATCCAGGGACGCCAAAAGTTTTAAATGTTACCCAGTCATCGGTATTAAATTGATACATAACATATAGGTTGATAAACCCGACGCTGATGAAAAACAAAGCCCAAGTGGTGTTTAAACGCCGCCAGATTTTATCAGGCAGTTCAATGCTGACTTCCATCATGCGTTGAACAAATGGCTTTTTACCGATGAATTGGCTGCCTAAAAAGGCGATGCCGAACAACCATTCGATGATGGTTAATTTCCATTTGATGAAATGTTCATCTTGCAAATAAATTGTTGCTCCGCCCATGACTAAGATTAGAGCCAAGGTGATCCATTGCATTTTCTCCACTTTTTTATACATTATCCAAGTGATTGAAACTTGAATCACGGTGGCGACAATGACAACGGCGGTCGCAATATAAATGTCATACATTTTATAAGCGATGAAAAATAAGATGATGGGTATAAATTCTAAGATTTGCTTCATAATGAGTTCGGATATGGGGCAATCTGAAGTAGATTTCAATAAAAACCGATAAGTTTAGCAGTTATTAATCTGGCTGAATAGTCGCAGCCTTCTCCAATATGAAATGAGTCTGAAACCAGTGTCGTATTCCAATATAAAATGAGTCTAAACTGACAAAATCAGCGAACCTGTTCATGATGTAGGAATGAAAGCCATCATGAATCTTAAAGATT
>SPJM01000288.1 GCA_006844585.1 Methylococcaceae bacterium | reverse complement strand
AGGCAATAAAAGCATGGCTGAAATAGTAAATGTTAGAGCAAGTGAAGTGTTGGATTCGCGTGGAAATCCAACCGTAGAGGCTGAAGTTGTATTGGCTTCAGGCGTTATCGGAACGGCAATGGTGCCATCGGGCGCATCAACAGGCGAGCGCGAAGCGATTGAATTACGCGATGGCGATAAAGCGCGTTATTTGGGTAAAGGCGTTTTAAAAGCAGTTGAGTTCGTTAACACTGAAATTCGCGACGCGATTATCGGTATGGATGCGACTGATCAAACGGCTTTAGATCAAAAAATGATCGAATTGGATGGCACTGAAAACAAAGGTCGCATAGGCGCGAATGCAATTTTGGGGGTTTCCATGGCGGCTGCGCATGCGGCGGCGAAAGAAGGCAGTGTTCCGTTGTATCGTTATTTGAATACGTCCGGCGAGTTCATTTTGCCGGTGCCGATGATGAATATCATCAACGGCGGCTCACATGCTGACAATAGCGTAGATTTACAAGAATTCATGATTTTGCCGGTAGGCGCGCCGACTTTCCGCGAAGCTATTCGTTACGGCGCTGAAGTTTTCCATAATTTGGCGAAAGTTTTAAAAGCTAAAGGCTTGGCGACAACAGTTGGCGATGAGGGTGGTTTTGCGCCGAACTTGTCTTCTAACGAAGAAGCGATTGAAGTGATTTTGGAAGCGATTGAAAAAGCGGGTTATAAAGCCGGTGAAGATATTTATTTGGGGATGGATGCAGCCAGCTCTGAATATTTCAAAGACGGCGTTTATGATTTAGCTTCTGAAGGTAGAAAATTCAATTCATCTGAAATGACTGATTTCTTCGTGGATTGGGTGGAAAAATATCCGATTATCTCTATTGAAGATGGTATGGATGAAAATGATTGGGATGGCTGGAAAGTGCATACCGATAAATTGGGCGGTAAAATCCAATTGGTTGGCGATGACTTATTCGTGACCAACCCGAAAATTCTGAAAGAAGGCATCGAAAAAGGCATCGGCAACTCGATTTTGATTAAAGTGAATCAAATCGGCACCTTGACTGAGACTTTGGAAGCCATCAGCACTGCTAAAGATGCCGGTTATTCTGCGGTTGTTTCTCACCGTTCGGGCGAAACTGAAGATACCACGATTGCTGATTTAGTAGTAGCAACCGGCACCGGTCAAATCAAAACGGGTTCTTTGAGTCGTTCAGATCGTATCGCAAAATATAATCGTTTGATGAAAATTGAAGACGAATTAGGCGATAAAGCGGTTTATGCAGGTCGTAGTGCTTTTAAAATGCTTTAATTTGCATTTTTGAGATTTTCCGGGTCGATTTCTCGGCCCGGTTCTCTTTTTCTCGTTAGCCATTGAGGTGACGATGAAACTTCTAATCATTCTCGTTTTTTTTATAACGATAAATTTGCAGTATCGCTTGTGGTTTGGTGATGCGAATAATGAGCTGATTCAATCTTATGAGCGGCGTTTAAGCGAATTGCAGCAACAAGTGAAGACTTTAAAGCAGCAAAATATTGCGCTCTACGCTGAAGTAAAAGATTTGCGTAAAGGCGAAGAAGCTTTGGAAGAACGCGCTCGTTATGAGTTAGGCATGATTAGAGAGAATGAAACTTTTTTTCAGATTTTGGAGTAATCCATGAGTTGTTGGGCGGTAGTGCCGGCGGCTGGCGTCGGTAAGCGCATGCAGGCTGATAAGCCTAAACAATATTTGCCGTTAGCTGGAAAAACAGTGATTGAACAAACTTTGCAGCGTTTGTTAGATGCTGATGTTTTTTCTGCGGTTGTTGTGGCGATTTCTAAACAAGATCCGTATTGGCCTGAGTTGGCTGTAAGTGCTGATAATCGGGTGATTACTGCGCCCGGAGGTAAAGAAAGAGCGGATTCAGTGCTTTCCGGTTTGAGTGCTTTATCCGCAATGGCGGCTG
Source organism: Methylococcaceae bacterium (assembly GCA_006844585.1). Classification (GTDB taxonomy): domain Bacteria; phylum Pseudomonadota; class Gammaproteobacteria; order Methylococcales; family Methylomonadaceae; genus Methylomarinum. The sequence goes on along the minus strand of SPJM01000288.1, from coordinate 5,518 downwards.
AAGATGACTGGGTTTTCGTGCATGATGCAGCCAGGCCTTGTATTACCTCGGTTGATATTCTGGCTTTATTGAAACAATGTCAGGATCATCCGGTCGGTGGTATTTTAGCATTGTCTAGTCATGATACTTTGAAATTGGCGGACGATGGCGAAATTTGCGAAACCGTGGATCGCTCAAGGATCTGGCGGGCTTTGACCCCGCAAATGTTTCGCTACGGCATGTTAAAACAAGCGTTGACGGAACATCAGGGTGATTTAGCGATTACCGATGAGGCCAGCGCTTTGGAATTAAGTGGATTTAAGCCCGCCCTTGTTGAAGGCAGGTCGGATAATATCAAGATTACCCGTCCGGAGGACTTGGCGTTGGCGGAATTTTACCGGGAGCAACAATGTTTAGAATAGGACAGGGGTATGATGTTCATCGTTTTAAAGAAGGCGGTGATGTCATTTTAGGCGGGGTGAAAATTCCCTATGACATGGGCCTGGAAGCGCATTCGGATGGCGATGTGGTTTTGCATGCCTTGTCCGATGCTCTGTTGGGTGCGGTGGCGTTAGGCGATATAGGCAAACATTTCCCGGATACCGATCCGGAATTTAAAGGTGCGGACAGCCGGGTTTTGCTGCGTCATGTTTATGGGATTGTTCAAAAGCAGGGCTATCAATTGGTGAATGCGGATATTACCATTATTGCGCAAGCGCCGAAAATGGCTCCGCATATTGTCGATATGTGCGCTAATATCGCGGCTGATTTACAAGTCGATAAGAGCCGAATCAATGTTAAAGCTACAACGACGGAACGGTTGGGTTTTGAAGGGCGAAAAGAAGGCATTGCGGTGCAAGCAGTGGTATTAATCGAGACTTTCACTGAGTGACGGTTTCCGATTCCATTCAGATTCCCGAATGGGCTTATGCCTTTGGTGAACCCGTTGCTAAGGGGGAAATAAAGTCCCGGCCCGAGGATTTTGTGGTTGATGAGCTGTTGCCGTTCGAGCCGGACGGTGAGGGCGAACATGTTTTTTTGCAAATTCGCAAGCGTGGCGAAAATACTGAATATGTGGCGCGCAAGTTAGCGAGATTGGCGGCAGTCAGGCAAAGGGATGTTGGATTTGCCGGTTTAAAAGACCGGCATGCGGTAACTACGCAATGGTTTAGCGTCTGGTTGCCGGGCAAACGAGAGCCGGACTGGCAAGCGCTGAATTCTGAGGAAATAGAGCTTATTAATCAAACGCGCCATGCTAAAAAATTACGACGCGGTGTGATTGCCGCCAATCATTTTAAAATAAAACTGATTGATGCCGAATATGATGAACAAAAGCTGATTGAAAGGTTGGAAATCATTAAGGAATCAGGGTTTCCCAATTATTTCGGCCCGCAACGATTTGGTCGCGATGGACAAAATGTCAATCAGGCAATGCGTATGTTTAAGGGAGCGAGGGTTAAAAGAGAACAGCGTGGATTATACTTATCGGCGGCGCGTTCTTATTTGTTCAATTTAATCTTAAGCAAACGCGTTGAGCTGAGGAGTTGGGATAAAGTGATTTCCGGCGATGTTTGCCAATTGAATGGCAATCGCAGCTTATTTAATGTAGAAATGCCAGATCAGTCGCTACATGAACGCGTTTTAGACGGCGATATTCATCCGGCTGCGATTTTATTTGGAAAGCAGACATCGGATTGTGCAAATCATTTAGAAGCCGAAACCCTTATGCGTGAGATTCTCGCTCCGCATCAGCCGTTACTTGAGGGGCTTTTACAAAAAGAAGCCAAGGCGGAGTATCGGGCAATGAGGGCGGCGCCGGAGAATTTGTCTTGGAGCTGTTCTGAAGGCGCGATAGCCTTGAGCTTCAGTCTTTCTTCAGGCAGTTATGCAACCGCATTGCTTCGTGAAATAATCGGCTAGCCTATTATTTCAGTTAAGAAGAGGCGCTTGGACTGCTGAGGTGTTCAACCAGTTGCTGTTTATCACGATATGAGGCTCTTCGGTCAACATGGCCTGGACGCATTGTGTTTCTACGGTCTTTTTTTCTTCTGTCCGGTAATGGGCTGCTTAATGCAAAAGCGCATGTCAGAAAGAAGGTGGATACCGATGATACGACCAAATAAAGGATTAAATAGGTTAAAAATGTCATAACAAAAATCCCGCTAGATTCCAAAATTAAGTGTTTATTATTGTTTTATGGTTTTGACTGCTTAGTGCTAATACAGTTCTTATTATTATTTTTAGATTTCGATTTAATAATTTAGTAGAAACTTAAGAAATTAAAAGTTTTTTAAGGAAAAAATTTAAAATTAAGTTCCGTATTCATTGCTAATTAAGATTGTCTTAATGTGTGCATGTTGCGTAGTCTTATTCTTACATAGTCATTCTAAAAAACATAGAAATTTTGTTAAAAACACTTTGTTTCGTAATAGTATATTAATAATCAAATGCTTGGGAGAGCCGGGTTTACAAGCATTCGGAGCAAGCAGATAAAAAATTATTTATGATGTTAGCCGGTCATAGATGCCGGAAATCAATCTAATTGATATGTATGACGTTGGTTTCTGAAAGCAGCCTATTTATTTTTCCCTGCCTTTGTTGCTGTTTATTTAGTGCTTAGTACAATAAGTCATTTGTTAAGAGAATATTTGATTTATGTTAGAAAAAACCCAAAAAATCGAATTTCAGGAATTTGTCGAGTTGCTGGAAGAACTATTTACCGTTCAACAAACAGTCGTCTTGGCGACAAAGACGGATACTCAACAATCTTCTTTAAGTAGTGCGCCATTTGTGCTCGATAATCGCTGTTTTTACGTTTTTGTCAGTCATTTGGCAAAACATACTCAGGATATGTTGGCATATGGCGCAGTCTCTTTATTGCTTATCGAAGATGAAAAAGAAGCAGAAAATTTGTTCGCCCGTAAACGTTTGTCGTTGCAATGCAAAGCCAAGGCGATTGAACGGGGCGATTCGCTTTATACTAAGCGTCTGGATGAAATGCAGGCCAAATTTGGCGAAACAGTTTCTTTATTACGGACATTGCCGGATTTTTATTTAATGCAGATTGAGCCGGTTTCCGCTCAGTTCATAGCGGGTTTCGGCCAAGTCAGCTATTATGAATTTACATAAAGATCGTGATTGAAGTAGAATGAACGGTTTTTCTAAAAATTAGGTTTATGCGAATAAAAGCCCTTCCCACGCAATTAGTTAATCAAATTGCGGCGGGAGAAGTTGTCGAGAGACCGGCGTCGGTGGTTAAGGAATTGCTTGAAAATTGTATCGATGCCGGTGCTGATCAGGTTGAGATTGATATCGAGCAAGGCGGTATGCGCTTGATTAAAATTCGCGACAACGGTCATGGCGTAGATAAAGAAGATTTAGCACTGGCTTTGTCCAGGCATGCGACCAGTAAAATTGCCAATTTAAAGGATTTGGAGCATGTTTCGAGTATGGGGTTTCGCGGTGAGGCTTTGCCCAGCATCAGCTCTGTTTCACGGTTGACTTTGGTTTCCCGGGCTGAGGGTGCGGATTGCGCTTGGTTAGTGAGCGCCGACGGTACCGAAAAAAACTTTGATCCGCAACCGGATTCACATCCACAGGGAACAACGGTGATGGTCAGGGATTTGTTTTATAACACGCCGGCCAGGCGTAAATTTTTAAAAACGGAAAAAACCGAATTCTCGCATATTGAGAAATTAGTAAAAAAAATGGCTTTAGGTCATTTTGCTATTGGCTTTAAATTAACGCATAATCAGCGCGAGGTGTTGTCGTTTAAACCGGCTGATGATTTGCTTCAACAACAAAAGCGCGTGGCCGGAGTTTGCGGCTCAGCATTTCTGGAGAATTGTCTGCAAATCGATTTTGAAGCTTCAGGATTGCATCTAGGCGGTTGGGTCGGGCTACCTACTTTTTCACGCAGTCAGCAAGATTTGCAGTTCTTTTATGTTAATGGCCGATTAGTTCGGGATAAATTAGTAGCCCATGCAGTGAAACAGGCTTATCAGGATGTGTTGTATCATGGCCGACATCCGGTTTTTGTATTATATTTAAGCTTAGAGCCGCATCTCGTTGATGTCAATGCGCATCCCACCAAGCTTGAAGTCCGTTTTCGCGAAGGCAGATTGGCGCATGATTTTATTTTTAAAGCTTTGCATCGTAGTTTGGCTGAGCAAAGACCGGGACAATCTCCGTCCTCCGTTTCCCAAGTAGTCGAGTTTGCGCCTGAAGTAAGTGAATCGGAAGCGACAGTTGAAAAGCCTTTTATTGCAACGCCCCCGCTTGCTTCGGCTAAGCAATCTACGCTACCGATGACAGTGGCGGAGGAGATTTCCGCATACAGCGCTTTATATCCGAAAACGGAAGTCAATGAGCAAGCGCCGTCGCCTGCTGCGGAAATTGTTGAGCAAGCGGCAAACGAATATCCGCCGTTAGGTTTTGCGTTGGCTCATATCCATAGTATTTATATTTTGGCGGAGACTAAAAACGGCGCGGTATTGGTGGATGCGCACGCGGCTCACGAACGGATTACTTATGAACGCATGAAGGAACAATATCATTCGGGAAAAGTGATGATGCAGCCCTTGTTGCTGCCGTTGAAGATAGTCGTCAGTGAAAATGAAGCGGAATTAGTTGAGCAGGAGCAGGTTTTTTTTGAGCAATTAGGTTTTGAATTAACTCGTTCAGGTCCGGAGACTGTTATTCTGCGCGCAACGCCGGCTTTATTGGCGAGAGAAGATATGGATAGCCTGATCAAGGACTTACTAGCTGATCTATTGGCAAATGGAATGACTTCGCGAGTGCAAGAAAAAAGCAATGAAATTCTTGCTACAATGGCTTGCCATAGCGCAGTGAGAGCAAAGAGAAAGCTGACTATTAATGAAATGAACGCGTTGCTTCGCGATATGGAAAAAACCGAGCGCATCGGCCAATGTAATCATGGGCGGCCGACTTGGGTGGAATTGTCCCACCAGGATTTGGATAATTTTTTTATGCGCGGGCGGTAATGACAGATCAAAATTTACCCCCGGCTATTTTTTTGATGGGGCCGACCGCTTCCGGAAAAACCGCTTTGTCAATTCAATTGGCGCAGGCTTTGAATGGCGAGATTATCAGCGTCGATTCGGCTTTGGTTTATCGCGGCATGGATATTGGCACGGCAAAGCCAAGCTTAGAAGAGCGCCAGGGAATACCGCATCATTTAATTGATATTTTAGATCCGAGCCAAACGTTTTCGACTGGTGAATTTAAAAAGTCGGCGCTGGAAAAAATGGCGCAAATTCATCAACGTGGGCGGATGCCTATTTTAACCGGCGGCACCATGCTGTATTTTAACGCCCTGTTAAACGGTTTGGCCGATTTGCCTCAGGCGAATCCTGAGATCAGGGAGCGATTGTTGTTGGAATACCAGCAGTTAGGCGGCGAAAAGATGCATCAACGCTTGCAAAAAATTGACCCGCAGTCGGCGGCGCGCATTCACCCGAATGATCCGCAAAGAATCCAGCGCGCTTTAGAAGTTTATGAAATAACCGGCAAGCCGTTG
>SPJM01000287.1 GCA_006844585.1 Methylococcaceae bacterium | reverse complement strand
GATGGGGCATCAAGTAAGTTATGATCTTTGGCAGGTTGAGAAACATAAATCTGAATTAGGTGTACATGTGTTAAATGTTGCCTAACCACAGCATCCAGTTGTGTAATGGTCAACTAAAACCGGACACTTCCTTAAGCCACTTTCCTGAGGGCGTTCAAAATTCTGAATAATGAGGGACAGGCCACGTTTGCCGCTCCTTAATCGTGGTCTGTCCCCTATTTGCTACTAGCTGTAAGTCGCAAAACACTGTCAAAAATAATCAATGGCAAGGGAAGTGTAACCCCAGAAATGGCTGTGAGGTTGTCAATTGCTTTAGGTGCAAGTCCAGAAAGTTGGATGGGGCATCAAGTAAGTTATGATCTTTGGCAGGTTGAGAAACATAAATCTGAATTAGGTGTACATGTGTTAAATGTTGCCTAACCACAGCATCCAGTTGTGTAATGGTCAACTAAAACCGGACACTTCCTTAAGCCACTTTCCTGAGGGCGTTCAAAATTCTGAATAATGAGGGACAGGCCACGTTTGCCGCTCCTTAATCGTGGTCTGTCCCCTATTCTCTGCCTACTATTATAGACCCTAAGCCATTACTCTCTACTACCGCAATTAAGAAACTGAATTTCTTCATTTTCATTACTTTTTTAGGCCTTTTCGCTTGGTCATTACTTAACGCATCCCCAACCGCTTTAATAAACGGTGAAAATTACCTTTATCTAAACCCAAAGCTTGCGCAGTTTTAGTTAAATTTCCTTGATGCTCATTAAGCTTTTGCTCAATGAGCCGTGTTTGAAAAGCATCGACTTGGGATTTTAAATCAACCCTGGACGGAACCTCGTTAGTTTGCGCTTCAGTGGTTAACAAGGCGACCGTTTGATCATGATTTTCGATATCCAAATGCCGCAGACTGATCGTCGCCACCGACTTCGGATCTGCATTTTCCGCCACGGCCTTTAAAGCCGCTCGGCTGAGTAAATGTTCCAATTCCCGAATATTGCCCGGCCAATGATAATTCAGCAACGCATTCCCGGCATTGTTATCCAGACGCAAGCCGCGCACATTCAAGCGTTGTTTATTCTTTTCCAAAAACAGACCGGCAATTAACAACACATCTTTACCGCGTTCTCGTAACGCCGGCACATGAATCGGATACACGGCCAAGCGATGATATAAATCCGGCCTGAATTGACCTTCCGCAACGCTTTGTTGCAAATTCCGATTAGTCGCGGCAATCACCCGAATATCCACTTTGATATGCCTATCGCTCCCCACTCTTTGTATTTCACCGTTTTGCAAGGTGCGCAATATTTTTGCCTGCAGTGCTAACGGCAATTCGCCGATTTCATCCAGAAAGATCGTCCCACCGTCCGCTAATTCAAATTTACCGCTCCGATCCGCATTGGCGCCCGAAAAAGCGCCTTTTACATGTCCGAATAACTCGCTTTCAGCGATGTTTTCCGGTAAAGCGGCGCAATTGACATAAATCATCACATTTTTATCTCGTTCTGATTGCGCATGGATTTGATGCGCCACTAATTCCTTACCAACGCCGGTTTCGCCTAAAATCAACACTGCTAAATCGGAGGTTGCGACGACGCTGATTTCATGTTTCAAAGCTTGCATCAACGCGCAGTTGCCGATCATTTCAAATCGGCTGTTTTCAGCTTGCTGGGTTTGAGTCGCTTTCAGCACCCTATTTTCCAATGCGACAATTAAATTAGCGGCTTTTACCGTGGCTTCGGTCAAAGCGATAAAGGTCTGCAGCGCTTGTTGTTCAATATTATCAAAAGTGCCCGGCGCCAGTGCATCGAAAGTTAATACGCCCCAAGGCGTTTGCTTGTCGTCAATATAAAGCGTCACCCCCATACAATCGTGAACATGCAGCTGATGATCGCTTTCACCGACCAAACCGTCATAGGGATCAGGAAGCGTTGAATCAGCGGCAAAGCGAACCAAACTTTGGGAATTCAAAATGACTTCCAGTCGCGGATGCTCAGTAATCATAAATCGCCGACCTAAAGTTTCTTCACTTAAACCATTGATCGCCAGCGGAATCAAAAAACCTTGTTCCAATTTCAGTAACGCGCAGGCATCACACGGAAACAAGCCGCGCAATGTCTTCAATAGGTTTTGATAGCGTTGCTCAGCCGGTAATTGACGGGATAAATCATTCACCAAACTAATAAGGCCGTTAAAAAACAATTCTGTAGTCATTTAAACAATATTATAGTCATATTAACAATTTTATAGCATTGTCATTATAACAATGAAATAGTTAAATGATTGAAAATATATTACTTTATTTTAGGCACATAAAATGCTGTTACATAGCAATGCCGCACTAAAGCGATAACCGTGTAAAGAATTGATGACCGGGGGACAAATTCTTTACCCATGCGGCATGAAATCAATCATTAAATAATTAATAACGACGGAGTTTTTATGTTTTGTTATCAATGTGAGCAAACCACCCGCTCTCAAGACGGCGATGGATGCCAAACAGCAAAAGGCATATGCGGAAAAGATACAACCACCTCGGATTTACAGGATTTATTGGCCTACGCCATCAAAGGCATCGCCCAGTATGCCACTCGCGCCAGACAATTAGGGAAAACTGACCCTGAGGCTGACGCTTTTATACTTTATGGGCTGTTTACAACATTGACCAATGTTAATTTCAACGCCGCACGTTTCACCACCTTAATTCATGAAGCGGTCGCCATTCGCGAACAAATGAAAGAACTTTATCATACCGCTGCCGGAGAACGCGGCGCCGCCATTGAAGAACTCAGCGGATCGGCTTGCTTTGTCCCTGCGAAAAACCATGACGAGTTACTTCAGCAGGCCAATCTCAGCGCAATCCTCAAAGACCGGGACACTCAGGGCGACAGCATTGTCGGACTGCGCGCGATGATGCTCTATGGCGTTAAAGGCGTTGCCGCCTATGCTTACCACGCCCATGTTTTAGGTTATGACAGCGAAGAAGTCTTTGAGCGTTTGGAAAAAGCGCTGGATTTTCTGGCTGAGGAACCCAATGATCTCAATGAATTATTAACGGCTAATTTAGAAGTCGGCGCCATCAACTTGAAAGTGATGGAGCAGCTGGATGCCGCCAATACCGGTAATTTCGGTGCTCAAGAACCAGCTAAAGCTCGGATTTCACCGCTTAAAGGTAAAGCGATTTTAATCAGCGGTCATGATATGAAAGATTTACATGAACTGCTGGAACAAACCAAAGACACCGGCATTAACGTTTATACCCACGGTGAGTTGTTACCCGCCCACGGCTATCCTAAATTACGTGAATATCCCCATTTGGCCGGGAATTACGGCGGCGCATGGCAAAATCAAATTGAAGATTTCGCCGCCTTTCCAGGTCCTATTTTAATGACTTCAAATTGTCTGATTGAACCGGCTCCCGCCTACCGACAGCGCATTTTCACCGCCGGTCCGGTCGGCTGGAAAGGCGTCAGGCATATCGAAAATCATGATTACGCGCCTCTAATACAAGCAGCCAAAGCATTACCGGGGTTTAAAGAAGACGCCGAAGAAAAAACGGTTACTGTCGGTTTCGGTCGTCATGCTGTATTAAGCGTTGCCGATAAAGTAATTGATGCGGTTAAAACCGGCGCCATCAGCCATTTCTTTTTAATCGGCGGCTGTGACGGCGCTGCGCCGGGCCGTAATTATTACAGCGACTTTGCCGAAATGACGCCGGATGATTCCGTCATTTTGACCTTAGGCTGCGGCAAATTTCGTTTCTATGACCAAGACTTCGGCAATATCGGCGGGATTCCTCGCTTGCTGGATATCGGCCAATGTAACGACGCCTATTCCGCCATACAAATCGCCAGCGCATTAGCCGATGCTTTTGATTGCGATGTAAATCAACTACCTTTATCCTTGATGATTTCCTGGTTTGAGCAAAAAGCGGTCGCCGTTTTGCTAAGCCTGTTATCCTTAGGCATCAAAGGCATTCATTTAGGCCCGACTCTACCCGCATTTTTAACGCCGGAAGTGTTGGCGATATTGGTGGAGAAATTTGACATCAAAGCCAACGGCGACCCTGCCGAAGACCTTGCAGCTGAAATGGCCGCTTAAATAGCATCGCGATGGTATGCCGAGCATCCCCTACTTTTCTGTAGGGTACGCTCCGCGTACCGTTCACGCAGTTTTTTCTGAACTCACCTTCGAACAAAAAGTCATGAGTCATACCATCACCATCATTACTAATGATCAGCAAAGCATTCAATTTGAATGTGACGACAAACAAAACATTCAAGATGCCGCCGAAGCTGCCGGTCACTTTCCACCCGCTATATGCAAAAGCGGCGGTTGCGGATCATGCATGGCGCATTGCGAAAGCGGCGACTACCAACTGGCGGATTACAGCGCCGGAATATTGCCGGAAAACCCCGAGGAAACACAGAGCATTTTGCTTTGCCGCACCTTTCCGCAAGGCGATCTTGTTATTAATGCGCCTTATGCTGCGGATAAAATTCAAACCCATCAACCCGGCGCGCGCGAGGCAACTATAGTCGAACTGGAAGTCCTCGCTGAACGCACGGTAAAATTATCATTACAATTAATCGCCGATGAAGAAAACGGTTTGTCATTTGCTTTTGAACCCGGTCAATTTGTAGAGCTGGAAATTCCGGAGCTGAATTTAAAACGCGCCTACTCGCTTGCCAATACGCCCAACTGGGAAGGCAAATTAGAATTCTTAATCCGCTTACAAGAAAACGGCGTATTTTCCAATTATCTAAAGCACCATGCAAAAACCGGCGATAATATAAAAGTGCATGGCCCGGCCGGAACATTTACTCTGCAAGAACAAAGCATTAATCCGCTGTGTTTTGTTTCCGGCGGCACCGGCTTGGCGCCATTCATGTCGATATTACGACGCATGGAAGAATGGGGAGAAGATCATCCCGTGCAATTATTTCTCGGCGTTAACAATGAACAAGAAATATTTTGTCATCAAGAATTAAAAGACTTACAAGACAAACTGCCTCAGCTGAACGTTAACATCTGTGTTTGGCAAGCTTCGGAAAATTGGAGTGATTATCACGGAACGCCGGTCGATGCGCTGGCCCAATATTTACAACAAACGCAAATACAGCCCGATATTTATTTATGCGGTCCACCACCGTTAGTGGAATCGGCCACCCAAGTCGCGATTCAACATGGCGTTGATGCCGACAAGATTTATTGCGAGCGGTTTGCCTGATATTCAACACAATCGTAAAAGCAGTTCGTCATACCGGCATGCTTTGCAGGTATGACGTATATTTTACAGAGTGCTATATCTGAATCTTTATGGATCTACCGTATAACTTTTACTGTAACGACTCCCACTTTCACAAACTGCCCGACTGGTTGGTTTTTCACAAGATGTATCGGTGAATTCCGCTACTAACTCACCTTTGTGATTCGGTACGAAATAAAAACGGAAATTCGGGTCTGCACTGATCGCGATATCCGTTTTAGCCTTTAACACAGTTTTGCCATCGAATTTAACCGTTAGTTGATCCATGAAATGCGATCTACGGATAAAACGGGTCACTTGATCCATTTGCATGCCGGTAATATTCGGGTGGCTGATCATTAATTGCGCTAATGTCGGTTCGCCCGGCGCAGGGGCGTCTTCAACCCTGAATTTCATTTTTCCTAATCGTCTCATCGCCGCATCCAAATCTGCTCCGATTGGCGCAGAACAGCCGCCGCTGGCTTTCACAAAGGTTTTAGTCATATACAATTTACCGTCATTCATTTCGGCTATGGCGCGCACATAGCTGTATGTGTTCACGCGAATGCGCATGGCTAAATCGGCTTTACCGCTTTCAGGAGTTAATTCAAACTCACCTACAAATGGATAGGGGTTTTTATCCACCAACAACAGAATTTTCTTAATGTATCGGCTGCTGGTCTGCGGGATTTGGCTGATGACTTTAATCGGCACCAAGGCCGGGTCTTCAGCGCGATAAGGCGCATCCAGGCGGATGATGTTCTCGCCCTCTTCTATTGATTTACCGGCAAAAAAATGTTGTTTTAATTGATTATTCCAAATGCTTTCGTCTTTATCCGCGCTTGCTTTTAAAGGCGCGGTTAATAATAAAGTCATTATTATGATATGTAATTTCATGTGCTCTCCTTTGTATCATTACCATTAATTCTTAAAATTGCTCAGAATTTAACATTTTTTAATATCTCTTTTACCATGCAAAATACCGTGGATTACATCTATTCCATTTTTTGTAGGTCGATAAAAAATTAAACTTATCAATCTTCCCACTCCAGCTCTGCAAAAGCAGTGGTGACATTCTTGCGATGAAATTCATCAAACAATTGCCATTTGCTTCGCGCCGTTAGCCCGACCTGGTTTACTGCATCCTCCAAATAAACCCCTTTTGCAATTTTTGCGCGTATTTCATTTAACAGCATCGTTAAATAATCTTTTTGCGGCTTGATTGCCTGCGGCCAATTGCTGACCAGCCCGCCGTGGCCTGGAATGACATGATTAAATTGTTTCTTTTCCAGTTTTTCGATCACTTGCAGCCAACCTTTCAAACTGCCGTCCAACACCGGCAAATGACCGGAAAACATCAAATCGGATAGCCACAGGGTATTGGTTTTTTTATCCAACACCGTTAAATCATTGTCGGTGTGAGCAGTCGGGTGAGCAGTCACCACTAATTCCCGGTTACCTAAATTCAACAATTTATATTGCTTCACCACATTATCCGGCGGAATAATATTTTTTGGGCTTAAATGAATATCCAATTGCTCAGCTGCTTTATCAATATAATATTGTCCCCGACTCAACATCGCCCTTTCCAGGTTTGCATGACCGACAAATTCCACGCCGGGTTGTTTAAAGGCAATATTGCCGTAAATATGGTCGGGGTGTACATGGGTGTTAATAACATAACAGACCGGTTTATCGGTCGTTTGCTCGACTGCTTTTTTTAAGCGTTCGCCTTCTTCGGGATTGCCGCCGGTGTCAATCACCGCCACGCAACGCTCGCCGACAATGAAACCAATATTGGCGATAGCGCCATGATTATGCTTATCGGGTAATTCATGTACGCCGAAATGCACATAAATGCCGTCGGCCACCTGCCGCACCTTCAATGCTTCCAGCGCTGATAGTTGCAACGGCGCAAACAAGATTAAGAAAAAACTCAACAGAGCGGGTGGAAATGTCAAAAAATGAGCTGTTTTCATATGACCTCTACTTTGGAAAACATAATTGTAAAAAAGCCCGCGTCACTCTGGACTGAATTTCGGGCTTCGGCGCAATAATGTTCAATTGCCACAGCATACCTTGGCTGCTTTCTATGCGCCGGGAAGTTAAGCCTTTACTTTCACTGGCGACAGCCATCGCGGTTGCAAATCCAATTCCCAAACCGGCTCTAACCGATTCTTTAACACCGGCAACGCCGGTGACGACGATATCGGTAGCAATATCGATATGCGCTTTTTTTAACGCTTTCATCACTTCCTTCTGCACGCCGGAACCGGATTCGCGCCAAATCACCTGTGTTTCTGCAAAAATCGTTAACGGGACGGTTTCGGGATATTTTTTACATAAAGGATTATTTTCAGCCAAAATCACCACGATTTCATCAGTTTTCCACGGGGTCAATTGGTGATTCGGCGGCAAGCTCTGATCTTCTACCGACCCTTCTACAAACCCCAAATCATAATCATGCATGTTTTTAACGATTTCTTCGCTATTTCCGGTCTCCATATAAACTTTTACGCCCGGATGCTCGGTTTGCAATTGCACCACATGATGGGGCAAAAAATAGCTGGTCATGGTCATCGTCGCGCCGATGCGCAAATGACCGACGCTGAGTTGTTTTAAACGTTGGATATAATCTAGAGCCTGGTTGAAATCGTGATACAAATTATCGGTATAATTTAACAAGCCTTCGCCGGCGGCGGTTAATTTTATCTGGTGTCCTTCACGCTCATAAAGCGATTCGCCAACCTCAGTCTGCAATAATTTCAATTGCCCGGAAACCGCTGGCTGTCCCAGATTCAAATGCTGCGCTGCTTTGGTAATGCTTTTAAATCGCGCAACGACTGAAAATGTCAATAAATGCGTTGGATTCATAGCTGTTTCCTGTTAATAACCGAGTAAAAAGTTAAGGATTTAGCTTCACTAACCCTCTACGCGTTTATATAATGGAGTGTGTGACCTATTTGATCCGTTCAATATATTAGATTTTGATAATATCATTTTTGGTGATAAATATCTTAAAAAAAGATGACTTGAAAGTATGATGACAGTTACGTTAAAGTGGTGCAATTTTGCTGTATTTTAGTTATCAGTAGAACCAGTAAATTT
>SPJM01000286.1 GCA_006844585.1 Methylococcaceae bacterium | reverse complement strand
AAATCCAGGCGCTTTAAATGGATAATATTCAGGTTTCTATGCTTATTTATTTGGCATTCACTGATTATAGATTGATCAGCGAGTCCTGATTAGCTGACTTTTATTGAGCCTGTCTGCTAAATATTAATCGAACATCATAGCGTTGAACCAACATTTTTAGGATAATGGATCGTTTTGGCATTTCATAGTGTTATGGGGATCAATAAAAAAATACTTTTAGCCGTTTGTGGTGGAGTGGCGGCCTATAAATCAGCGGAATTGGTGAGAGTGCTGACTCGGCAAAACCATTCAGTGCGGGTAGTGATGACTGAAAACGCACAAAGCTTTGTCGGCCCATTAACGTTCCAAGCTTTAAGCGGTTTTCCGGTACATTGTGATTTCAGCAGTTGTGAGGCTGAAAACGGGATGGGGCATATCGAATTGGCGCGTTGGGCCGACCTGATGCTGATCGCCCCTGCCACAGCCAATTGCATTGCAAAACTCAATCATGGTTTGGCAGATGATTTGGTTTCTACATTATATTTAGCGGCTCAATGTCCGGTTTTTATTGCGCCGGCCATGAACCAGGCCATGTGGTTAAAACCGGTTACGCAAAGCAATATTGAGAATTTACAACGTAACGGATGCAAGATATTGGGGCCGGATTCCGGTATTCAGGCTTGCGGTGAAACCGGCCCAGGGCGGATGTTGGAACCGGAGGCCATTAGCCGCTTAGTATTGAATGAATCCGGTTTATTACAAGGTAAGGCGGTGCTGATTAGTGCAGGTCCTACCCGCGAAGCATTAGATCCTGTACGGTTTATCAGTAATCGCAGTTCTGGAAAAATGGGCTATGCGCTGGCGCAAGCAGCGGCGTTTATGGGCGCACGTGTCAGTTTAGTAAGTGGTCCTGTCAATTTACCCATACCCTCAGATATGGAGTTTATTGCCGTAGAAAGCGCCGAACAAATGCATCAAGCGGTGATGTCCCATGCGGCTGCAAATGATATCTATATTGGCGCTGCCGCAGTTGCCGACTATACCCCGCAACTGTACCAACAACAAAAAATGAAAAAGAAC
>SPJM01000285.1 GCA_006844585.1 Methylococcaceae bacterium | reverse complement strand
GTTTCTTCCGGTGATTTAAACAGGGGGATTGTTGCATCATCATCCATAAATTTATACCATTCAATCCAGTGTGCACCTGGTAAACGGCCTTTGCGAGGAGCAAAGTCAATCCCGTAAGGTGAAGAACTAATCCCACGCCACTCGTCTTCATCACGATTATCCAGCAGTTTGATATCCGCATTATCAATCGCTGAAATAATGTCATTAACGGTCGCTATAAATTCTTTTTGGATGTTTAATTCAAAAGTGGAAGGTGCAGGTGTCGTGGCTTCAGTCGTAACAGGCAAACCATCATTTAACCATTTGGATAATCCACCATGCAAAATTCCGACATCCTTGAGACCAAATAAACTGAATTGAAAATACCCTCGACAAGACCCACCATAACGTGTGTTGAGGCAGTCCTCATACACAATCACCGTTTTGTCATGTGAAATACCTGCTTTTCTATACAAAGGGGTAAAAATATCCTGCATTTCCTGAATACCCTCAGGCGTTGTCATTGACAATGTGGTAAATATTTCAGGAATATTTACAGCCCCTGGTATATGTCCTTTATTGAAATCTGCTTCATCTCGCACATCAACTATAATGGCATCGCCTTTAGCAAGCATTTCACTCACTTCTATAGGTGAATACAGTATTGTCTTGCTCATTTTTTACTCCTGAAAGTTAAATAAAAGAATGCAATATCACTAAAATATCGGGAATAAAATGCTGCAAAAGTTATCCAGCAGATGGTTGTAAACGTTATGCGCGAAGGCAAGGCAAAAAATGAAGAAAATGATCATTTTTAGTCATTCTTTAATGCCGAATTAGCCT
>SPJM01000284.1 GCA_006844585.1 Methylococcaceae bacterium | reverse complement strand
CGGCTATTTTTTTGATGGGGCCGACCGCTTCCGGAAAAACCGCTTTGTCAATTCAATTGGCGCAGGCTTTGAATGGCGAGATTATCAGCGTCGATTCGGCTTTGGTTTATCGCGGCATGGATATTGGAACGGCAAAGCCAAGCTTAGATGAGCGCCAGGGAATACCGCATCATTTAATTGATATTTTAGATCCCAGCCAAACGTTTTCGACTGGTGAATTTAAAAAGTCGGCGCTGGAAAAAATGGCGCAAATTCATCAACGCGGAAGGACGCCTATTTTAACCGGCGGCACCATGCTGTATTTTAACGCCCTGTTAAACGGTTTGGCCGATTTGCCTCAGGCGGATCCTGAAATCAGGGAGCGATTGTTGTTGGAATACCAGCAGTCAGGCGGCGAAAAGATGCATCAACGCTTGCAAAAAATTGACCCGCAGTCGGCGGCGCGCATTCACCCGAATGATCCGCAAAGAATCCAGCGCGCTTTAGAAGTTTATGAAATAACCGGCAAGCCGTTG
>SPJM01000283.1 GCA_006844585.1 Methylococcaceae bacterium | reverse complement strand
CAACTACAATATCAAGCTGTGAACGATAAGCGCGGCTCATATTTAGCTGCGCCTGAATTTCAATTTCCCGCCCATCGGCAGTCATGATACGACCGCTAGCCGAAAATTCGCTGACCTCCTCTTCCTGATAAGTAACAGTGCGTTGATAAAGCATTAAACCGGCATTATTATCACCCGCAGTTGATGCTGTGCTTATCTCTAACTCATTGTCTAGCGATTTCGCTTTCAAATCACTTGCGCTAAACACACTAAAAGCTTGCCCGGTAATGCGTTGATAAAGCATTTTTACAATTTGCGCTTTCAAGCTTTGCATGGCATCCGGCTGAAGAGTTTCCGCCGCGACCGGCTCGCTGACTTGCGGCGCGACATTCATTTTCAGCGGCGGCTTGAGCGCCGGTTCGTCGCTAGTTTGTAATCGATCCACAGTTGTTTGTTGTTGCAGAGCGTAATGCTGAGTCTGAAATTGAATCGTTGCATTATCGATAATCATAAAACCTCCTGTGAAATACACTGCG
>SPJM01000282.1 GCA_006844585.1 Methylococcaceae bacterium | reverse complement strand
TCTTGCTTGGTTTTCTTTAAGTCTTTGACCCGGCGATCCGCATTATTAATTTCAGCTTGCAGTTGCTTGAGCTCTTTTTCCGTTTTTTGCAGCGTTTGTCCGTTGGCAAGCAACGGACAAAGCAAAATAAACCAAGCTAAGCCAGCCGTACAACGCGCATTCTTCATTAATCGCTTATGACCGCCATAACCATGAAAAACTAACGCTGTACAACTTTTCTTTCATATTATGCGGCAATCAACGAACGCCCGCTCATTTCTACGGGTTGCTCCACACCTAAAATGGCCAACATAGTTGGCGCTAAATCAGCTAAATTGCCGCCTTCCGATAATTGCGCACCGCCGCCGACATGCACTAAAGGCACTTTATTGGTGGTATGCGCGGTATGCGGCTGGCCGGTTTTTTCATTAGTCATATATTCGATATTGCCATGATCTGCAGTCACCAACATTTGTCCGCCAACCGCCTGCAATGCCGTCACCACGCGCTGCAACGATTGGTCAATGGTTTCCACTGCGGTAATCGCCGCGTCTAAATGACCGGTGTGCCCGACCATATCGCAGTTGGCGTAATTACAAATAATTACATCATATTTACCGCTTTCTATGGCTTCCACCATATGCCCCGTCACCTCAGGCGCACTCATTTCGGGCTGCATATCATAGGTTTTCACCTTTGGAGAAGGCACTAAAATACGCTCTTCCCCAGCAAAAGGCGCATCCTGACCGCCATTTAAAAAGAAAGTAACGTGCGCGTATT
>SPJM01000281.1 GCA_006844585.1 Methylococcaceae bacterium | reverse complement strand
TGGTTGGTATAGTTTATCAGGCTAATTTAATTGCTGCGCTTTATAATGAGCAGATTGCTTTAAACTATCGGTAAGGATAACGATCTAAAGCCAGCCCCGATTTATCAGTTATTTAAAGGGTAAGGTACAATACCGCGTCCAGTGGGGACTTATCAATTTAAATCAAGCCCTTACATACTCCTCTCTTGGTTTATTCATTAATGGATATGCCTTAGGTCTTCGTTTGATAACGCGTGGCTGATTGGGGCGTATTCGTTTACCGACTTCCGTTTCAGTCATTGCCATTAATAAGGGGTAAATTAACTTCCCTAAAGCGGCGCCCGTTTTTGTTATACACAAGCCAACCGTAGTGCGCATCAGCTGAACAGACGCCATAAAACTTAAATACCGAGGGTTATTATTATTAATAGAAGCCCCCCTCGCAATATTAGCGCGAATCAAATTGTAAGCCAGTAAATTAACAGCGATTTCTTTCTCAACCATGTTGGCCGACTGACACCGTAGCATTTCCATTCCCATATGCGTTTTAATCGTACGAAAATCCAGTTCGATTTTCCAGCGTTGTTGATAGAGGTCGGCCAATGCTTTTTTGGGATACTCTTTTTCATCCAGCAGCGTTGTAAGATAAACAGTGCCTTTGACAGAAAATTCACGGATATAAATCACATCCGGTAATGCGGCAAACTCTTCCTCAGACATCCATACAGGTTTTTTCTTGGGTTTCATCAGGTGAATAAGATGATCTTTTGCGCCTAGGCGTTGGCCTTGTCGAAAATCACTTTT
>SPJM01000280.1 GCA_006844585.1 Methylococcaceae bacterium | reverse complement strand
GCAATGGCGTGGTGTTATCGTTGGAAGCTTTGTTTGAAGAAATTGAAATTTTGGAAAACTCCGGCATACAGGTTAGAGAGCGCCTAAAAATCAGCGAGGCCTGTGCTCTGATATTACCAATCCATATCGCAGTAGATCAAGCAAGAGAAAAAGCGCGCGGCGGTAAAGCAATCGGCACTACAGGCAGAGGTATTGGCCCGGCTTATGAAGATAAAGTGGCGCGTCGAGGTTTACGGGTGGGCGATCTCAAAAACCCTGGTGAATTGGCGGTTAAGTTAAAGGAATTGACAGACTATCACAACTTCATGTTGGAAAATTTTTATCATACGGACGCTGTTGATTATCAAGAAATGTTGTCTGCATTATTGAATTTCTCCGAGCGCGTTATTCCGATGTTGACTGATGTGGCTGAACAATTATTTCAACAACAACAGCAGGGCGATAATATTTTATTTGAAGGCGCACAAGGCGCTTTGTTGGATATTGATCACGGCACCTATCCATTTGTAACTTCGTCAAACACTACAGCGGGCGGCGCAGCAACCGGCACCGGCTTGGGTCCGTTGAATTTTGATTATATTTTAGGCATCACAAAAGCGTATTCAACACGCGTCGGCAATGGCCCTTTTCCTACTGAACTGGATGATGATAACGGCGAGCATCTAGGCGTTAAAGGTCATGAATTCGGCGCAACCACCGGTCGTAAACGACGCACTGGTTGGTTTGATGCGGTATCTATGCGTAAATCCGCGCAAATGAACAGCTTGAGCGGCATTTGCCTAACTAAACT
>SPJM01000028.1 GCA_006844585.1 Methylococcaceae bacterium | reverse complement strand
AATGCTTTGGGGTTGGACAATGCCGCGACCCCTTTGGGCATTAAAGCGATGAAGGAAATGCAAACTTTGAACCCTCATCCTGAAACCGCCAGCAATGCGCAAATTTTATTTTTGGTGATCAATACTTCAGCGGTCACCTTATTCCCCGTTACGATTTTTACATACCGGGCGCAATTCGGCGCCGTGAATCCGACCGATGTGTTTATTCCAATATTATTGGCGACTTATATGTCTACCCTCGCTGGGCTACTGGCTGTCGCTTTAGTTCAAGGCATAAATCTGTTGGATAAAGTTATTTTCGGCTATCTGGCGGCATTCAGTCTGCTTGTTTTCAGTATCGTCGGTTATTTTTCACAGCTGGATCAACAAACCATGCTGCAACAATCGGCGTTAATCAGTCATTTTTTATTGTTTAGTTTAATCATTTTGTTTATCTGTGGGGCGCTTTATAAACGCGTCAATGCTTATGAGGCTTTTGTAGAAGGGGCTAAAGAGGGCTTTCAAACCGCTGTCACCATCATTCCATATTTAGTTGCGATGTTAGTGGCGATTGGCGTTTTCAGGGCGAGCGGCGCCTTGAATTGGCTTGCGGATTTTTTTTGGCAATTAGCGCACTGGCTCAACTGGGATGACCGTTTTATTGACGGCTTGCCGACGGCATTAATGAAACCGTTTAGCGGCAGCGGCGCCCGCGCCATGATGGTGGATACTTTGCAAACACATGGCCCTGATTCATTCGCCGGGCATTTAGCCTCTGTGGTGCAAGGCAGTACGGAAACGACTTTTTATGTGCTAGCGGTTTATTTTGGCGCAGTGGGCGTCAAAAATATCCGTCATGCCGCCGGATGTGGGATAATAGCCGATTTTGCCGGAATATTGTCCGCCATTTGGGTGACATATTGGTTTTTTGGTTAGTGGTATGTTGGTTTATCTAAAAACATTGGGTTGTCGATTAAATGAAGCGGAATTGGAAACCTGGGCGCAGGCTTTTCAAAAAGCCGGTCACGCGATTACGCGCGATTTACAGCAAGCCCACATCGTCATTATCAATTCTTGCGCCGTCACTCAGGATGCGGTGCGCAAATCCAGACAGTTAATTCGCAAACTACACCGCGAAAACCCGACGGCCAAATTAGTCGCCAGCGGTTGTTACGTCACTTTAAATGAAGAAGAAGCCGCTAATTTACTCGGCGTGGATTTGGTAATCGGCAATCAGGATAAAAATCGCTTGGTTGAAATCACTCTGGAAGCGCTGAATATGGATAGTATGCCTTCCTTCTCCACCAATGCCGGTGAACAATCTTTATTCAGTCGCGGCCGACAAAGGGCTTTTATTAAAGTGCAAGACGGTTGCCGTTATCGCTGCACATTTTGTATCGTCACCGTTGCCCGAGGCGAAGAAGCCAGCCGCCCTATTCCTGCGGTCATTGATGAAATCAACGCCTTGGCTGCGCAAGGCATTCAGGAAGTGGTGTTAACCGGCGTTCACTTAGGCGGATACGGCAGCGATATCAATAGTCATTTAACTGAACTGATTAACGCCATCTTGCAAAACACGGATATTCCCCGGCTGAGACTCGGTTCCCTGGAGCCTTGGGAGTTGCCGAATCACTTTTTCCAGTTGTTTGAAAACCCCAGGCTCATGCCGCATTTGCACTTACCTCTGCAAAGCGGCGCCGATAGCGTGTTGCGACGCATGGCCAGACGCTGTAAAACATCTGAATTCAGTCAGTTAGTTGATCAAGCGCGCAATAACATCCCGAACTTCAATATCACCACCGATATCATTGTGGGCTTTCCGGGCGAATCAGAACAGGAATGGCAAGAAAGCTTTGACTACATCCGGCAAACCGGCTTCGGTCATATCCATATTTTCACCTATTCCAAGCGTGAAGGCACTAAAGCCGCTACGCTGACGGGTCAATTAACGAACGACATAAAAAAACAGCGTAGCCGCCTGTTGCATCTGAGCGCCGGACAAATGAAGCAGACATTCATGGAAAGCCAGTTAGGACAGGAATATCCGATATTATGGGAAGGCCAAACTGAAGAGTTAGATCATGGCCGAAAACGCGTTTTCGGTTATACGCCAAATTATTTACGGGTCGCTTGTGAAATCAATCAGGACGATTCGATAGAAAACAAGATCATTCAAGCTAAATTATTGGCTGTAAATGACAATCATATTGATGCCGAGCTTATCAACTTTGATTGTTAACACTCATATTCGAGTTCCAAATAACTTCCCGATTTATCTTTTTTCATTTTTCAGTTCTTCACGAATTACCCTGCGTAGTAGAGCCTCATCTAATAAAGCCGACTCTGTGTATGACTTAAGGACTTGATTGATAAGAGTCTGATAAGCAAGTCCTTCTTGAATAGCTTTAGAGCGAAAATTATTTAATACTGCATCATCCAGCATAATCGTTATCCGTGTTTTGCCTTTGCTTTCTTCCTGTAATTTTGCTAGGTGAGGAACATCCTTAGCTCGTTTGCCCTTTGAAAATTCATATTCATCACGCATAATATTTTACCTCGTTTCGAGTAGCCTTTCTTGCAGAGATTATAGGAACAATTTCCTTACACAATGAAAAAAAGTTTCTTATTGATTGCATCAATCATTTTAATTTACGGCATATGGCAAAGCGATAGCTTTAAAACCATAGCCGCCGGGGTTGCGATTTTTCTATTCGGCATGCTGTCTTTACAGCAAGGTTTTAGATCTTTCACCGGCGGTTTATTAGAGAAAATCCTCAAAGCCATCACCAACAGCCTGATTAAACGCTTATGCTTCGGCATCGTCACCACCATGCTGATGCAATCCAGCTCGTTATTATCGGTGTTGGTTATTTCTTTTATCAGCGCCGGGTTGCTGGATTTGGCCGCCGGCATCGGCATCATTTTCGGGGCTAATTTAGGCACCACTACCGGCGCTTGGTTGATTGCCGCATTCGGAGTCAAGGTCAAAATCTCGGCTTACGCCATGCCGATGTTGGTGTTTGGGATTTTATTCGTGTTGCAACGCTCCAAAAACCTGCAAGGCATCGGCTATATACTGACCGGCATCGGCTTTTTATTTTTAGGCATTCATTATATGAAAGACGGATTTGAAGCCTTTAAACATACCATTTCGCTAACCGATTATGCAATGACAGGATTTACCGGACTGCTGGTTTTTGTCGGCATCGGCATTTTGACCACAATCATCATTCAATCCAGCGATGCGACCATGGTGTTGATTATCACTGCCTTAGCCTCGTCACAAGTCACTTATGAAAATGCATTGGCGTTGGCGGTGGGCGCCAATATCGGCACCACGGTAACCGCAATATTAGGCTCGCTCAGCGCCAATATCAAAGGCAAACGACTAGCCGGGGCGCATTTCATTTTTAATGTCAGCACGGCTTTAATCGCCATCATCTTAATGGATCAATTCGTGTGGCTGGTGGACTATTTTTGCCGTTGGGTAGGCATCGCCGATGATGACTATACCTTGAAATTGGCCGCCTTCCACAGTCTGTTCAACTTGGTCGGCATTGGAGTCTTGCTGCCGTTTTCCAAAAAATTGGCGACATTGTTAGAAAGGCTGTTTCCTGAAAAAATCGCTAAGGTTGACAGCCCTATGTATTTAACTGATTCAGCCTTACACTTCCCGGACACAGCCGTGGAAGCGGTGCGCCAAGAAACCAAACATTTATATCAAAACACCGAACATTTGATTCTAAAAACAATGGGTTTGCACCGCAAAGATGTATTTTCAGACAATGAGCTGGAGCAGATTATTCAACAACATCAACACATACCGGACTACGACTTGGACAGCGCTTATGAACGGAATATTAAAAATATTTACAGCGCCATTATCGCTTTCATCAGCAAAGCCCGCTTTACCTGGGAAGAAAAACAATCCGGAAAACTTCATTGGTTGCGGGAAGCAAATTTAAAGATTGCCGAAGCAATTAAAGCGACCAAACATTTACAAAAAAACCTGCAACGCAGCCGATTAAGCAAAAATAGTTTTTTAATTCAAGAATATGACAATATTCGCCTGGAAATCGCCCGGTTATTACGCGAACTATCACAAATCAATAACGCCAATGG
Source organism: Methylococcaceae bacterium (assembly GCA_006844585.1). GTDB lineage: Bacteria > Pseudomonadota > Gammaproteobacteria > Methylococcales > Methylomonadaceae > Methylomarinum. The sequence goes on along the minus strand of SPJM01000028.1, from coordinate 25,515 downwards.
CAATAACGAACTACCGTTATTGACGCTGGATACTTTAAAAGCGCGCTTAACAAGCAAGAAACAACGCCGCATTGAAGCCATGGAGTCGCTTATTAGAGATCAAAAAATCACCCCCGAAATGGGCACATCGTTAATGAATGACGGCGCTTATACACATGACATTCAGTCAAATTTGATCAATATGGCGACAACGGTATTCGTTAAACAAGATATAGAATCGCTGCAGGCGCAACGGCAAGTGGTATTAACCGACAGCGAGTTATTGGATTTGGTTGAAGAAGAGGTCGATCATGAACAAAATTAAGTTGTTGAATAAATTGAATGATTTTTTTGATACAGAAAAATCCAAACAGCTAGAAGAAATTGCAAGCCTACAGCAGGTATTAAGCCAATTGGCTCACAAAAAAACAAAAACTCAAAAAAGAATTCAGCAATGCCATGACCACACCCTAAAAAAAGCATTATTGCTGGAACTCAGCGTAATAGAAGCGCATATTGATAAGGGCAATAAATTATTACAGCAATTAACGGAAGAATAGCTGCGTCATTGCTATTGAATTTTCATGGGCAAATAAGCGGTTCAAGTACGATAACAACGGCGTTCGCGTCGGCACAAAGGCTATGCCGACAAGAAAACCGGCATAGAGCTTAAATGGATGTATTAACAAGGGTCCTTTGTCGAACGCCCGGCGCCGAGTTTTAATCGACGCTAGACATACAACGAGGGGCGGCTAATATGGATTAACCGGCGCTAACTCTTCTTCATCAAAATCTTCGTCTAACTCAAACAAATCATCATCCGGCACATCGCCATCTAAAACTAAATTTTTCCGCTGAGACAAATAAGCATCGCGAAAAAATGTATACCGGTCATCAATCACCGCTTCATTCGCAATCAATTCTGTCGCCAAATGATCCGCTCTTTTGTCGGTACTATTCAAAACAAACAAACTGCTGGGGATGTATCCGCCAAGATAAGAAACCGGGTTTAACGCCGCATCGCCTAACAAACCGGCAACGCCTCTGGGCGTACTAGGACCGAAAAGCGGCAGTACGATATAAGGCCCGGTAGGCACTCCCCAAAAGCCCAACGTTTGACCGAAGTCTTCTTTGTTTTTATACAACTCAAGATGAGACGCCACATCAACCAAACCGCCGATGCCTGCGGTAGAATTCACCAAAAACCGCGCCGCATCGGAACCGGACTGGGAAAACTTACCTTGCAACAAATCATTGAAAGTTACCCCGATATCGCTTAGATTACTGAAGAAATTGGACACCGCCTGATCGGCAAAATTAGGCATCACCCATTGATAACCTTTGGCAATCGGTTTTAATGCATATTCATCCAAATCGTCATTAAAGGACTGGACGCTTCTATTCCAATTTTCATAAGGATCAATCGATTCTTGCGAATCAGTGGTTGCGCACCCGACCAGCCCCAATGACAAAACACTGATCATTAATATTTTGTTAAAAAAGCTCATTTTCTCTCTCATTCTTTTTTTATTGAATCGTAATCTGTACTCTGGCGCCATCTGTTGAAATTCAGTCTTTAGCCAAATTATTTTACGAATACTTTTTGATCTACATCAAAGTTCGCGTACCATATCATATTAAAGCGCAAATTAATAAATTTTATACTACTAAATGGAAGTCATTCAAAACCCGTTAGGGGATCGTTTTCGAGGATATTTACCGGTTATCATCGATATAGAAACCGCTGGCTTTAACGCCAAAAAAAACCCATTGCTTGAAATTGCCGCCGTGATTGTTGAGTACGACAATGATGGTTTGCTGCAAATTACTGAAAAACACGCTCACAATATCCTGCCCTTCAAAAATTCGGAGCTTGATGAAGCGGCCTTAAAATTTAACGGCATTGATCCTTATCATCCGTTCAGAATGCCGATTGACGAGCGCGAAGCTTTAACCCAGATCTTTAAACCCATCCGTAATGCAGTTAAACGAAACGCCTGCAACCGAGCGATATTGGTCGGTCATAACCCGGCCTTTGATATCGGCTTTTTAAATGCCGCTATTGAGAGATGTAAAATCAAACGCAGCCCGTTTCACCCGTTCAGCACTTTTGACACAGCCACCTTGGGCGGCTTGGCCTATAAACAAACCGTTTTAGCAAAAGTAGCGATTGCCGCAGGATTGACTTGGGATAGCGATAAGGCTCATGCGGCGATGTATGATGCGGAAAAAACCGCAGAGATTTTTTGTATGATTGTTAATCAATGGAAATCTTTTCAGTGAAATGTCTTCTATCAAATTTGATGATAAAGCAATTAATGTAGACTCTTTTACAACTCAGCCTCTTCAACCTTGGCGATTTTCATTAAATGTTTTTGTAAACCGATTTTCAATGATTTATTACCATGCACAGGTACTGAAATACGGGCATTAACACCAGCTTTCACATAAATATAATGACTACCGTTTATTCTCTGTAATTCCCAACCTTTGCCTTCAATTAATTGACAAAACCTTTTTCCACTTATTAACTTCAAACAGCGATCTCCAGAACCTTATCATTCTCTGATAAATTAATATCTTGAACATCAACCGATAAACAACCTTCAACAGCCTCATAAATATTACCCAACAGCTCATCAAAAGACTCACCTTGAGTAACGCAACCCGGAATCGCAGGCACTTCAGCCCAATATCCTCCCTCTTCGGCTTCATGAACAATTACTTTTAACTTCATTCGTACACCTGAACTTAATTGAGCAAATATTCTACCACGTAAAAAAGCCCTTAAAACGGCTTCGCCACCATTTGACGAAGCCATCCTACACCGGTCTAAACAAAATTAAGGAACGGGGTAAAATTCACGTTCCTAAGCCTTTACACCGCCCGCTTCCGCCAGAGCAGTCTGTAATTCACCCTTCTGATACATATCAGTGATAATATCGCAACCACCAACCAATTCGCCTTTAATATACAACTGCGGATAAGTCGGCCAGTTGGAATAGGCCTTCAAGGCTTCCCGCATTTCCGGCTCTTCGAAGATATTGACATAACTATACTCGGCATTACATGCCGCCATAATCTGCGCTACCTGACCGGAAAAACCGCATTGTGGAAAATCCGGTGTGCCTTTCATATAAAGCACCACAGGATTGGCTAATTGCTCTTTAATTTTTTCAACAATATCCATAAAAATTACACCTGATTTCAAAAACAACCCAGTAATTCTATCAGGAATAAAAAACAGTTCAAAGCAAAAAACCATAATTAATGATTGCCCTGTTTTCGATAAAAAAATATAATTGAGAGTTTTTTTAATGGCTTTCGCAAGCAGAAAAATCCTATGTCAAGTCATATCATGCCTACCTATGCGCGCTTACCTGTCACCTTTGTTAAAGGCCAGGGCGCATGGCTTTGGGATCAACAAAACAAGCGTTATCTAGACGCCTTATCGGGCATTGCTGTGTGCAATCTCGGCCATGCGCATGAAGCAGTTCATCAAGCCATTAGCGAACAAAGCCGAATTCTGTTGCATACCTCAAATATTTACGGCATTGATAAACAACAGCAATTAGCCGATAAATTGGCTGTGCTCAGCGGACTGGATAATATTTTCTTCTGCAATTCCGGCGCAGAAGCCAATGAAGCCGCATTAAAAATTGCCCGTCGCTACGGCCATCAAAAAAATATCGACACGCCGGTTGTGCTATGCATGAATAGCAGTTTTCATGGCCGCACATTAGCAACCTTGAGCGCGACCGGCAACCCCAAAGTCCAGGCGGATTTCGAGCCTTTAGTGGAAGGATTTATCCATGTCCCGTTTAATGACATAGCCGCTATCGAAACCGCTATTGCTGAAAACGATAATATTGTCGCGGTTTTGGTCGAACCCGTTCAAGGCGAAGGCGGCGTCAATATTCCGGATGACGATTACTTACCGACAATTCGCGCCTTATGCGACCAACATCAATTGTTAATGATGTTGGATGAAATTCAAACAGGCATCGGTCGTTGCGGTCGTTTTTTTGCATTTCAACGCTACGACTTCAAGCCGGATGTGATGACATTAGCCAAAGCCTTAGGCAACGGCGTCCCCATCGGCGCATGCCTGGCTCGCGGCATTGCGGCGGAAATGCTCAGCGCCGGCAAACACGGCTCAACCTTCGGCGGCAACCCTTTAGCCTGTAGCGCCGCGCTTGCAGTCATCGATACTTTGAGCAACAGCGATTTAATTGAACAAGCCGAACAAAAAGGCCAAAAGATTTGCCGATTGCTAACTGAAAAAACAGCCGATGCAAACAACATTCGCAATATTCGCCACCAAGGCCTGATGATCGGCATTGACCTGGCTGAAGCTAACCCGACGTTGGTTCAATCCGCAATGGAAATAGGCCTGCTCATTAATGTCACAGCGGAAAAAACCATCCGACTACTACCGCCGCTGATTATTGACGATGAACAAATTGAACTGTTAACAGATGGTTTGGCGACTTTAATAAAAACACAATAGCCTCTATGACTGCACCCAAACATTTTATCAGCCTGTTGGATTATTCAGGCGAACAACTCAATGCGCTGATTCAACGCGCCATCGAATTAAAAAACGCTAACGACTATGATTATCAACCCTTAAAGGGACGCGTGTTGGCGATGATTTTTGAAAAATCCTCCACCCGCACCCGTATTTCATTTGAAACGGGTATGACGCAATTCGGCGGCAGCGCTATATTTCTGTCTCCCCGAGATACCCAACTAGGCCGGGGCGAACCCATTGAAGACAGCGCCAAAGTCATTTCCAGCATGGTGGATTGCATTATGCTGCGCACCCATAGCCATGAAATGGTCACGACTTTCGCCGAACATTCCAGCGTTCCAGTCATCAATGGCTTGACCGATTTATTGCACCCTTGTCAGCTGTTGGCCGATATCCAGACCTTCACTGAGCTTAGAGGCGATATTCAAGGCAAAACAGTCGCCTGGATCGGCGATGGCAACAATATGTGTCATTCCTATATCAACGCCGCCAAAGCTTTAAACTTCAATTTAAACATCGCCTGCCCGGAAGGCTTTGCGCCGCAACAAGCCGTGGTTGAAAACGCCGCTGCAAAACTGCAGTTTTGCGATAGCACTGAGCAAGCAGCAACCGGAGCCGATTTAGTAGTCACCGACGTTTGGGCCAGCATGGGCCAGGAAGAAGAACAACAAAAAAGGGTCATCGCCTTTAAAGATTATCAAGTGACAACTCAAGTGATGGCCGCCGCGCAGAAAGACGCGCTGTTCATGCATTGCCTACCGGCTCATCGCGGCGAGGAAGTCAGCAGCGATGTGATTGACGGCCCGCAAAGCGTTGTTTTTGCGGAAGCGGAAAATCGCTTACATGCGCAAAAAGCTTTACTTGAATTTCTCATCTGTTGATAAATTCGCTAAAATCAACCTTTTGCTTCAACGAAACGAGTCCGGTGTGAAAAAACATTTCAGCTTTTTAATTGTTCTGCTGATTTTTAGCGGTATTGTCAGCGCCAAAACCATTTATGTGACCGACCATATAAAATTTACGCTAAGGTCATCGCCCAATAACCGTAGCAAGATTGTCAAAATGGTGCCCAGCGGTACGCCGCTCACTATTTTAGAAGATAACGCCGCCAGCGGTTATAGCAAAGTCCGCACCGGCGGTGTAGAAGGCTATATTCTCACTCGGCATACGCTCAAAAAACCCATCAGCCGTTGGTATTTGGATAAGGCCAATAAAAAACTGGAAACCTTACAAACTGAGAATACCCGCTTAAATGAAGAGCTAAAAGCTTTAAAAGGCAACAATTCAAGCGCCCTGCAAAGCAATCAAAGCCTAACCCAGGAACGCGACAGTTTAAGTCGGGAGCTTAACGAATTAAAGCAAACCGCCGCTGAAGCTATCCAGTTAAAGCATCAGAACAATCAATTGCTGGAAAAACGCGTCGAAACTGAAAGAGAATTGGAACAACTCAAACTCGACAACCAGGCATTGCGTGACAGCGCCAATCAAGATTGGTTTTTATACGGCGGCATACTGTCCTTATTCGGCGTCTTAATGGGGTTTATCCTACCTAAATTAAGCTGGCGTCGAAAAACCAGCAATTGGGATACTTTTTAATTTGAAATATAACTACAATTCAGGAACGCTACATGGCAAATTCAGGTGATAAAAAAACACGCACCTTTTCATCTTTAGTCGTCGACGGTATGGAGCGCGCGCCAAGTCGAGCCATGCTGCATGCAGTCGGATTCAACAAAGAAGATTTCAACAAACCGCAAATCGGCATTGCCTCCACTTGGAGCATGGTGACGCCGTGCAATATGCACATCAATAAATTAGCGGACGATGCGGCTCGCGGCGTCGATGCCAATAACGGCAAAGCCGTGATTTTCAACACCATTACCATTTCAGACGGCATCTCAATGGGCACCGAAGGCATGAAATATTCGCTGGTTTCCAGAGAAGTCATTGCCGACTCCATTGAAACCGTCACCGGTTGCCAAGGCTTTGACGGCGTTGTCGCCATCGGCGGTTGCGATAAAAACATGCCCGGCTGCATGATCGCCCTTTCACGGTTGAACCGCCCGGCTATTTTCGTTTACGGCGGCACCATTCTGCCCGGCTGTCATAAAGACAAAAAACTCGATGTGGTTTCAGTTTTTGAAGCGGTCGGCGCCAGAGCAAACGATAAAATCGACGACGCCGAACTGGAAGCAATTGAGTCCAAAGCCATCCCCGGCGCGGGTTCTTGCGGCGGCATGTATACCGCCAACACTATGGCGTCGGCGATTGAAGCATTGGGCATGAGTTTACCGAATAGCTCCGCCCAAGCGGCTATTTCCGAGGACAAACGCCTGGATTGCGAAAGAGCCGGCGCTGCGGTTTTGGAATTGCTAAAGCAAGACATCAAACCGCGCGACATTATGACCAAGGAAGCTTTTGAAAACGCCATCACCGTGGTGATTGCACTGGGCGGCTCCACCAATGCGGTTTTGCATTTGCTGGCTATGGCAAACGCTTCGCATATCGACCTGAGCCTGGATGATTTTACCCGCATCGGTGCAAACGTACCGATGGTTGCCGACTTAAAACCCAGCGGTCGATACTCAATGGCTGAATTGATTGAAATCGGCGGCATTCAACCGCTGATGAAAGTCTTGCTGGATCAAGGCTTATTACATGGCGACTGCTTAACGGTCACCGGCAAAACCCTGGCTGAAAACTTAGCGGATGTTAACCCATATCCGGAAGGCCAAGATATGATTCGCCCTTTGGATAACCCGATCAAAAAAGACAGTCACCTTGCCATTTTATACGGCAATCTGGCGACTGAAGGCGCGGTAGCAAAAATCACCGGTAAAGAAGGCTTGGTCTTCACCGGAGAAGCAAAAGTCTTTGACGCTGAAGAGCAAGCGCTGCAAAGCATTTTAGACGGCGGTATTGTTAAAGGCGATGTCATTGTTATTCGCTATGAAGGCCCAAAAGGCGGCCCAGGCATGCGGGAAATGTTATCGCCCACCTCCGCCATCATGGGTAAAGGCTTAGGCAAAGAGGTCGCCTTAATCACCGACGGACGCTTTTCCGGCGGCACCCACGGCTTTGTAGTCGGCCACATTACTCCGGAAGCGCAGGTCGGCGGCGCCCTAGCTTTAGTTGAAAACGGCGACCAAATCACTATCGATGCTGAGAACAAAGTATTGACCTTGCATGTCAATGAACATGAAATCAACCGTCGTAAAGAAAAATGGACGCAACCGGCGCCTCGCTACACCCGCGGCGTGTTGGCGAAATACGCCAAGTTAGTCAACTCCGCCTCCAAAGGCGCGGTCACTGACAACTTGGATTAAGCAAATCTCAACCGGCTCAGGAATTGAGCCGGTTTCTCATCCCATGACAGAAGCTTCCGATCAAGCCGGTTTCGTTAACTGGTTCAGAAACTCATCACCCTACATCCACGCCCATCGCAACCGTACTTTTGTAGTCTTTTTCGGCGGCGAAGCCATGGATCAAAATATCGACAATCTGGTCCATGATTTAGCTTTGCTGAAAAACCTCGGCATCCGCCTGATTATCGTTCACGGTATTCGTCCGCAAATTGACCAACGCTTATTGGCGCAAAACCTGCAACCTCGCTACCAACAAAATTTACGCATTACCGATGATCAAGCGCTGTTGTTCGCTATCGAAGCCGCCGGTTACATTCGCATACGCCTGGAAGCGTTATTATCAATGGGATTGGCTAATTCGCCGATGGCTGGTGCGGAAATCAAAGTCGCTTCCGGTAATTTTGTGGTCGCCAAACCGCTCGGCGTGATTGACGGCATCGACTATTGTCATACCGGCGTAGTGCGAAAAATCAATCATCATGCGATCCGGAAATTGCTGGATCAAGACAATATTGTTTTAGTGTCGCCTTTGGGTTATTCCCCCAGCGGCGAAGTATTTAACCTTTCAGCCGAACAGGTCGCCACCCAAATCGCCATTCATTTGCAAGCGGAAAAACTGATATTACTTACCGAGCAAGATTGTCTTTGGCCGGATTCCAATCAAGCTATCGCCCAAATGACGACCCATGAAGCACAATTATTAATCCAAAAACACCCCGACCTGCCGGAAGCTACTCAACGTTCCCTGAGCGCCGCCATCAAAAGTAATCAACAAGGCGTCTCCCGGGTACATTTAGTCAATCGACAAATTGACGGCGCATTGTTACTGGAATTATTTAGCCGCGACGGCATCGGTTCTTTAATCAGCGCCACCCCTTTTGAAGAAATTCGCAGCGCTGCGCTTTCCGATATCGGCGGCATTTTAGAGTTGATCAAACCCTTGGAACAAAAAGGCGTTTTAGTGAAACGATCAAGGGAAAAGCTGGAAACGGAAATTAAGGACTATATTGTGATTGAGCGAGACGGTTTGATTATCGGCTGCACAGCCCTGCATTTTCTGGAAACCGAAAGCCAGGCTGAAATAGCCTGCTTAGCGGTACACCCCGACTACCGAAATGCCGACCGCGGCAATCGATTATTAGAACACCTTCTCAATAAGGCAAAATTTGCTCGAATAAAACGCTTATTCGTGTTAACTTCTCAAACCATGCATTGGTTTATTGAACGTGGCTTTGCAAAATCCGATATTGACTCACTGCCGGAACCAATGAAGCGTTTTTATAACTATAAAAGAAACTCCAAGGTGTTATTTAAAGATCTACCGGAAGCATGATTAAAATACTGCAAATCACCGATTTTCATATTTTGGCCGAACCTAGCGACCGGTTTCTGGGCGTTGATACGGAAATTTATTTAAAAAAAATAATCGCTCATGCTTTTCAGCAGCATCACGCTTTTGATCTCATTCTGATTACCGGCGACTTAACGCAATTTCCGGGAAAAAACAGCTACCAACGCATTTACGACATTTTGTACAAAACCGCCACTCCATGCTTATACTTACCCGGTAATCATGACGACTGGCAATTAATGCAATCGATTTTTTCAACTCAAAATATGAGCTGCGCCAAACACACAACCCTGGGCAACTGGCGCATCATTTGTTTAAATAGTCAAATTGTCGGCAGCCCCAAAGGTTATTTAGCCGAAACCGAATTGCAAGCCTTATCGAAACGCCTGCAACAGGATGAAAAACACCCTGTTTTAATCGCTTTACATCACAACTTCATCAACACCGGCAGCGAATGGCTGGACACCATGACAATCGGCAACAGTCAACAATTTATCGACCTTATCGCCGCCCACCCGCAAGTAAAAATCATCACCACAGGCCACATTCATCAGGAATATCAAGGAAAAATCTCTAACGCGCTAGTTTACGGCTCCCCCGCCACCTGCTTCCAATTCAAACCGAAAAGCAAAGACTTTGCCCTGGATCCTCTGCCGCCCGGCTATCGCGTTTTTGAACTTCATGAAAACGGTCAAAGCCAGAGCGCTATTTACCGCTTGGAAGAAGTCCCGGAAGGTTTGGATTTGACGATTTGCGGGTATTAGGCGATTGCCTAGATCGCCCCTCAATGATAAATAAACCCCACGACTCATCCTACAAGCTCCTTTTCTCGGAACCGGAACTCATCATTGATTTGTTGAAAGGGTTTGTTGACCAAGACTGGGTCAATGACCTGGATTTTAAAACACTGGAAAAAGTTTCTGGTAGTTTTATCACCGACGATTTGCGTAGCCGTGAAGACGATATAATTTGGCGCGTCCGATATCGGCAAAATTGGGTATATGTATACTTATTAATCGAATTTCAATCCACTGTTGATCCATTTATGGCTGTGCGATTGATGACATACATTGGTTTACTGTATCAGGATTTGATCAAAACCAGACAACTCACCGATAACAAGCATTTACCGCCGATTTTTCCAGTCGTTTTATATAATGGCGAAAGGCGCTGGACTGCCGACACTGAATTAAAGAACTTGATCACTCCAATTTCAGGCGACCTGGAACAGTATTTGCCGTCGTTGAAATTTCTGCTTCTGGATGAAGGCGCGTATAGAAACGAGCAGCTTCAACCATTGAAAAACCTGGTCGCCGCCATCTTTAGACTGGAAAATGCCGAAACCGTCGATGATGTTTTAACAGTCGTTACAAATTTGATAGAATGGCTGCAAAGGCCGGAACAATCCCGTACTCGGCGACATTTCACCTTATGGATAAAAAAAGTATTATTAGCCTCTTCACCAAAATATCCGGTAGGCGCTGAAATCAACGATTTATTGGAGATTAAAACCATGTTAGCAAAACGTCTGCCGGTATGGCTCAAAGAATCACAAGCACAAGGCGAAGCGAAAGGCGAGGCCAGAGGCAAAGCCCAAGGCGAAGTAATAGGGGAAATTAAAGGAAAAAAACAAATATTACTGAAACAGTTGACCTTGAAATTCGGAGCCTTACCCAACCGAATTGTTGAGAAAATTAACGCCTCCGAAATTAATCAACTGGATAAAGGGTTGGAGCGCGTTCTCACAGCCGTCACCTTGGACGATGTATTTAAAGCGTAAAATTCGCTGTAACCGGATTCTGAGACATGTTAACCGTCCCGATATTGGTAAAGACTAAGGAACGTACATAAAATAACTTGAACATTTAGCTTGTCTTTTTTCTCGTCTTCAGCGTTGCCTACATGGATGTAGGTAAGGGGCGAGAGCAGGAGCGGAAGCTTTGCACAAACAGTTACATTGCTTGCTATGCGCTTGTTTGTGCGCCTCGGCAACTGCTCCATGCGTTGCTCTACCTCCTGCATAAACTACAGGGATGTAGTGAATGCAGATATTGCAGGAGCAAATATCTGTCCTTGCAGTCGTTGAATACGAAAAAAAATCCTATGCCAAATGCCCAATTTATTTCATTCCCGTTCCTAATCCGGTCAAAATGCCATCGGATCTAAAGGATCAAGTCATTCGAAAGGATCAATGCGCATAATCCGAAAACGGTCAACTCTCCCTCAAAGCTAAAACCATAATTCGCGCCGCCGGTTAAATTTACCCCGGAATCAACAAAATCACCCATTCCTGCTAAGCAAGTTTACTTCATACAGTCACAAACAGACTAAAGTCTGTCCTACATTATTTACAATCCGTGTGTTAAAGAAAGTCTCAGAAAGTAGGTCGGACTTTAGTCCGACACATTAGGCCGATAATCTGCTCTCGTAATTGATTCATGAATCCTTTTTATCATAAGAAAAGCCAACCCTCCCAAAACATGAGTATAAACTATAATATTAATGCCGCTTCCCCACACACTCATGAGAATCGCCTTGAATAAGCCGTCGCCAACCCCGCTATATACTTTGCATGAAAAACTGCAAGCTAAAATGGTCGATTTTGCCGGTTACCTGATGCCCCAGCAATATCCTCAAGGCATCATTGCCGAACACTTGCATTGCCGCAGTCAAGCCGGATTATTCGATATTTCGCATATGGGGCAATGTTTAATAGCAGGTTCAAATGCCGCCGAACAATTACAAGCCCTGACGCCCTCCGCTATTGCACACTTACAACCCGGTCAACAACGTTACACTATCTTAAGTAATGAACAAGGCGGTATTATCGACGACCTGATTATCAGTTGCTTGGAACCTGAGCGTTTTTTAGTGATTGTCAATGCCGCCTGCAAAGATAAAGACTTTGCTTATTTGCACGCGCAATTCGGCGAAGCTTTTCATGAATTAAGCGACCGTGCGTTAATTGCTTTGCAAGGGCCGAAAGCCCATGACATTATGCACTCGCTGTCGCCGCCGACGGCGCAGTTAAAATTCATGCAACTCCGCCAGACCCAACTCAATGGCGTAGACTGCATCATCGGTCGCTGCGGTTATACCGGCGAAGATGGTTTTGAAATATCCCTGCCGACTGAACATGCGATAAAAGTGGCGGAAACTTTATTAAACTTTGATGCAGTACAAGCGATTGGCCTTGGCGCCAGAAACACCTTGCGCCTGGAAGCGGGACTCTCACTGTATGGCCATGACCTGTCGGAAAATATATCGCCTATTGAAGCGGGTTTAGCCTGGCTGGTTTCATCCACTAACCTGCAATATCCCGGTAAAGGCATCATACAAAAACAACGTCAACATGGCGCTGAAAGAAAACGCGTCGGCTTAATTGTAGACGGAAAAATTCCGGTAAGAGATGAAACCGACATAATGAATGCCGATGATAAAATTGTCGGCAAAATCACTAGCGGCGGTTATTCTCCCACCTTACAGAAGCACATCGCGCTGGCCTTAATCGACAGTCGCTGTCAACCACAAACTTTATACGCCCAGGTGCGTAAACATCGCATTGCCATGCAAATCAGTCCACTGCCTTTCACGCCACATCGTTATTACAGGGGATAAATATGTCAGAGGAAAGACCCAAACTCAATCAACTGGAAATGCGCGGAAACTTTATCCAACGTCATATCGGCTCCAGCATACAGCAGCAGCAAGAAATGCTGGATTGCTTAGGATTGGAAAAAACAGAGGATTTAATCAAATTAGCCGTACCGGATGATATTATCGACCCGGAACCGTTAAGATTGACCGAAACCATCAGCGAACGAGCGGTCATCAAATATTTGCGCAAAATGCGCTCTCGCAATAAGGTTTACACCTCACTGATCGGCATGGGCTATCACGATACTATTATGCCCGCAGTCATCAAACGCAATGTGTTGGAAAATCCGGGCTGGTATACCGCTTACACGCCCTATCAAGCCGAAATCAGCCAGGGTCGGCTGGAAGCTTTATTAACCTTTCAACAAATGGTCTGTGATTTAACCGGCATGGCGCTGGCGAATGCTTCGATGTTGGATGAAGCCACGGCTGCGGCTGAAGCCATCAGCATGTCCCGCCGCCTTTCAAAAAGTCCATCAAACAAACTCTTAATTGACGAAAACTGTCATCCGCAAACCATTGCCGTGGTAGAAACCCGCGCCCATTATTTTAATTTTACGGTTATCAAAGGCGATCCACTCACTTTGTTAAAACAACATGATTGTTTCGCCGTTTTAACGCAATACCCCAATACCTGGGGAGAAATTCAAGATTTAACGCCGATTGTGCAGATGACTCATGAAAAGTCCGCCTTGCTGACGGTTGCAACCGACTTATTAAGCTTGTTGCTATTGAAATCGCCAGGCGCATTTAACGCTGATATTGTCGTCGGCAATTCACAACGCTTCGGCGTACCCATGGGTTATGGCGGCCCTCACGCCGCTTTTTTCGCCACCCATGAAAAATATAAACGCAGCATGCCCGGCCGCATCATCGGCGTATCCAAAGACAATCACGGTCATGTTGCATATCGCATGGCCTTGCAAACCCGCGAGCAACATATCCGCCGTGAAAAAGCGACCAGCAATATTTGCACATCGCAAGTCTTATTGGCGGTAATAGCCGGCTTCTACGCCATCTATCACGGCCCGCAAGGACTAAAATTAATTGCCGAACGCGTTCATCGCTACACTCAGGTCATGGCTGCCGGTCTGCGACAACTCGGTTACCAGATTCTCACCGAGCAATTTTTCGACACCTTTGTAATCCACACCCCCGGCAGAGCTAAGCGTATTGCCGGTAAAGCGCAAGAATCGGAAATCAACCTACGTACTATTAATCAAAATCACTTGGGCATCGCTGTGGATGAAACCACTAACCGCGACGTCATTCGTACAATATGGCGTATTTTCTCGGGGCCGGTGGATAATCAACCTGATATTAATCAGTTAGATCAACAAGTCAGAGAATGCATCCCACAGACTTTACTACGCGCTGACCCTGTTTTACAACATCCGGTTTTTGAAAACTACCATTCCGAAACCGAAATGATGCGCTATATGCGGCGCTTAGCGCGTAAAGACATCGCCTTGGACCGCAGCATGATCCCATTAGGCTCATGCACCATGAAGCTCAACGCCGCCACCGAAATGCAAGCGCTCTCCTACCATGAGTTCAACGGCCTGCACCCGTTTGCGCCGCAACACCAAACCTTGGGCTATCAACAATTATTTGAAGAATTGGAGGATATGCTCTGCGATTTAACCGGATTCGATGCATTTTCCTTCCAACCAAACGCCGGTTCGCAAGGCGAATATGCCGGACTATTGGTAATCCGAAAATATCATCACGTAAGCGGTCAATCGCAACGCAATATTTGTTTAATTCCGGCTTCCGCTCACGGCACCAACCCGGCCAGCGCAATCATGGCCGGTCTGGAAGTAGTCGTGCTGGAATGCGATGAAGACGGCAATATCAGCCTCACCGATTTACAAGACAAAGCCGCCCGCTATCAAGATACGCTGGCCGCCCTGATGATCACCTATCCCTCCACGCACGGCGTTTTTGAAGAAGCCTTCCGGGATATTTGTCAAATTATCCATCAATACGGCGGCCAGGTATATCTGGACGGCGCCAACTTCAACGCTTTAGTCGGTCTAACGCGTCCCGGTAAAATCGGCGCCGATGTCGCCCATTTGAACTTGCATAAAACCTTCAGCATTCCCCACGGCGGTGGCGGTCCAGGCATGGGTCCGATAGGCGTAGCGCAACATTTAGCGCCGTTTTTACCCGACCACCCGGTGGTTCAAAATATCAATCCCCACCAGACTGAAAACGGAACTATTGGAACGATATCGGCCGCACCTTGGGGTTCGGCCAGCATTTTAACCATTTCCTGGGCTTACATCGCCATGATGGGTGCGCACGGTTTGAAACAAGCAACCTTAAACGCAATATTAAACGCTAACTATATCGCCCACGTCCTTGCCCCGCATTACAAGATTCTCTACACCGGCAAAAATAACGCTGTCGCCCACGAATGCATTATTGATTGCCGCGAATTCCGTAAATCCGTGAACATCACCGTCGAGGATATTGCCAAAAGATTAATCGATTTCGGTTTCCACGCTCCCACTGTATCATTTCCAGTCGCCGACACCTTGATGATAGAACCGACCGAAAGTGAAAACAAAGCGGAAATAGATCGTTTATGCCGCGCCTTGATTATGATTAGGGCGGAAATAAAAGCCATCGAAAACGGACAGGCTGACCCTGAAGATAATGTATTGCATAATGCGCCGCATTGTCATTCGCTGTTATTAGAAGATTGGAGCCATTCCTATTCCCGACAACAAGCCTTTTTCCCGACCCACTATCAGCATGATGACAAATATTGGCCGCCGGTAGGCCGTATAGACAGCGTTTACGGCGACCGTCATTTTCAATGCGCTTGTCCGCCCGTTTCTGATTATTTATGAACAAGCGCTTATTACACTTTGTTTATATTGCGACAAGAGTAGAATACTGAAATCTAACTTAAATCAATGTGGCGAGCTAATGTTAATTAAAAGCATCCTACCCTCATTAACATCCGCAACCGGTCAAGAGTTGAGTAACAGTAAAGTGTCCTCAATCGGCGGCGGCGATATTAATGCCGCCTATAAACTAGAGACGGAAGCAGTATCTTGGTTTATTAAAGTCAACCGCCCAGAACTCTCTCATATGTTCATTGCCGAAGCAGCTGCATTAGGAGAACTTGCCGATACATACACAATCAAGGTGCCGGAAGTAGTGCATGTCGATAAAAATGACGATGCCGCCTACCTAGTGCTTGAATATATCCCGCTAACGCGTTTAACGGCTAATTCTAATCATTTGTTAGGCAAACGACTGGCGGCTTTGCATCAAAAGAAACAAGCTTATTTCGGTTGGCATACCGATAATACCATCGGCAGCACGCCGCAAATCAATTCCCGCAGTGACGATTGGGCGGATTTTTGGGCGCAAAATCGTCTGGGACAACAATTAAAATTTGCTGCTGACAACGGTTATGGCGGACGTTTGATCACGATGGGCGAGCAATTAATCGAATCTGTCCCGAACTTTTTCAGCGATTATCAACCAATACCGTCCTTGTTGCATGGCGACTTGTGGAGCGGCAACGCCTCCGCCGACCGCAACGGCAATCCGGTTATTTATGATCCCGCCTGCTATTACGGCGACCGTGAAGCGGATTTAGCCATGACTGAATTATTCGGCGGTTTCGGCGCAGATTTTTATCGCGCCTATGATGAAGTGTTTCCCATTGACCCCGGTTATAAAACCCGTAAAGTTCTTTACAACTTGTATCATATTTTAAATCATCTCAATTTGTTTGGGTCAGGCTATCAACATCAAGCTGAAGCTATGATCGGGCAGTTATTGGCGGAAACCTGAATTGAGCGCATAACCGAGTTACGGTAAAATAGTCGATTATTTTTCGTTCGGTGACGCCGCCATGTTGAAAAAACTTATTCTGACTTTGACCAGCTGTTTGTTATTATCCGCCTGCGCAACCAGTCCAACCGGGCGTTCTCAATTGATTTATCTGCCGGATACCCAAATGAATCAAATGGGCTTGCAGGCATTCAGTGACCTGAAAAGCAAAAAACCGATCAGTCAAAATTCCACTTATAATCAATTCGCCAGTTGCATTGCCGAGGCATTGATTTATGAATCGGGCGGCGAATGGGAAGTGGTGGTTTTTGACGATGATTCGCTCAATGCCTTTGCATTGCCGGGCAATAAAATCGGCATCCACACCGGCTTAATCAAATTAGTGGACAATCAAGATCAGTTAGCCGCCGTCATCGGCCATGAAATCGGCCATGTACTGGCCAAACACAGTAATGAACGATTATCCCAGAAAACGGCTGTAAAAGGAGCGCTGGCGCTGACTCAAGCCGTTGCTAATCCATCATCGACTTTAGGACAAATCGGTATCGGCGCTTTGGGATTAGGCGCGGAATACGGCATTATTCTACCCTTCAGCCGCACTCATGAAAGCGAAGCGGATATTATGGGTCTGGACATTATGGCCAAAGCCGGTTTTGATCCACGCGCAAGCATCACCTTATGGGAAAAAATGGCGGCGGCCGGCAATGGACAGGCGCCTGCGGAGTTCATGTCTACCCACCCATCACATAGCACCCGCATTAAAGAGCTATCCGATCATATGCCGAAAGCCATGCCTTTTTATGAGCAGGCGGCTGCCATCGGCAAACGACCGAAATGCCGTAAATAATGAATCCGCATCTTAAATTTTTACAACCCTACCCTTTTGAAAAACTTAAACAGCTCAAACAGGGTATCAGCTCTGAATGTCAGCATGAACACATCGCCTTATCCATAGGCGAACCGAAACATTCAGCGCCGGATTTTATTGAGCAAACACTTTCCGAACGCACTCCGGTCGGTCTAGGCTTATACCCTTCCACTAAAGGCTTACCGGAATTGCGCCAGGCCATCGCTGATTGGCTTAGGCAACGCTTTCAAATCAGCAACGTTGATCCGGAAAACCAAGTCTTGCCGGTTAACGGCACCCGCGAGGCGTTGTTTTCATTTGCCCAGTGTTTAATTGACCCCCGGCAAAATGAGAAACCGGTCATCATCATGCCGAATCCCTTCTACCAAATTTATGAAGGGGCGGCCATTTTAGCGGGCGCTGAGCCGTATTTTTTAAATACCACGGAACAGAACCAATATTGTCCGGATTTTGATAGCGTACCGGAAAACATTTGGCGACGCTGCCAACTGATTTATATCTGCTCGCCCGGCAACCCCAGCGGTGCGGTGCTGTCTTATCAACAACATGAAAAATTGCTGAGCTTGGCGGAACAATACGATTTCGTGATTGCTTCCGATGAATGCTACACGGAAATTTACGATGACGAAACTCAACCGCCGCAAGGCTTATTGCAAAGCGCTTATCAAATGGGGAATAGCGCATTTAAACGCTGTGTTGTTTTTCAGAGCCTATCCAAACGTTCTAATCTGCCGGGCTTAAGATCCGGCTTTGTCGCCGGTGACGCCGATTTATTGCAAGCCTATTTCCAATATCGCACCTACCACGGTTGCGCCATGTCTGTGCATAATCAACAAGCCAGTATCGCCGCTTGGCGTGATGAGCAACATGTAGTGGAAAACAGGCGGTTGTATCGCGAAAAATTCAACGACTTCATCGAAGTTTTAGCGCCGGTTTGTGAAATCAGCAAACCACCCGCCAGCTTTTATATTTGGCTGAAAACACCGATTGACGATACCCTGTTTGCCCGCCAATTATTTGCCCAACAAAATATCACCGTATTGCCCGGCAGTTATTTATCGCGCACTGCGGAGGGGATCAACCCCGGCCAAAATCATGTGCGCATCGCCTTGGTGGCGGCCTTATCCGAAACCCGCCAAGCCGCTGAACGCACTAAAACTTTTATTCATTCATTAAACTGATTAATCAGGAAAAACATGTCTCAATTAGAAACAATTATTAACGACGCTTTTGAAAATCGCTCGGAAATCACCCCCGCCAACGCGACGCCTGAAGTGCGCAGCGCAATTGAAGAAGCGATTAATATGCTGGATAACGGTTCCGCCCGCGTCGCCGAAAAAAAAGACGGCGAATGGGTCGTTAATCAATGGTTGAAAAAAGCCGTCTTATTATCGTTTCGAGTGAACGAAAACCGCGTCATGGACGGCGGCGTGAACCGCTATTACGATAAAGTGGAAACCAAATTCGCCACTTACACGCCAGATGATTTTGCCCAAGCTGGCGTTCGCGTCGTGCCTAACGCCAATGCCCGTCATGGTTCTTATATTGCGCCCGGCGCGGTATTAATGCCCTCTTATGTCAATATCGGCGCTTATGTAGACAGCGGCACCATGGTCGACACCTGGGTCACCGTCGGCTCTTGTGCGCAAATCGGTAAAGACGTGCATCTTTCCGGCGGCGTCGGCATCGGCGGCGTTTTAGAGCCATTGCAAGCCGGCCCCACCATTATTGAAGACAATTGCTTTATCGGCGCGCGTTCCGAGATTGTTGAAGGCGTCGTCGTTGAAGAAGGCTCGGTTATTTCTATGGGCGTTTACATCGGCCAAAGCACTAAAATTTACAACCGCGTCACCGGCAAAATTATTTATGGTCGCGTACCGGCCGGTTCCGTAGTAGTGCCGGGCAGCTTGCCGTCTAAAGACGGTAGCCATAGTTTGTACTGCGCTGTCATCATCAAACAAGTGGATGAAAAAACCCGCAGCAAAACCGGTATTAACGAGTTATTGCGCGACTAAAATCAGCCAAAAAAAGGGTTACGCCCCGCGTAACCCTAACCACTTGATACACAAGTAGGTCGGACTTCAGTCCGACATAACAAGCCGCCATAGGCGAACATACTTGAAGCCAACCCCGACCTACCCCGCCATCATGAAAGAAGAAATTTCCAGCAACGCCATCATTTACGCCATCTTGTCTTTAAACAGCGAGATTACATTACAAAAAGCCTATCTCGATTCCGGCGATGTGCCTGCCGAAGAAAGAAAAAACGAAGAATCCATCGTTGAAGATTTGGAGCAAGCGTTTATGGAATTTATCGGTGTTTACAAACAACGTAAAAAAACCGATCAATCTCTGCCTGAAATCGAAGAATTATTGAATAGCGAACTATAAACATGATCATTTTATACGGCATCAAAAATTGCGACACCGTTAAAAAAGCCCGTAACTGGCTGGAACAAAATCAAATAGACTATCAATTCCACGATTATCGCAGCGATGGTTTAGAGCTTTCATTATTGGAACACTTTGAAGCCACTTTAGGCTGGGAAACGCTGGTCAACAAACGCAGCGCCAGCTGGCGGCAATTAAGCGATGAGCAAAAAAACACTTTAGACAAAACCAGCGCTATGGCCATCATGCTGGAAATGCCGACCTTGATTAAACGGCCTATCCTGGATAACGGTTCAACATTACTCATCGGCTTTAAAGCATCGGAATATCAACAACTATGAGCGAAACCCTGGATTTACTCAAAACACTGATTGAACGCGAATCCGTCACCCCGGAAGATGCGGGTTGCCAACAACTGATCAGCCAACGCCTGGAAAAACTCGGATTTACCACCGAACATCTGGACTTTGCCGACACCTTGAATATCTGGTCGCGACGCGGAACCGAGCCGCCGTTATTCACTTTTTTAGGCCATACTGATGTTGTCCCGCCCGGCCCATTGGAGCAATGGCATACGCCGCCGTTTAAAGCCGTGGTCAAAGACGGCAAACTCTATGGTCGCGGCGCCGCCGATATGAAAGGCAGCATTGCCGCCTTCATCACTGCGCTGGAGCGTTTCATCGCCGAACATCCGCAACATAAAGGCTCAATCGCCATCATGCTGACCAGCGATGAAGAAGGCATCGCTACGCATGGCGTGGTTAAAGTGGTTGAAGTACTGGAACAGCGTCATGAAAAAATTGATTGGTGTCTGGTCGGCGAACCTTCCAGCCATCAAAAACTAGCCGATATTATCCGAGTCGGCAGACGCGGCTCATTATGCGCCAAATTAACTGTGAAAGGCATACAAGGTCATGTCGCCTATCCTGACATTGCCGACAACCCCATTCACAGCTTTGCCCCAGCCATGAAAACGCTGACTGAAGAAATCTGGGATA
Source organism: Methylococcaceae bacterium (assembly GCA_006844585.1). GTDB lineage: Bacteria > Pseudomonadota > Gammaproteobacteria > Methylococcales > Methylomonadaceae > Methylomarinum. Next base: position 4,556 of record SPJM01000028.1, on the reverse strand, counting down.
ACGGCAATGAATTCTTTCCGCCGACCAGTTTTCAAATTTCCAATTTCAATTCCGGAACCGGCGCTGAAAATATTATCCCAGGCCATGCGGAAGTCTTGTTTAATTTCCGTTTCAGTACGGAATCAGATGAGCAAACGCTTAAACAACGCACCCACGCCATCCTGGATCAATATGATTTTGATTATGAAATTGAATGGCGTTTATCCGGCAACCCGTTTTTAACCCAACCCGGCGAACTGACCGAAGCAGTTCATCAGGCAATCAATTCCGTGACAGCTTACGACACCCAGGATGATACCGGCGGCGGCACCTCCGATGGCCGCTTCATTGCGCCAACCGGCTCACAAGTGATTGAACTGGGGCCGATCAATGAAACCATACACAAGGTGAATGAAAACGTTGATATTCAAGACCTGGAGACATTAAGCGATATTTACCAAGCGGTTTTGATGAATTTATTAGCTTCTTAACAAAATGCTTATTTCCGGTCATCCAAGGTCATAATCCGCGCCGCCAAATCATGATCCGAGAATTTTTCCAAGGCATGCCCTACCTGACTGCATTTTCCGCCCTGACGCTGATAATGCAGGCTGAATTCCTCAAAAAAACTAAGCACGGTATGATCAATTAAATAACCGCCTGAAAAATCGATAATGACATGCTTACCCGGCGGCAAAGCGAAAAGCGCTCTTTTTAACGGCAGAAAATTAGAAAACATGGCTGAACCGATAATGCTGACATGCACAGTATTCGGATCGGCATCTTGCTCTATTTCAAAATGAATTCTGAAAATATTATTCCACCAGACGCCGCGCAACAAAGAAATAATAAATTTCACAGCCACCCCGATCATCACGCCGACCAATAAATTGGTCAATAAAACACCGATGATGGTTGCGATAAACAGCAACAATTGCTCAGTACCCACCTCCAACACGCGTTGAAAAGTTTTCGGCGAAGCCAATCGATAACCGGTAAAAACCAACAAGGCGGCTAAAGAAGCCAAAGGAATGCTGTGAATAATCTTTGGAAACAAGACAACAAAGACTAATAAAATGAGTCCGTGAAAAAAATTAGACCAACTGGTTTGCGCGCCGCTTTCCACATTAGCCGAAGTCCGCACTAATTCGGCAATCATCGGCAAACCGCCTAAAGCGCCGGACACCACATTACCAAAACCAACACCCGCCAAATCTTGGTCTAAATGGATCGGTCGCTTATAAGGATCAATTTTACCGCCCGCCGTCACACTCAATAAACTTTCAAGACTGGCCACCAAGCAGATACTGATGACCGCCCCCCAAAACTCCAAAGTCCAAAATTTGGAAAAGTCCGGGGTATAAAAATATTCGCTGACTTGATCCGGTATCGGCACCAGAAAAGTTTCGGCGATTAAATGATCATGATCTTCAACATTGGCAAAATGAAAATGTTCATATTGCAAACCGAAAAATTGCCCTAAGCCCATGCCGACCAATAACACCACGATGGGCGCCGGAACTCGGCCTATCGCCGTGTGTTTTAAATACGGCCAAGCAATTAATATCGCTAAGCCGCTCACCCCGATAACAGCGATTTCAAAATTGGGATTCATCAAGCTGTCGGGAATCTGCATCAAGGTGCTGATCAAACTCCCCGGATCCACCTCCGCGCCCAACATTACATGGATTTGTTTACCAATAATGATAATCCCCATCGCCGTCAACATGCCTTGTACAACCGAAGCGGGAATAAAAGCACTCAACTCGCCGGTGCGGTAAATACCCATCGCAATTTGAATCAAACCGGCAATCATAATAGCCGCCAAGGTGTAACGATAACCCGACAACATATCGCCGTCGCTTAATGCCTGCACAGCGCTCAACATCACCACAATCAAGCCGGCCGCCGGGCCATTAATCGTAATATGCGAACCATTGGTATAAGAAACCAGTAAGCCGCCCACTACCGCAGTAATGATACCGGCGGAAGGCGGGAAACCGGAAGCCATGGAAATCCCCAGACATAACGGCAAAGCGATTAAAAAAACCATAAACCCGGCCTGCAAATCACTACGCCAATTCTGTTTTAAACCGGCCAAACCGGTCAGCGGTAACTTTTTATGCATAAAACTGAAAACCTTTGCAAAAATTCACCAGTCTATCAACTAATTTATGCTGTCGCTATGTTTACAGTTCTTTAAACCGTCTTTTCCTTCATAAATTGAACCATCTCTTCATTATTAACGCGGTGATAAAGATCTTCAACTGAAAGCGTTAAATCAATGGATTCCAGAGTTATTGCATCCCCTAAAAAATAATGACTGGAATGCCAATCATCAATTTTCTTAAAAACTTCAACATCCACAAAGTCTTGCTCAATAATGATGTACTCCTGCAAGCTGGAAATATTGATGTACTCCAGTAATTTATCCTTTCTATCTGTTTTTCGGCTTGAAGCCGAAATAACCTCAACTAAAATAACCGGTTTAGTTTTGTAGTAGGGATCTTCATTATCTTGTTCACAAACCACCATACAATCCGGATAACGAAAATTACCGTTAACTGTTTTTACTTTCATATCGGCGGTAAACGGTCGACAAGAAGCATTTTTCAAATGGTTGTAAAATTCCCCAAAGATATTTCCAGATATATAATCATGATTTTCACTAGCGCCAACCATCGCGAAAACCTGTCCGTTAAACAGCTCATGTTTTATATCGGCAATCATTTCGCCTTGTAAATAATCTTCCACACTGACGCTTTCAGCAGGTTTTGATTTTTGTTTTTCAGCTAACATATTTAACGCCTCATCGATAAAGATACACCGGTCGCCTCTTTTTCAATTCAATTTGGTTACGCTTTTCCAACGCTTCAGCTTGACGTTTTTGTTGCACGGCGCTTTCTTGAGCGGCTCTGGCTTTAATCACTTCGGCATTGAGCAAACGCCTTTTATCCAGTTCTTCCTGTGCTTCCTGGCGCCGTTTTTCTCTTTGTTCGATTTCATTTTTTAACCGCTCTAGTGCGGCAGAGCGCTGGGCGGGGGTCACTTCTTTTTTAAATCTGAACTCAACCCCGGTTTTACAAGGCCTCTGCTGATAAACGGTCTTGCCGTTAACTTTACATTTATACGCCTTACCATGAGCGACATTAACCAGCAATAAAAATAATAAGGCTATCCATCTCATCATATTCATAGTTTTAAAGTGATTTTTTTTGACTTAACCACTGCTTGAAAACAAAATAATACACAATGACATTAATCACTATAACGCAGACGCCTAATAATAATTGTATTTCCCGGGTTAACCCTTGCGGATAAATAATCGGTAACAAGTAATGTTCAATGAAGCCGGTTTGATAAGCTCCGCCATGTTCTTTACGCAATTCATTTTCTAAAGTCGTTAACGGGCAAATCCAACCGTAAAATTCAATCAATGCGCCCCAAACAGCTGCCGGCAGATGTAAATAAATAACCGGTCTCCACCGTAAAACCCATAAGCCGCCCATCACAACAAAAACAATGAATAAAAAATGGATCAAAACAACTAAATCGGCCGCTAAATTCTGCATAATGACTTAATATTCCCTACAAATTCGAAATAGTTCGGCTATTTCGATAGAATTTTCGGATGCTGATTCATAGGCGAACCTGTCATAGCAATCAAAATGTAAGAAGATTAAAATAGGATACCTCATAAAACCTGGCCATTCTACTGATATGAATACTTTGAATACTGTTTGTGTTTATTGCGGCTCCAGTTTGGGCGGCAAACATAGCTACACGACCGCTGCGAAAAATCTGGCGCAGTCTTTATACCAACAAGATATCGGCATTGTCTACGGCGGCGCCAGCATCGGCATTATGGGCGTTGTTGCTGATGAAATGCTCAAATTAGGGGGGAAAGTCATAGGGGTCATCCCTGAATCCTTAGCCAAAAAAGAACTGACTCACCAAAATTTGACTGATCTACATGTTACCGACTCTATGCACGAACGTAAAATGAAAATGGCCGAACTGGCTGATGGTTTCATTGCTTTGCCCGGCGGCATCGGCACTATGGAGGAATTGTTTGAAATTTGGACCTGGGCGCAACTGGGTTTTCATCATAAACCCTGCGGTTTATTGAATATTGAGGGATATTACGATGGTTTGATTCAGTTTTTGAATCATATGAGAGCAGAAAAGTTTGTCATTGAACAACATCGAGATTTGTTAATTGTCGAAGACAATTCAGAACAAATTATTGAAAAATTTTTCAGCTATCAATCACCGATTACCCGGCGATGGGTGGATGAAAATGAAATCTAACCCGGCTTTATCATTGCAGCGCCGTATGACATTCAAGCTCAGTCCTTAGGAAGGTGAATTTTATACGGCGCGCACCAACATGGTGAAAAAATAATCCGAACGACCCGAAAGGGGTAGCCATTTTTTTGTCATCGTTGTTTTCCAAAAAAGAGCTATTTATTCAAATAATAAAACGATCACCTAAAATCCTTAGAAGCTTTAATGCGCACACTGCCTTTTAGCTATCCCATTCTCCCTCAATCAATTGAAGCATTAACACTCACTAA
>SPJM01000279.1 GCA_006844585.1 Methylococcaceae bacterium | reverse complement strand
GCAGGGGCGCGGCAATAGGCGCAACAGTCGGCGGTTTTGGCGGCGGAACTAAAGAAGGCTTCCGTTCTGAAAACCTTTATAAGCGAGCTTATAAGAAGTGTATGTATAACCGCGGGCATCAGATTTTGAATTGAACCCGTAAGAGGTAATAAAACCGTTACTACTCAGCGTAATTTAAATAACAAAAACAATTTAATATCAGTTCCTTACGCAAGAAGTGTATGTGACATGGATGTCACATTCAAGCCTACATGGATGTATTTACGGCGTCTTCTGAAGTAAGTGACTGATATTAAATGTCAAAATACGCTGAGTAGTTACATAAAACCGATGACGGTGCGTTAGAAAAAATGGTGGAATGCGTTTCACTTTTCCTCCTGCAAACGCTTTTTCACCATATCCATAGACTCAACCCTAACCTTCGGTGCGCTTGCATAATTATTAAGCAATAAAACCTTATCCGCCAAAGCGTTAATGCTGAAACCATAACCATGACAATGCATACACACGCTACGAATCATTTTCGAATTCGGATGCAGGTTATGATTCTGATTATGCATCACTTCCACCCTTGAACCATCTGGATTTTCATGCACCAGGCGCGGCAAGTGACAAGTCGCGCAAGACACGCCACTACCCGCTTCAGCTTCGCCGGATAATTCAGCTTGCCAGAGACGGTAATGGGAAGTCTGAAGATAAGCCTTGCTGTGCTGATCAATATGACATTCCAGGCAGGCTTCTACCGCCGCTTTTTTAACATCGCGACGATGCGGTTGATGGCAGCTATTGCAG
>SPJM01000278.1 GCA_006844585.1 Methylococcaceae bacterium | reverse complement strand
CGAGAAATGAGAGTCCGCCGAAAACGCCGGAGCGGACAATATTGGATAAAAATTCGTTATGGGCGCCGCAACAGGCCAGTATGGCTTTGGCATTTTCCGAGGCGCTGGCGTCATACCAGGGCATGTTCAAAAAAGGGATGAAGCCTTTTTCACCATAACCAAAAATCGGCTGCTGTAAAAACAGGCGCCAGGCGATTTTCCAAATCGAAAGCCGATAACCTGTTGAGGTTTCTATATTCGACTGACTCACCCAATGACTGATTTCACTAAAGCCGCTGAAAAAACGATGGGAATGCGTATTGGGCGGGAACAGAATCATCAAAATGATGAAGAAAGCTGATAATCCGGCGGCGGCTAAATAATAATTTTTTAGCCATGATTGATTAAGCCATAGCCAAATAAAGACGATAACAGGGATGGCCAGCCAACTGCCTCGCGTACCTGAGCCTATGATCAAGTATAGGCCGATCAAGACGCCGCTGAGTTGATAGCTTTTCCAAATCCTGGTTGTTTTAGTTAATGTGGTTAGCTGAAAAAGACAAAACCCCCATAAAATCGTTGTGTAAACGCCGAATGCATTAGGGCGTACAAATGGCGTGGCGAATCGTCCGCCTTCGCGTTCAACGATCTCCGGATGGAGCAAAACTGAAACCGCAATTGCGATAATCGCCACAGGCGTAGCGAATCCGATTAATGCGGAAAAATTAATTCTTTTATGAATGAATAATAAAAAAACCGGGAGTGCTAAAAGAATGCGGGCCGGGCC
>SPJM01000277.1 GCA_006844585.1 Methylococcaceae bacterium | reverse complement strand
GATATGCGGAACTTTTCCGTATTTTGTCGTTAGCGTGAAGTTGAATTTGTTTGAAATTGTTATTGAATATGTTAGATTAACGACAGGATTAAGGCGAAATCGCATGAACTCAGTTGATTTTCGGGAGAGTGTGATTTGCGGGATGGGTAGAAAAGGGCTGTGTTTTATTACAGCATTTTGCTAGATACTACAATGTTAGGGCACGCAAATAGTCGGTACTCGTAAGCAGATATGTCTCTTAAGGAACAGCTATTACAAAAGAAGATCGCCAAAACAGAGAAATTGGCAACAAGTGTCATCTTGGCTAATGGCGGAGTAGACCAGCTATTTTCACTTTTTCAGAACAAGCCTTCAAAAGAACAGCTAGTAAAAATGGTCGTTGCCAGCAAATATGGGCCTGGTGAGCCATTGGGGCAAGGCGGTGATAATTTCGCATTGGAGTATATTATTCATGAATTTAATGAAGAGCTAAGAGGAAGAAGTAGCAGGCCGGTTACTCTTAATGAAACTGGTAGTGGCATGGGGTTCATATCATCCCAATCTGAAGGGTGGGCTAATCTATTATTTACTTTCTACCTTGATGAGCAGTTTGTTGAATATATTGGAGAACTTAATCCGAATGATTTTTATGAGTTAGAAAAATATCCTTCGGTATTCGTAGATAAAGAGTCTGAAAGCCTTGCTCTCCAAATATCATGCGTTCCTTCAATTTCCGTGGAAGATATATATAAAGAAGAATGCTTTAGAGAGTTGGGTATTGGAACACAAT
>SPJM01000276.1 GCA_006844585.1 Methylococcaceae bacterium | reverse complement strand
TAATGTTATCGCTGCCGGAAGTGTCAATTGACGGCTTTGGCGCATTCAACGTTTCGATGAAATTAGTGCCCGATGATGCGATTACTTTTGAAGTGACTGACTTCGCAGCAGTCACCGGCGGCAAATCTTTTAATCGCATTGCTTCATTTCCTGTCTTCTTGAATACGGATATTGAATCTGAAACCGTCGCGGAAATCGTTGATGTCAGCCAGGACGGCAATACTTTGGTCTATACAGATGCGGAAACCGGGCATATCGGATTTGTCGATATTATTAACCCGGCCAATCCGATTGCCGCCGGAGTCGTTAAGCTAGACGGCGAACCCACTTCGGTTGCTGTTGCCGGTCAATACGCCTTGGCCGCCGTAAATACCTCCGAAAGTTTCACCAACCCTTCAGGGGTGCTGAATGTAATTGATTTAGCGACTAAAACCGTGATTGAACAAAAGGATTTAGGCGGTCAGCCTGATGCGGTGGCGGTTAGCCCGGACGGGCGCTATGCGGCGATCGTGATCGAAAATGAACGCGATGAAGATTTAGGCGACGGTGAGCCGCCGCAAGCTCCTTCCGGCTTTTTGGTGATTGTTGATTTAGTTGGCGAGCCGAGCGAATGGATGTTGCGCAATGTCAGTCTGGATAATATTGCCCATTTGTTCCCGGAAGATGTAGAGCCTGAGTATGTCGATATTAATGCAAGCAATATCGCCGTGCTGAGTTTGCAGGAAAATAATCATATGATTCTGGTTGACCTGTCCAGCGGCGAAGTGACTGCTGA
>SPJM01000275.1 GCA_006844585.1 Methylococcaceae bacterium | reverse complement strand
GGATTGAGCGCTGGCCACGGTTTCAGCAAAGCCTGAGCAGTATTGTTCAATATAATGTTGATCAAGCCTGTCTTGCTCGGATAAAAAGTTCAGCAAACCATTAAACAGAGCAACATCAGTTCCGGGTTTGAGAGCCAAATGCAAATCGGCAATATCGCAGCTATCTGTAACGCGGGGATCAATGACCACTATCTTCAAGGCCGGATTTTGCTCTTTGGCTTTGCGCACGCGTTGGAATAAAACCGGATGGCACCAAGCCATGTTGGAGCCGGTAATCACCAACAGTTCGGCCAGTTCCAAGTCTTCATAATTGCCGGGAACGGCGTCGGCGCCAAATGCGCGTTTATAACCCATGACTGCGGATGACATGCATAAGCGTGAGTTGGTGTCGATATTGCCTGAACCGATAAAGCCTTTCATCAGTTTGTTAGCGACATAGTAATCTTCAGTCAGTAATTGCCCGGAGACATAAAAGGCGACGGCGTTAGCGCCGTATGTATCAATGATGTCGTTAAATTGTTCCGCTACAAAATCCAGTGCTTCCGGCCAGGTAGTTTGTTGGCCGTTGATTTCCGGGTGTAGCAAGCGGCCTTCCAAGCTGACCGTATCAGCCAGCGCCGAACCTTTTGAACACAGCCGTCCTATGTTGGCGGGGTGTTGTTCATCGCCTTTAATCGTGATTTGATGCGCATCGCGATTATCAATGGTGGCGTTAATACCGCAACCTACGCCGCAATAAGGGCAGGTGGTTTTAATGATGCGTTGTTCCATAATGG
>SPJM01000274.1 GCA_006844585.1 Methylococcaceae bacterium | reverse complement strand
TTACATTTTGAAAACTCGCCAAAATCCTCAGTTTTTTGCCTTTTTTAACTAATTTTTTAAATGTGCCTTCCTTCAAAGCGCCCGCATCTAAACTCCCCACCGCCACAGCAGCGCCCACGGCATCATGCCGGCCTAAATACTCATAACTTTGTAAATCACTGGCAAACACACCCTGCTCAGCTAAATATAATTGAGACAAATATCGCCCAATCGTAGATTTATCACTGCCGAAAGCAAACTTTTTCCCCTTTAAATCAGCAATTGATTGAATAGGGCTTTCCTTATGCACCGCTATCACCCCATTGAAGGTTTTTTTCCCTTTTTTTGCCTCTGCCGCAATAATCTTTAAATCAGGATTTTGTTGCTTGGCGAGAATATAAGAAGCCGGGCCGAAACGGGCAAAATCCACTTGGCCTTGAACCAAATCATCAATACCCTGTTCATAGCTTTTAGCCACCTGCATGCGTATCGACAATTTTTCACCTAAGCGAGCCTGCATTTGCGCTTCGA
>SPJM01000273.1 GCA_006844585.1 Methylococcaceae bacterium | reverse complement strand
GTATGCGGATAAAACTCATCCCAAATGAAGAAGAAATTCTGGAGTGCAAACAATTTGGAGAAGATTTGGCAAAAGAATTAATGGGCTTACGCAAACCCAAGGTAATCGACTTTACCGAACTAACTTAAAAAAATTATGACATGGAGACAGTTTATCCCACACAGCAACTAATAGCTGAACGAAGGATAAGCTGTTCCTTTTATTTTTACTAAAACCAGGAGTTACGCATGGCGAAATCCAATTTAACCTTTGAAGATATTAACGTGACCGTCTCCGTTCCCGCCGGAACGCGAGTCATCGAAGTTTCAGAAAAAGTCGGCTCGGCCCTTACCTACGGCTGTCGTGAAGGCGACTGCGGCACCTGTATTATGAAAGTCGATAAAGGTTGGGAAAATCTATCCGAACCCTCAGTGCTGGAAGACAAAGTGCTGAGAGAAAACATGGCCGGCAAACATAACCGACTGGCCTGTCAGGCTCAAGTATTAGGCGGCGATGTTGCTGTAAAACCGGCTTGATCTCATCCTATCTAATTACGAGGACATAAAATGGCATTAGTAACCTTTACCAGCCCCGAATTTCGGGACAAAACAGTCTATGCAACCGCGGGCAGCCATACCCAAACAGTGCTAAAACTGGCCAGAGAAAACAAGATTCAAATCAATTTTGAATGTGAAGACGGCGAATGCGGCACTTGCGCAGTTAAAGTTTCCAGCTTAGACAGCAAAGGCCGGATGGGCGGTCCGTTAACCGAAAAGGAAAAAACCGTATTGCGCGAAACCGGTAAAATCAGCAAGGAAGAAATGGAGCAAATGATTGTTGATGATTTACCCAGTCCCTGGCGTTTGGCTTGTCAAATGATTGTGCGCGACGAGGACATCCGCGTCGAGTATTAATGATGAGCGCCGTGCTAAAGCCCTTCACCGATAACCGTCAGGAAATCTTTCTGACCTTGCTGAGCCAACAAGCAGCCATACCGCAAAACAATGCGGTTTGGCTGAGCAAGATCATGGCTAGCTGGCTTTGCGGACAAAGTGTTCTGCCCGATTATCTGGGGCTGACGCCGGCGCAATTCATTCATTTAACAAAAACTTATTTCCCGCAAACTGTCATCAGTCACCAAGCACCCTCCGGCATCGTTTTGGACTTTCAACGCATGTTGGAGAAAGAAGACTTGATAAACTTGTTCCAACAACACGCCCGCAGCGATAATCAAGAAACCGGCCTCATCGCCGAATTAATCGTCTCCGCCTGTCTCGGCAACG
>SPJM01000272.1 GCA_006844585.1 Methylococcaceae bacterium | reverse complement strand
TATTAATTAAGGAGTGTTTGCCGGCGACCATCACTGCAATGAGCTGTGGATCAAATAGGCCATCGTCATTCACTGTAATATCCGTTTGGTCACTTTCTAAAGCGGCTGTTGCTAATACAGGTCGTGCAAATGGGTCGTGTTTTAGCGTGACCTCAGCAAAAACTGGTGAGGAAAGGCTGGCCGTCATTAATAAGGCCCATAAATTGATGCATAACTTAATCATTGAGTGACCTCATTCGGTTGTGAAGGGCGATAGAGTACAATTGATAAAGAAAGCGTAATTTGCTCGCTTTCCTTGTCGGCCTTCATATCAAACTCCGTTATCGATACATGTTGATCTAGCGTGCGAGTGAAGCTCAGCATCCATGTGCTTAGTTGTAAATAAGTTCCGACTGCGCTGATATCAAAAGAAAGCGCATCAAAATGTGAAATACTTTTCTTTCCCTCTGGCTGAACACTCGCTAATGCCACACCATATTGACTTGCCGAGCGGTCTAGTGCTTCTATGACCGATGTTGTTTCATCATCAGAAGCAGGCTGTTTAAATTCTGCATCTAACGTTGCATACATCTGCTCAACAGCGCGCACGCTCTCTTCTATGCCACTAATCTGAGTCGCGAACTGAGCTTCCGTTTTAAGGAATGTTGCTTTATCAGTCATTGTTTGTTGATAATCTAGATAGCTTTTTTTAAGCACAAGCTGCCAGCCTTCAACGGCGAATAAAGTGACAAACAGTAGCATTCCACCCATGACTAAGCGTGAATCAAATTTAACTAAAAATTGGACAATCCTATTCATATCGATTGCCTCTGGTTTGTCTCGTTAATGTTGACACTCAGGTTAAAGTCCACGATGGGTGTGTTGGCATAAAGGCTTGCACCCGTATTTACAAGGTGCAAATCCGCCATGCCTTCAATCGTATTTAATTGGCGCATAAATGTTGCCAGCATGGAATGATTTAAGGCGTGACCCATTACAACGGCACGATGGAGCGTTCCACTGACTGTTGACTCGCTAGTTGTTGCGATTGCAGTGTCATACACATGTTGGTGGACATAGTTAATGCGCTTAAACCAAACGCCATCAGTATGGGCCTGATCAATAGCACTCAGAAAGATTGAAACATGCTCATGACCGCGTAAGGCGTTTAACGTGGCAATTTTTTGCTCAGCGATTTGTTTCTTCCGAAGGGATTCGGCCGCACTTGCTTTTTTAGTTTGTAAAATCTGCTCCTTATGTGCAAGGTCTGCAGTATCTCGCCATATAAAATAGCTGAAAAAAGCTTTGCCAGTGATTAGGCAAAGCAGGATCACCG
>SPJM01000271.1 GCA_006844585.1 Methylococcaceae bacterium | reverse complement strand
AATCAAGGCCTGCCGGGTTTTTGCCGGTTGTATATCGGAGCAGCCGTTACTCGGTAATAAATTGAAATTGGCAATGCGGGTTTCACCCGCCACTAAATTCAATCGATGACGATCCTCTTGAAAACCTGGCTCTTCTGTCGAAACCGTATATTCACCACTGTCCAGGCCAATCACATAACGTCCGTTCCGATCCGTTTGCTGGCTTTTAAAATTGCCTGATACACCTTCAAAATCAACATTGAGTAATGAAAAAGGTTTTTGATTACAACCATTCAAAACACGACCTTCAATGATGCCCTTGCCGCTGACTTCAACTGTCGACTGTTGTTCCGTGGTGGAACTGAATTGACCGCTTTGGTCGCCAATCGTCAAAGTTTGCGTCACTGTTTGCTCGAAACCGGTGGCGGAAACATGTCTGACTTTAACCCTGTCATTATTATTCACTTCCCCTGCAGCACTGCGCCAAGCCCCGCTATTGATGGAATATTCGCCGAAATTAACCTCTATCGTCGTGGTAGCGTTTATCCCATTGATGATAATGCTATTGGAGGTGAGGGTGACTGATCGGTTAACGTCGGACAAATCGTTAAAATCAAAAGCATCCGGCCTGGTATCCGGCAAAAAAGCAAAAGACTGTCCCGCGCGAACCAACCTAACTGCATAAGTATTACTCTTATTGAGGTTGCCCACAAAGCCGTAATGGAAGCTGACAAACCACGCACTATCGGGAAAATCGGCATTCGGCGACGAAGACCAAAACCAATACGAAGGCGTCTTCGGAAATACGGATAAATTGATTGCAGGATCAAAACAGCGTTTCTCAACAAGCGAGGCAAGCTCTTTTTTATTGGGTAAACGCCAGTCTTGATAACTCAAATCCTGCTGTTGATTGGCGATCTCCGCTTGTTGCAAAGCTTCCGACCAGGTATGGCCTGGAGCTGAACCGCTGCATCCCGCACCATCCCACTCTTGGCCTTGTGCGCAGCGTTGCCACATTAAGCCGGTTTCCAGGTCAGTAACTGTACCGTCCAGGTGGATTTGATAACGTTCGTCCGGCGCGGTAGACGGCGCGGCGTCATTACATTGCTGAGCGCTGTACGCAAACGGCGATACCCCGCCCAGCAGCGTTCCTAAAATAAAATGCGTTAATTTCATGGTAACCTCTTTACTCAACCGTTGCTCGCCATATTCGTCTGTCGATAACCCGTAAAACCCTTCTTTTCATACCGCCGTGTAAATAGCCTTCTTTCGCTGTTTCCCAAACTCCAGTT
>SPJM01000270.1 GCA_006844585.1 Methylococcaceae bacterium | reverse complement strand
TTTTGCATAGTTTGCGCTTGTTGCAGATCATCTGCGTATAAAATCCCCGATAACAACGGCGACAAGTCCCACTGACAACGAATTTTGGATAATAAACTGCGCTCATCTCCCGAAACCGGTTCCGCCGAGGTCTTGAATAAAATGACATCCTGTTCTTGCAAAAACTGTAGCCCGGCAACCGCATTATCCCAATCATCAACGCAAACCGCTTCCAAATAATGCGCCAACACTGTTTCCACCGCCGTTTCCCAACCGTTTTCGACATCCATAAATTCAGCCAAACGAGGTTGCTTATCCAAATCCATCCGCGTTAACCACGCTTCCAATTCTTTTTTGTCTTTACCCATCGCATGTTGCTGCAACATTTCTAAGGAGGTAATCTTGCCTTGAACACTGTGCATATCACTGCGATATTGATGGAGTTGATCCAGAGCCATTTTAATTTGCTGACGTTGCTCGCCCATCAGCACATTTTGCTGCTCCAATTCGCTACTCAGCGTTAAGCGCCGTTCATCCATCTCTTCAACTTGAACCTCTAATTCTGCGATCT
>SPJM01000027.1 GCA_006844585.1 Methylococcaceae bacterium | reverse complement strand
CAACAACAACGATAACCTTTGACTGCTGACATGAATGTTCTCAAAATAACGTTTCAATTTAGCATAATTCTGTTGTTCGATGTTTTTCAAGCCCAGCTTACTAAAATTAAAAATAGCGTGCATCGGAGTCCTTAATTCATGCGACATATTCGCTAAAAAAAGCGATTTTGCTTTATTCGCTTGTCGCGCATCCTCTAAGGCCTGAACTAATTCTACGGTTCTGTCGGCAACCCTCTGCTCCAAATGTTGTTGATAATTTTTTAATTCCTGAGTCAGGCCCGATAGTTTCAAAAAAATCCTCACCTTGGCAAGCAAAACATCGGCATCATAAGGCTTCATAATGTAGTCTACAGCGCCTGCCTGATAACCTTGATACATTGATTTTTGTTGGCTGTTTGCAGTAACGAAAATAATCGGCACATGCGCTGTCGCCTGTTCCTGCTGTAAATGATCCGCTACTTCATAGCCGTCCATTTCAGGCATTTGCACATCCAATAAGATTACTGCAAAATCATGCTGTAGAGCTAACGCCAAAGCCTCATTACCTGAATTAGCCGAAATGACTTCCGCCTTTACGCTTCGCAAAGTTATTTGCAATGCTTTCAAATTAGCGGGCAGGTCATCGACAATTAAAATTTTTTGTTGTTCCGTCATACTAAATTGGAAATGAATGAATTGATTCATCATTGAATGTTTAGTCTAGTCCAATTCTCAGTTTTTCCAAATCATATGACCTATTCAGGAACGTGAATTTTATAACATCCCCGTTCCTTAAAACCTTTAAGCTAATGCAGAGTGAAACACCATTAAAGAGGTTATAGCAATCATTGCAAAAAAAGCCGGAACGCCCAGCCACATCCAGATTTTTGCATAATGATGATATAAACCCGGCAAAGGTTTTTGTTGTTGTAATGATTGAACAGCAATATCCCGCATTCGAATTTGTAAATAAATAACCGGCAGCCAGCATAACCCGGTCAACGCGTATAATACGAGGGTTTGAATCATCCAGCCGTCAGTCACAGAGATGGATAATTGTTCAGCCATTAACAAACCGGTTATCGGCTGGATAATGACAGTAGGCGTGGTAAACCACCAATCCGCCAACACCACATGTTTACTGGTGACCGCAATGGCGGCATGATCACCGGAGCGATCCGCCATCATTTTGAAAAACACAGTTCCGCATCCCAAACCGAATAAAATAATAGCGCTTAAAATATGGATTAACTTTAGGGTTAAAAAAATCATGGTTTTTCCCCATCCAAAATCATATAAACAATCAATGTGACTAATAAAGGAATGTTTTTTAATACCGGGCCGAATGGATGCAACCAGAATTCCGGCAAGGTAAAACTAATCGTCACGGTATAGAGCAAAACAATGATGATTTGAAAAAACATTAAGCCGCGAATTTTGCTAACCGTTAATGTCGCCAGACCGAGAGCTATATCCATTATCGCCAATCCGTACAGCATGATAGGCGCTGCAATGCCGTCAATGCCTGAAGCAACCAAGAACTGATAACTTAATTCATTCGGGAACAGAAATATGGAAACCCAACCGCTCCAAACCCATAAAAAGGCGATGGAAAGGCGCAAAACCGGTCGCAGAAAATACAACGCCGCATGCCAGCGTTCAGCTTGGTTTGCAGGAAGACGCCATAATACTTGGGCCGGGCTTTGGGGTAGACGACCTAAAAACCGACTGATTTCATCAGTCGGCGCGGTATTGCCGCGCGCTAACATCTCTATATTTTCCGGGGTAAATACCGGTTCCGCCATCCACTTGCCAAACAACGAAAAACGTTTAGCGGTTTTTTTAGAAACTGAAATCTCGATGGCCGGTTTCTTTCCCAAACGCTGCCTGAGCCGCCGCATCAACGCTTTAAAACTGATCACATCGGGACCGACTACGGGTATAGTCACTCGCGCATGAGATTGTTGTTTTAAACACAGCGTGACAGTCGCAACTAAATCACTGACATGCACGGGTTGCAGTAATTGATTTCCGCCGTCGATTAGCGTTAACACCGGCAAGGCGGCCAGCGCATGAAATAAAGCCATACTTTGCGCGCCGCTACCGTAAACCACAGAGGGCTGTATAACATACCAATCCAATGACAGCGTTCGCAACACATCATCCGCCGCTTTTTTACTGAGATGATAAGCTGATTTCGCCGACTCATCCGCACCCAGCGCTGAAATTTGGATCACCTTTTTAACGCCAACCTGCTCCGCCGCTTTAAACAGCGCCATAGGCGCTTCGGCATGCAATGAAAGAAAGCTCTGCCCTTTTGATTCGGCGATAATGCCGACACAATTAATGACAACATCAATATTTTTTAGATGAGGCAGCCACGCGGACGCCTCTGTCATATCCGTAAAATCGCTATGCAAAACGCTACATTGACTGGAAATGGCCTGTATTTTTTCCGGACTGCGGGAACAGGCGGCCAGGTGATGCCCCTGCTGCTCTAAAAACTGCAAGATATGGCGTCCGATAAACCCGCCGGCGCCGGTCAGTAAGATATTCATAAGACACTCCTGACAGGCAAACATTTAGACAGTAAACTGCTAATTTTCCTAAATAAAACATGATCCGTAATTCGTCTTAACATATTGTTCTCCACAAATTATTTCAGTGGCGACAACAATAGCAAGGCAAACAGAATTAACCCTCCTGTTTTATCAATCAGGAATATAAAATCCTCAGTCCTTATTGAAGAAATTGTTTTCGATATTGGCCGGGAGGCATCCCGACCATTTCGCGGAAGGCTGTATAGAAATTGGACTGGGTGCTGAATCCTACCGATAGCGCAATGGATAAAACAGATGCCTCCGGCTCCGCTATCAGTAATTTTTTAGCCGCGTCAATTCGCTGTCGGCGTATGTATTTTGAAAAGCCTAATTTGAATTCGCTATTGATCAGTTCGGATAACTGGTGTGAATTTAACTGCAATTGTTCGGCTAACAAGTTTAAGCTCAAATTCTCCATGGTATAAAGTTGATCCTGCTCCATAAGCTGCTCCAGTCGCTCCAACACTTGTTTTCTATCCACCTTATTTAATGTGCTTGCCGCATAGCTTGCCTGAGCAGCTTCAGCCACCTCCCCCGCAAAGCCGGGAAAATGTAAAAACATGAATAAAACAACAAAAAACGCCAAGCCGATCAGAATGCTATAAGCCGTAATAAAATTTAAGTCATTAATCAACGGCCAGACAAAGCCCAGCAAAATCACCCCGATAGCGATTAAAAATAATACCGCCAAAGCGAAAAGCTCCAATTTAAAACGCTGCCTTTGCCCACGTAAGCCATAAACCGCCCTGGCTAACCATAATAAATAGCCGCTACCGATTAAAAAGGCGAGCGGTATCAGCCATTTAAGCGGAAAAAGTAAGGAAATGACAATAGGCAAAGCATGTAAGCAATGTCCTGTATTGAAGCCGACTTCCAGGGTTAACAATCTACGGCTGTAAAAATAAAAACTGGGCGCGATACAAAATAATAAAGCGATATAGAGAGGCGAAAAGAAACTAGAACCGGGGTCTAGCAGAAGCTGTAAATTCAGCCCTTGAATAAGACCAAGGCTCGCAATCAAAAAAAAACCGGCCAGTTTTGAAGAAAACTGCTGCTGTTCATGGTGTTGAACAGCATGGGCAAATATCAACAAAATAGCTGAAAACAGGGAAAAACCGATTAATAACTGCGCTAAAAGTTGCATCAAAATTATCCTGTTAATCTACTGATTATGATTAACAAGGCACGGCAATCCCCGATTCCTTCATCCGGGCAATTTTATAACGCAAGGTTCGCGGACTGATGCCCAGCTTCTCAGCGGTATTTTTACGGCTGCCCTTCTCTTCATCCAATGTTTGTAAAATAATTTTTTCTTCAGCGGATTTAACGCCCTCGCCCAAACTGAGACTTTTTAAACCATCTTCATCGCTTAATGGAATCGACTGCGCTTGAATCTCCGGCGCTTCGAAATTAATCTCCATCGCTTCTTCAAAAATCAAATCATCGGCACTAACAATGCCGTTCTGCTCCAGAATCAAGGCTCTTTGCACAACATTTTCCAACTCTCGAACATTGCCCGGCCAGGCATAAGCCTGCATTTTATGGATGGCCATCGTATCAAACTTCGGCAAGGTTTTGCCTCGCGGTAAATGCTTGACCAACAGCGCATTAGCCAAGGCTAAAATATCGCCGGGCCGATCTTTTAAGGGGGGTATTTTGATTGGAAAAACATTCAGCCGATAATATAAATCTTCTCTAAATTTTCCATTATCGACATCTTGTTTCAAGTGTCGATTGGTGGTCGCCAAAATTCTGACATTGAGTTTAATTTTCTTATGTCCGCCTAAGCGTTCGACTTCTTTTTCCTGCAGCACCCTTAACAATTTGGCCTGTAAAGCTAACGCCATTTCCGATATTTCATCCAGTAATAAAGTCCCGTTCTGCGCTTGCTCAAACTTACCGGCGGTAGCTTGCACCGCGCCGGTAAAAGCGCCTTTTTCATAACCGAACAACATCGCTTCCAACATATTTTCCGGTATCGCCGCGCAATTAATCGCGACAAAAGGCCCGCCATGTTGATTGGAGTTTTGATGTATATAATTGGCCAATACCTCTTTACCGGTTCCGCTGTCGCCCTGCAATAAAACCGTCACATCCGTGCGCGCGACTTTACTGCATAAGCCGTAAAGCCTTTTCATGGCTTGATCGTTGACCACCCTTTCTGGTTGCTGTTCATCACCGACCAAGAAGGCGGCGACTTTATCCGCCAACACCGACGCTTCAAAGGGTTTGATCAAATAATCCGCAGCGCCCGCCTGCATGGCTTCTACCGCCTTGGGAATCGAACCGTAAGCAGTCATCAGCAAAACCGGTATTTGTTGATGATATTTCTGTAAATTATTGAGCAATTGCAAACCATCCATCACCGGCATCTGCACATCGGTAATGATTAATTTAAAGGCATGATCGCGCAATAAAGTCAGTGCTTGAGCGCCGTTTTCCGCCAACGCCACTTGGTAATGCTCCAAGGTCAAGGTCTCGCTTAAAGCCAGACTTAACGCCTCATCATCTTCAACAATCAGTATGTCATATTGT
Organism: Methylococcaceae bacterium; assembly: GCA_006844585.1. Classification (GTDB taxonomy): domain Bacteria; phylum Pseudomonadota; class Gammaproteobacteria; order Methylococcales; family Methylomonadaceae; genus Methylomarinum. The sequence goes on along the minus strand of SPJM01000027.1, from coordinate 24,535 downwards.
TTCATAAGCTTGCTCCTGAATTTCATGGCTTAAAGGCGCTTGCGATAAACTCACCGCGTCTTGATAAACACAAGGCAATGTCAACGTAAAAGTGGTCCCTTTACCCGGCGTCGATTCACATTGTAAACAACCGCTGTGCGCTTTGATCACGGTATCCACGACAGCCAAGCCCAAACCGGTGCCCTTCACTTTATTGGAATAAAAGGGTTCGAAAATACGTTGTTTTTGCTGAGCGCTCATTCCGCCGCCGTTATCCTTAATGACTATCCGCAATTGGTAAGCTTCCGTTTGCAGCACGCTCATCTCAATTTTTCCGTATTCAGCCATCGCGTCGACGGCGTTATTCAACAAATTCATTAAAGCGCCCTGTAAAGCATCCATATTGCCCAGCATGGAGTCCGCCGGGGCCAGGTTTTCCAAGCTAAATTCAACAGTAAATTCGGTCATATTTCGACGTATGCCGCTTAACAGCTCAGCCAGCGAAAACACTTCCATCGCCATCCGTCCTTGCTTGGCGAAAATCAACATATCATTCACTTGCCTTTCCAAATGATGTAGACGCTCCAAAATACGTTCGCTGAATTGCATTCTCTTGTCGTCATCAATATTCGGGTGACGTAGTTGCGAAGCGTAAAGTATGGCGGTAGACAAAGGCGTTCTGACTTGATGCGCCATACCGGCGACCATTTCGCCCATTGCCGTCAAATGTTTCTGCTGCGCCAACATATCTTGTAAGTCGCGTAATTCGCTGATGTCTGAAAGCAACAGCAAATGTCCTGATTCATTATTTAAAGCATTGCGCACAATGCTGACTCTTCGCCCGTCGGCCAGCATCCTTTCGTGGGGGCTTTCATTGATCACCGATAATCGGCGCCGACTGACGGATTGCCAACACTCGCCCAGCAACGGTTCCCCCAAAAACGTCAGCGCATGATGATTACAATCGATAATGACTTCTTCGGCATTCAAGATAATCACCGCCGCCGGTATCGCCGCCAGGATTTGTTGCAGACGGGTCGCCATTTTTTCTTTCTCAACCAATGTTTTTAAGCGTTCATTGCGTGCGAAAGCCAGTTCTTGATTCAACTTCTCGACCTGCGCTTCCAATTGCTGATAAGAATCGCTGAGATTTTGCGAGACTTTATTAAACAATTGAAAAGCGTCGGTCAACCGTTCTGATTTTTGAGCGTGCGTACTATCCATTGCTTCAACCAATTTTGTCACTATCGCCATCAGTGAAGCAAACTCCAGGCCATATTATTTTTGTTTAACATTCAATGCGTTAAAAAAACCATGTCGAAAAATTGACTCTCCACACCTTATGATTTCTAATGGAGATCAATTGAAGTCAGTCGATCTGATTGCGAATAGCACTTTAGCAAGGAGCATCAATATATGAGAAACCCATAAATGAACTGGACCGACATAGCATCCATCTCCGTCACTATCCTGCTGATCATGGACCCGCTGGGCAATGTGCCGGTGTTTAACGCATTATTATCTAAATTAGATCCGCCCCGACGTTTAATTGTCGTCGCCAGAGAGCTTCTGATTGCGCTGGTGATTTTATTCACTTTTTTGTTGGCCGGAAACGCCATTATGGCGTTTCTGGGCTTAACGCAATCATCGCTCAGCATTGCCGGGGGCGTTCTGCTCTTCATCATTTCGCTGCATATGATTTTTCCATCATCCAGCGTAATTGATTTAGACGGCGATGACGATGAACCGTTTATTGTGCCGTTGGCGATGCCCTTAGTCGCAGGCCCTTCGACAATCGCATTATTGCTGCTGCTCAGCTCCGGTCAGCCGGAGCGCATATTGGAATGGTGCCTGGCGCTGTTTTTGGCCTGGTTGGGAACCACCCTGATTTTATTGACTTCACCTTTTTTATTGAATGTCATCGGCGAACACGGCGCCAGGGCTTTGGAGCGTTTAGTGGGTATGATATTGGTGATATTGGCGACGCAAATGTTGCTAGACGGCATTAAAGAGTTTGTACACAGTCTGTAACTTATTCCTACACTCTGGAGCGCTGCCGGTATGACGGCTTAACATAACGCCAGAATCAAGCGACCTCGGCAGAGTTCTGTAATACATAATAGCTAAAAAGCCGATCTTGACCCAAAGGCGATTTTTCAATGACATTTAACCCCGCCGCAGCGAAATTTTCCCGATAAAACAGCTCATGTTCCGGAATATCATTGTCCAATACATGGGCCGAAATACTTTTTTGTTGTTCGCCGTTAAACACTGGCCAGGTCTGATTAAACACCTGGCAGGCTCTTTGTAAATATTCATCCCGACTCTCTTGTTGATTCATCTCTACATCATAAAAAATAAAAACGCCGTCCGGATTAAGCAAACCGGCAATGGACTTAAAACAACGCTTTTTTTCTTGTGAAGTTAAATGATGGATGCTGTAGCCGGATAAAACCACATCAAAGGATTGAGTTACTTCATCTAAAGCCGACAAAATATCCTTGTTGATCAATTCCACCTCGGCTTGGCTATGCTGAAAATTTTGCACCGCATATTGCAACGGCATATCCGATGAATCAACCCCGGTATAGTGAATTGACTGCTCTTGTTCTATGCATTGACTGATAATATAAGCATCGCCGCAACCCAAGTCCAAAACATGCGGCTGACGATAAGTCTTTAAGCGCTTTTTAACCCGGTCAATAATTTCCGCATGAAACATGTAATTATGTTCAATGATTGTCTGGTAGATATTCCATTGTTCCAGAAAGATGGACAAATCCGCTTGATGATGTGTGGTCAAGGTCGATACCTGTTAAAGCCATTAGGATAAAGCTTGATTATAAGCAAATTGAAGTCATTTTTCGACCGCTTGACCAAGCGGAAAATCGATTAACAAAGGCAAAACAATCCGCATTATCAACCCTCCGTTTTCGCTATTGCTCGCCTGTATGCGTCCTTGATGCAAATGAACCGCCCGCTCGGCTATCGCCAAGCCTATTCCATAGCCGCCGTTAAGATGCGTTCTGGCTTCATCAACGCGAAAAAAAGGTTTAAATAAATCATCGAGGCTTTCCTCCGGCACGCCGTCGCCCTGATCTGAAATCGTTACCACAATTTCATCATCGCTCAATTCAATGCTCACTTCAACCTGGGTATCGACAGGGGTGTAGTTCACCGCGTTGCGCAGCAAATTCTCCAAAGCACTGAGCATTAAGGTAGAATCGCCGAGGATGGTGCATTGCGCCGACTCCGCCAGCACGACTCGACATTGTTTTTCCTGAGCTTCGTAATCCGCATCTAACACCGCCTGTATTAGAATTTCATTCAAATTCAGTGGTTTTTTTTCCGCCAATTGAATCTGATTGTTCAAACGCGCAAGGGATAATGATTGGGCGACCAAATCATTCAGCCGCTCAACCTCAAGCTCAATTCTATCCAGTTCCGGCTCAATCAAGCCATTGGAGCGCTGATGCGCTAACCCCAATGCAATTTGCAAACGCGCCAACGGCGAGCGCAGTTCATGGGAAACATCCCTCAATAAGCGTTGTTGCGACAATAAAGCGCTTTCTATACGCTTTGCCATATATTCAAAATCTCGGCCCAGGTCACCGATTTCATCTTTACGCGCAATAATCTCAGCCTGAATGGAATCGCTAAACTGTCCGCCCGCTATCCGGTGAGTCGCCGATTGCAGTTTTTTGATCGGAATAATCAGGTAACTCGCCAGAAAAAAACAAATCGCGCCACTCAAAATAAAAGCGATGACAATGCGTCCGGCAATGCCGAAAGGGTGAAATAAACGCGCTAAACCGCGCAATCGGCGATTATCAATTAAAAGATGAAACAGCTCGCCGTTTAAGACAACAGGTTTAATAAATAACGGCTGTTCAAGCTCGGCTCTATCCATGAGCGGCGGCATTCCCGGACGGGAGAAACGAGAGAAGCCGCGCAAAGGCATCGGCGGTTTTTCTTTTAATGCTTGCAATAAGGCTTCCGGCACAACGCGCTGCAATAATTCATCGCCTTTTTCATCCACGATATATATTTTAAAGACATCATCTTGATATTGCCGCAACCAATCGCTAATCAATTCACGATCCGCATTTCTGCGCATCATTCCTTGCAGATGCCTAAGCAGGCGCGCCGTTTGTAACGGCTTTGGGCCTTGAACGGTTTTAAAATGAGCGACCAGCAAAGCGCTGCTGGCGCCGAATAAGGCCATGAACAGCCAAAAGGAAAGAAATATTTTCCAGAACAGGCTATGGAAATTCATCCTTCGGCGGCGAGCCCTTGAACAACATAGATATAACCAATGCCGCGTATCGTTTTAATTCTCTGTCCGCCATCCGGATAATTGCCCAGCTTTTTACGAATCCTGCTTAAATGCATATCGATACTTCTATCATGGGGGGTCAATTTGCGCAACAGTGATTCCTGAGTCAATTTTTGTTTATCCACCACCTCCCCGGCATGATTTAACAACGCTTGCAAAACATTAAATTCCGTACTGGTCAGATTAACAGATTGTCGCTCCAGCAATACCGTTCGTTCAGTTAAACTGATGGTTAAATCGCCGACGGCTTTCTTTGATTCCTTCTCAGGTTTCAGGGATTTTTCCACGCGCCGCAACAGCGCGCGCAGCCGAGCCACTAACTCCCTGGGATTACAAGGTTTGGGCAAATAATCATCCGCGCCCATTTCCAAACCGACAATGCGATCAATATCATCACCCCTTGCCGTTAACATAATCACCGGCGTATCAACTTTGCCCTGCATTTTTTTCAGCACTTCCAAGCCGTTCAAACGCGGCATCATAATGTCTAATACAATAATATGATAATTCCCGGTTAAGGCTTGTTCCAGCGCCGTTTCGCCATCATACGCAGAGTCCACATCAAAATTTTCCGCAGTTAAATATTCGGTCAACAAACGGCACAACTCCACATCATCATCCGCTAATAAAATACGATACATAAAATCACAAACCTGCCTTTTATTGGTTTTAAAGCGTAATTAGCAGACAGCCATTGTTACCCAGCTGCTTCTAATACGAGTCACGACCTTTTCCAATCATTCCACACTTTTCACTAACAACTGTAATAACTTTACATAGTTTTACATTCCGATGCACACAATTACAGGGGTTGATCATAGAATATAGTCGTAAGAATATTAAGGAACCATTCCGAAATATTCTTGGCTAATATTAACTAAGACTGAACGAGGAAGAATGATGAAAAATGAAGCAATATTGACAAAAAGCATATTAGCGGCTTTGCTAATCACAATAAGCATGCCTATTTCCGCAAAACGTCCGCACGGAGCAGAAAACGGATTTTTCAATGCAGCGGGCAAGGGCTTTCAAAAAGGCAACAGAAATGGACTCATGCCGAACGGCCCGGCTTTTTTTCGGGCCCGCCAAGCCATACAACTAGATCTGAGTGAAGAACAACGCGAACAAATTAAAACCATCCGTCAAGATGCGCAGAATTTGATACAGCCGCTGGCCGACCAAATTGTCGCCAACCGCTTATTAATCAAAGAACTCGTCAAAGCGGATGATTACGATGCTGCGCAAGTTCAAACATTAGCGGATCAACAAGGCGATTTATTCAGCCAGCTCATCGTCATTAAAGCCAATAGCAAGGCCTCGATAAGAGGACTTTTGAGCGATGAACAAAAAGCGATATTAGATGAAATGAAGTCTAAAGCGGAAGATTAGACTTACCCCCTATACGGATGCATTCCTACGCTGTAGAGACTGTGAAAGTACTTGATTGTTGGGGTTCGCAAGCTCACCCACAACCTACGCATTTATCATTTTTTTAATTTTGCTTGAATTCTTTCACAGCCTCCGGAGCATAGGAACGCAGAAAAACGATTTATAATCTGTGTTACTCCGCAGATTATCAATTTCCAAATCACTTTGATTATTTGCTTCTATTCATGCATAGTCTCTGATAATCAAGTGTAATTTGGAAACTCGTTATGTCCAGCTCCGCCAAACCCGCTGAAAACAAACTCTTTAAGCGATTTTACAATACCTCCTTGAACGACTTGCTGGCCGAGCATAATGCCATCGACCAAAATCAACATATTTTGAGTCTTTTCCAGCGCTGCGCATCCGATGTACCCGCCTACCGACAATTTCTGAATGAAAAGGCGGTCAACCCTGCTGAAATTAGCAACCCTCAACATTTCCGAAATTTGCCGTTGATGGACAAAAGCAATTATATGCAGACTTACTCACTAGCAGAACGCTGCTGGGGCGGCAGCCTGGCTGGCGCTGACCGGGTTGCAGTATCCTCCGGCTCCACTGGACAAGCGACTTTCTGGCCGCGCTCAGCGGCTTATGAGCTGGATGTTGCGCTTCGCTTTGAACAAGTTTTTCAGGATAGTTTTCAAGCTCATCAGCGATCAACTCTCGCCATTGTCTGCTTTGCTTTAGGCAATTGGGTCGGCGGCTTATTCACCACTTCCTGCTGCTGGCATTTGGCGCATAAAGGCTATCCGCTAATGGTAGCAACGCCGGGCAATAATAAAGCTGAAATCTTTCGCGTGGTGCGCGAATTAGCGCCTCATTTTGAACAGACAGTGTTGTTGGGCTATCCCCCTTTTCTTAAAGATGTCATCGACGCCGGCATCGCAGAAGGCATAGACTGGCGCGAACAGCCGACCAAACTGGTGTTTGCCGGAGAAGTGTTCAGCGAGGAATGGCGTGAATTAGTTGCTGAGCGCATCGGCTCTACAAAGCCTGATTTCGATTCCGCTTCGCTATACGGGACTGCCGATGGCGGCGTATTAGCAAATGAAACGCCATTTAGCATTGCCATACGTCGCTGGCTAGCCAAACATCCGCACGCTGTTCAAAGCTTATTCGGCGAATCGCGTTTGCCTACGTTGGCCCAATATGATCCGGTCAGTCGCTTTTTTGAAACCCATGAAGAAACGCTGGTGGTTTCCGGGGACAACAGCGTACCGCTGATGCGTTATCATATTGCCGATAAAGGCGGCGTCATCGCTTACAATGAAATGCGGGCATTTCTAGAATCAAATGGCGTTAATTCATTGCGCGAGCTGGGTTTAGCAGAAGATTTCAGCCCTCGCGAACTGCCTTTTGTGTTCGTCTTCGGTCGCGCCGATTTCACCCTCTCCTTTTACGGAGCCAATATTTTTCCGGAAAACGTCACGGTTGGATTAGAACAACCAGAGTTCATGAACTTGATTACAGGTAAATTTGTATTGGAAACGCGGGAAACTGACAATGGCGATAAAACGCTGCATATCGCTGTAGAGATGTTGCCTGAAGTGACCGCAAATGAAACTTTAACGCAAGCTATTGCGGAATCGGTTCGTCATGAACTATTACGTCTAAACAGTGAATTCGCCCATTACACGCCGACAGAACGCCAGTTGCCGGAAATCACCTTGCATGCCTTTGCTGATCCTGACTATTTCCCTAAAGGTGTAAAACATCGTTATACACGGAAGTAAACAATTAAATCCTTACGGTTTTACTCAGTTGTAATTAAATTAACATTCGACTAAAACTAAGGTACACGGTAACTCATCACCTTCTCAATATTTAAAGGCATAAGTTTTTGATTTATCTGGGTGCATAAATACATCTCTACAACTCTGATAGCAAAGCCCTATTGCAAACAGCATGATGAATCAAGCGCTAGCGCCTTACTTATAAAAGTGAGGAGAACATTTACGGAAAAAGAAAAATAAGGAGCAAACATTATGTTTCGATATGCTCTAGCGCTTTTGATTTTTATTGCGGGCGCAACAATCGCTGGAGGCATCTATAAATGGATAGATGAATACGGTAAAACACACTATTCTGATTCTCCAGTAACAAGACAAAATACATCCGAAAAATCAATCGAAGAAAATACATTATCTGACAAAACACTCACTAATCATGTTTCATCATCTCTGACACCTAAATCAGAGAATCCCGCCTTACTTTGTCAACAAGAAAAAAAACCAAAATGGCTACATCTTTTTTGTCATTTTTTTACTGAACAACTGTGGCTAAATTCAGGAAAACCCACTTTTTTTCAAGACAAAAAGAAAGTTCATTGGACTCCCTTTTTTAATACGAAAACAGGTATTTTAGAAGGTTTAAAAAAATTTAAATCACCTAACTCGGGAATAAGATATGCGCCTTGGAGTAGTTTTTTTAAAAAACGTTATCAATGCTCAGAAAATAGCATCATTAATCCGTTCATATTTTATAAATCGAATGATTATCGTAGTCGTTTATTAGGACTAAACTGGGAAATTATAAGATACGACCATTTTGATCCAAGCAATGATATGGAAGAGGGCGCTATGTTTATGTTATTCACACTTGCCACCTTAAATAAAATACACGATGAAAAAAAGGAAATGCCATTAGATGATATGTTGACCAATATTGCTTTAGGAAAAAGCAAATTCTATCCGGATTACTCACTAGCAGAAGAAATGACATTGGTAACAAGTGATGGTTCCTTTACTCCTTTAACCAGCACAAAACAAGCTGCGCAAAAACTGGCGGAGCATCGCGTTTTATATACTAATGATTTTATGAAAACTTGGAATCAAGGGCTGAACAACGCAAAAACAGTAGCAGCTGCAAATAATAAATCACTAATTTATTTTTATATGGCTCAGGACGTTTTAAGTTTACCATTAGCCCAAAACACCCTGTATCGCCAAAAGCTAACTGAACTTATCAACCAAACTCAAAAACTCATCTCTCAAAAAAAACAATTGGTTATTATGAGTCATGGCTGGAGTGGTTATTTAGTAACGTCTACCTTAGTAAAATACAAAAATATCTTCCACATTGCTTTAGGACCATTTCCGGGACCTTGGCATAAAGAGGAATATATCCAAGCTCTTAAAAGCACCCAATTAACAATGAATATTCGAGTCGGCGCCTTTGATTTCATATCACCATTGGGCTATGGCTCCAATTTTTTACTCAAGAAAGCTATTAATTGTTTATGATCCAAATTTTCACCACCATCAATAACACTTTTCACGCATCGCAGGAATTACAACTGGCTTATCGGCTGTTTCGGCAAAGCACGCCTGATAATGCGTCCATCGACTTATTACCGTTGCAGAAAAGCATCAACGAAACCTTAAGCCCAGCTATTGACGCTTATCTAAAACAAGACCGGCAAGCAGAATACATATTAATCTGCACGACCCCGTGGCTATTATGGGGCGAACAAAGTGTAAAGAAATTGCTGCAGCAACTTGAAGACCATCAACAATTGGATTGCTTATTGCCCAATCAACCGGCCATCACGCCGCTGACCGCCGACACGGTTTATTATACGCAGAGCGGCTTCAATGCCTATGTCGAACAATTACCGGATCAAATCGTTCCTTTTCAACAGCATGAAGCGGCGGCCTTTTTAATCAGAACGAAGGCATTAATCCAGCACTGGCCGAATGTCGAGGATGCCTTTTCCATACCTGAACAATGCCAAACTAAAGCAGCGATTAGTTTAGCCGCTTATTTGCATCCGGCGGGCGATTATTATGATCACCCGCGCCATGAAATTTTCGATTTAATTCCAACTGACTGCCAGCAGGTTTTGGATATCGGCTGCGCCACCGGCCATTTCGGCGCGCAACTCAAACAAGAGCGGGCTTGTTATGTCGCCGGCATCGAGCTGAACCCGGAAGCCGCTCAAATCGCCGAAGGCCGACTCGATCAAGTGCGGGTCGGCGATGCATTGAGCATTGAGCTGAATCAAAGATTTGACCTGGCGACCTGCCTGGATAGCCTGGAACATTTCACCCGCCCGGAATTATTATTGCAACGCATTCACGATCACTTCCTGACCCCGCAAGGTTATCTAATCGCCAGCATTCCCAATGTCGGCCACTGGAGCATCGTCGCCGACCTGTTGGCGGGGCATTGGGATTATGTACCGTTCGGCTTATTATGCGAAACGCATTATCGCTTTTACACTTTGCACAGTTTAACAAAACTGTTAGCCGACAATGGTTTCAAGATCATCCGAATAAAACCGGAAATCAGTCAAATACCCGATCAGCTTATGAGGCAGCTGCACATCATGCAAGACCAGGGAGCGAATATCGATTTTGAAAGTTTAGCCATCGTCACCTATCATGTATTGGCGCAAATTGATTCTTAAATTACCCTATCGCCTCAAACCTGATGAATACCATTCTTATCGTCGACGATGACCCGCATATCCGGGAATTAATCAGCTTCGCGCTGGAACAGTCAGGCTTTACAGTTGCAACCGCCAAAGACGGGCGGCAAGCCCTAACCCAGCTCAACGACGCCCAGCCCGAACTGATTATTCTGGACATCAATATGCCGGAGATGGACGGCCTGGAATGCTGCCGGGAAATTCGCAAAACATCAGAAACGCCGATACTGTTTTTATCCTCCCGCGATGAAGAAATCGACCGGGTGATCGGTTTGGAAATCGGCGGCGATGATTATGTCACCAAACCCTTTAGTCCGCGCGAATTAGTGGCGCGAGTCAAAGTAATACTCAAACGCACCCGACATCAGCCCGCCCCGCCGAACACTGAGCCTGATGAAAAAAACCGCTTTTGCCACGGCCTGCTGTGTATGGACAGCGAGCAACATAGCACAACCTGGCATGATCAAGACCTGCCGCTCACTGCGCTAGAATTCGCCTTGTTATTGCAATTGCTGAAACATCCTCAACGGGTATTCAGTCGCGAGGCGATCATGAATGCCGCCTATCCGGACAACATCCATGTCAGCGACCGCACCATCGACAGTCATATCCGACATATTCGGCAAAAAGGTTCGGCGGTCGGTTGTAACAACATCATTGAAACCCAGCACGGCGTCGGCTATAAATTAGGCTCATGCGCATAAACGCCACCCCCGGCATGAAGCGGCTATTTCGTTTACGCTCCATTTTATTGGTGGTCATGCTCTCGGTATTGCTACTGCCTCTGGCCTTATTGTATTTTTTTCGCTTTTATGAAAATGAACTGCTGCGCAAAACCGAACTGGAATTAATTACCCAATCGGCGGTTTTCTCTGCCATTTATCGGGACTTCATCGGCCAAAACCAATTGTCGCCGCAAGGCCATTACACGCCGGTCGCGCCGCAGTTAGACTTATCACAACACCGGATTCTACCCCGACGCGCCGCCGCCAATACGGTTACCGTATACCCGGCAGATTATGAAACCGCCCGCCTAATCGGGCAAAAAATGCAAAACATCCTGCTCAATACCCAACAGTATACCCTGGCGGGCATTCGTATCCTGGATGAACGCGGCATCGTTATCGCAGGCAGCGCTGAGCTGGGGCAATCGCTGGCGCATATAGCGGAAGTGCAAACCGCGTTGACAGGCCGTTATGCAGCGGTGTTACGGGAAAGAGTTTCCGACGACCCGCCGCCGCCTCTGGAATCAATCAGTCGCGGCGCGGGAATAAGAGTCTTCACCGCCTTCCCGATTATGAACCAACAACAAGCGCTAGGCGTCGTCTACCTCTCTCGAACACCACAAAACATTATTAAATATCTGTTTAAAATTCGCTATAAAGTGTTTTGGCTGTTATTGGTATTATTGGGATTAACGCTATTAATCGTGTTGTTCATTTCATCGCGATTATCCCGCCCGATTCGGGAATTACTGGAACAAACCCGCAAACTCAGCCGGGGCGAAGTCGAGACAATAGACGTATTGCGCCAACCGGGCAGTTTTGAATTAGCGCAACTCTCGGCGAGTTTTTCGGAAATGTCTAAAGTGTTGCGCCAACGCAGCCGGTATATTCAACAATTCGCCGCGCATGTCTCGCATGAATTCAAAACGCCGCTGACTTCAATGCAGGGCGTGCTGGAGCTACTGCGAGAACATAACCAGAATATGCCGGAGGCGCAAAGACAACGTTTTTTGGACAATCTGCAAGGCGATACCGAAAGGTTGAAAAAACTGGTTAAGCGTTTATTGGAACAAGGCCGCGCCGACGCCTTACACGCCGGTGGCGAAACCATCAACATTCTACAGGCGTTGGAAAACTTTCAACAACACAGCCCGCTCCCGATCCAAATTGAAAGCCCATCCGCCTGCCGCCAGGTTTTTATCGCCGCCGACGCTTTCGAGCTGGTCTTATCGAATCTGGCTGATAACAGCCGACAACATGGCGCGACCGGCATCCGCATGACCTTAAGACAAGCCCGGCAAGAGCTTGTCCTCGCCTTTCAGGACAACGGCGCAGGCGTTTCCGAAGCCAATCGTCAACGCATTTTCACACCCTTTTTCACCACCCGGCGAGAAAGCGGCGGCACCGGTTTGGGACTGGGCATCATCGCATCCACTTTAAAGGTCTGGGGCGGCTCTATTCAGCTGATGCCGTCTGAATCCGGCGCATTATTTGAAATCCGCCTGAAATGTGCAGATTTTGCGTAGATAAATCCTCAAAAAATCCACATTCCCCTCATTAAATCTGCACCTCCCTTCTCTATAGTCACTATCAAACTATTCAATAATGAGGAAGCGAGATGGATATTTTATTTACATTAATCGGTATCTTATTTTTAATCTCGGCGCTAGCCGGTTTTATCTTTTTTATCATCTACATGGCGCGTAAAATCGGCCTGTTGAAAGCGCCGGACGGCGACGGCCAGACGGATACGCTCGGTGAACTGAACCGCTATTTTCAAAGCGCAAAAAACAAACTGGCCTTTCGCTTTATCGTTATCGCCGCGTTGACCTTATTGCTCAATATTCCGCTGCAAGAAGTTACCGATGTGGTGCGCGAAAGAAGCCGCTCATATCATCAGGTGTTGGACGACATCGCCGCCACCTGGGGACGGCAACAAACGCTACAAGGGCCGTTGTTGTTGATCCCCTACACCGAAACCATCATTACCACCAAAGTCGTCACCGCTGATGACGGCAGCCAACAGACGGTTCAACACAGCTCCTTAAACCAAAAAACCGCCGTTGTGTTGCCCGACGCCCTTAACCTGAACGGCCAAATTAACGGTCAAACACGCCAACGCGGTTTATACCAGTCTCAAGTCTACAGCGCCGATTTAACGCTGACAGGCGCATTCACCCGCCCTAAGCTTCAGCAGCTTTCCAACCATATCGAAACCATACACTGGGATAAAGCCTGGCTGGCGGTGGGACTCTCCGATACTCAGGCCATTAATCAGGTTTCCGCATTACAATGGGGAACGGATCAAGCTAAAGCCGGTAAAATCGGTTTTGAACCCGGCGCGCGCATCATGAAAATGTTGCCGAACGGCTTCCATGCGCCCTTAAACCTGTCCAATGAGCAACAACGCTACCCTTTTTCATTTCAACTACAGATCAACGGCAGCAAAGGATTTTATTTCAGCCCGGTCGCCAAAACCACTCAGGCGCAATTGCAATCCGACTGGCCGCATCCCAGTTTTCAAGGCGATGTGCTGCCCAAGCAACATCAAATTGACGCCGACGGCTTTAGCGCCCACTGGTCAATTCCGCATTTAGCGCGAAACTACCCGCAGCTGTGGACGCTGGAAAATGAAGATTACGCCATCGCAAAATTTCGCGCCGGGGTGAATATCTTTGAATCGGTCTCCTTATACGCCAAAGTCACCCGCGCCATTAAATACGCCAGCCTGTTTATCTTGCTCACTTATATCACCTTTCTGGTGTTTGAAGTCAGCATCGGCAAGCGCTTACACATCGTTCAATACGGCATCATCGGCCTGGCCTTGGCGATGTTTTATTTAACCCTGCTGTCTATGGCCGAACATGCCGGATTCGCAATCGCCTACCTGGCCGCCGCCCTGCTGATTATCGCCATGATCGGCTGTTACGCCTACTCAGCCATTCGCAGCATCAGCCGCACCACCCTGATTACACTGTCATTATCCGGGCTTTATCTAATGCTGTTTATCTTATTAAGGCTGGAAGACCATGCTTTACTGGGCGGCACCATTTTATTATTGGTGATCTTGGCGGTATTAATGTATTTGACGCGGAATATGAATCGCGTTGAGACAATAAATTAACCCAGGTAAGGATAAAAATTGACGCCACAATAACAAAAGGTCGGACTGAAGTCCGACCTACCACCGATTATCATTTTCCCCTACCCGCTTTGACTTTTGCAGGCTTGTTGGCAATTAATTTACATAAGCCGCAAAAAAAGACGACCTGATATAATCATATAAATGACTTAAACAACCCTCACCTATTGCCTTGTGTCAGATCAACAATTCAGCCTAACCCACCTCATCCTGATCGATTCATACAAACCCGGCGCGATTCAGGAAATCCGCCTGGATGGCCATAGCAATCTTAACGGCGTCAACGGCGCCGGTAAAACCACCTTGTTACGCCTGATTCCATTATTTTTCGGCGAAAGACCGGGGCGACTTGTGCCAAGAAACCGAGTCACGGATAGTTTCGCCAGACACTACTTACCGAATGAGTCGTCTTATATTATTTTTCAATATCAACGCGGCGAGCAAAGCTGTTTGACAGTGATTTACGCTTCACCGAATGAAGAAGGGCTTTGCTATCGTTTTGTCGACAAAGCCTTCGAGCAAGATGATTTTATCGTCACCGGCAGCGACGGTAGCTTGATGCCGGTTTCCTGCCGCAATTTAGGGCGTCATCTACTCAATCAAGGCGCACAATGCAGTAATCAAATCAGCAGTTGTCTGGATTATCGCACGGTGATCCAGAATCTACCGCATAAAAAAGGTCAGGAAATCAGAAATCTGATTGCCCGTTACAGCTTTTGTCAGAGCGCGACGGGACAGCGTTTGAAAGACATTGAAAAAATCGTATCCGGCATGTTAATGCGTTCCACTGATTTTGATGATTTACGCGAAATGCTGGTCAATTGCATCGACGAAAACCGCGACGCCATCGCTCTGGAAGTGCAAATGGAAACTCTGGACGGTTGGCATAAGGAATACCGCGCTTTTCAGGAAATCGAAGCCGAACGCAATCAGGCCGACGAATTAGGCGGTCTGGAAAATAAGTTACAACACCTTGAAAACGATCTCATCATACTACGGCAACGTTTGCGTTTGTTGCTGGAAAGCGCTGAAGATCAACGCCGCAAACAACGTCAAAGCGCCGACGATAGCGGCCAACAATTGGAAACATTGATTGAGCAATGGAACCTGCAAGAACAAACAACGCAGTCGCAACTCGCCACCATCAACGCAGAATTACAAGAAGCTCAGCGTCATCAAAACGAGCTGGAGCGAGAACGCGATGACTGGGATAAAAAGGATGTTCACAGCTTGCGGCAAATCCGCCAACGCCTGCCGCATATCAAATCCACCTTGGCTAAAGAGCAAGCTAATCTCACCCAACTTAAACAGCATGTGCAGGATATAGAAGCGGAGTTCGGGCGTCTCAAGGCGGAAAAAGAAAATCAGTTTCAACAACAACTTCACCAATACGATCTAGCGATTGGTCAACGCGAACAACGCGCGGCGGAGCTGAAAGCCGAAGCCCAAGAGGGAAACGATCGGCAAAAAGAAAGCTTGCGTCGGCAAAGCGCGCAAGAGCAGGAAGCCATTAATCTGGCAATCGGTGATTTACGTCAACAACTGGGCGAGTTGAACGGCAAAATAGCCGAAATCCAACCCGACCCGGCGCTGTTGGAAAGCCGTGAACTAAAAATCGCCGAACAACAAGCTTTGCAACAGCAAAAACAGATGGCTGAACAAGCTTTGCAGAGCGTGGAAAACGACATCCGCCAACATCGCCGGGAAATCGATCAGGTAATTAACCAACAAATGCAATGCGCTGAACAACAGCAAACCTTGACCCAAACGATGGCGCATCTACGCAAACAACTGGATGCCGACCCGGACACCTTATTAGGGTTTCTACGCGAAAACCGTCCCGATTGGGTTAACAACACCGCCAAGGTGATTAATCCGCAACTCCTGCTGCGCGATGACCTGGAGCCTTCGCTGACCGATGCTTCGCATACCTTATACGGCTTGGACTTGAATCTGGAAGTATTAAGCGCCCTGAAACAACAGTTAAAAAGCGCGATTGAGGCGGTAAAGAAAACCCTGGCCGAAGACATTGGCAAAATCAACGCCGCCGCCGAACGAGACATCCAACACACTCAACAACAAATTAAGCAGACCACGGAACAAAAACAACAAGCGCTGGAGGAGCTGGCGCAACAACGCCTGAGCAGCCTACAGACGCGACAAGTCGATACAAAGGCATTAACCCGCCTGGAAACCAATATTCAACAATTACAAGCCGAACAAGTCTCCGCAGAACAGGCAAGGGACATCTTGCAGGATTATCAGCGCTGGCTGGATAAAGAATGGTCGCGACACCCGCATTGGCAAACACAGGCGCAAAATTACCTTAGCCGACAACAACAATTACAGCATCAATTTGAACAAGATAAAGCGCACTATCAAAACCGCCGTAGCGAACTGCAACAAATACTCAAAGAGCTGCGCCAAAAACTGAAGCAACAGGAACAGCAAATCAGCGCTATCAATCAGCTGTTGGACGATTTACGCCATTACCCCGACCCGACTGTAGCGGAGATTGTCTTTGACCCTTCTCATACCCTAAGCCTGTTGCAAAACGATTACCGCAGATTAAAGCAAAGCCGCCAACACTGTCATCAACAGCGTGCGCAACTGGTCAGCCATTTCAAGCGTCTCCTGGCCAAACATCAAGGCTCACAACCAGCCCGATATTACGCCAGCATCGAGGCCGACATCGGCATCGACGGCGCAGATCGCGACTGGTCAAGCGCTATTCAAAACTGGTATCAACACCGCTATCTGGAATGTCGCAAATGGCTGGTGATGCAAGCTCAAAACTTCGGCAGCGCTATCCGCAACTACCAGCAGGCATTGGATCGTTTCGACCGGGGCATCGATTCTCTATCTCGGCGTCTGGCCAAACATATCGACAACAATATCCGCTTTGAAAAGATCGAAAGCATCCAGGGGCGCTTGAGCTCCAAAGTCGGCAAGCTCGGCTATTGGGAACAAATCGTTCAATTCACCCGCAATTTCGACGAATGGAGCCGCAGCAGCGAAGGCGCAGTCCCGGACAACGAATTTGCCGAGGTCGTGCGCTTGGTTTCCGAACAACTCCAAGGTAAAGGACGCGTGGAAATGAAGCTGGTCAATCTGCTGGAGCTGGAAATCATCGTCACCGAAAACGGTCGCAGCAAACGCGCCACTCATGCCGACGAATTGCGACAAATTTCCAGCCACGGCCTGTCTTATTTGATTCTATGCGTCTTTTTCATCGCTCTGGTTAATATGATCCGTAAAGACCAGCCGCTGAATATTATCTGGCCGATGGATGAGTTAAAGGAGCTGCATCAAATGAATATCGAACTGCTGATAGACATTCTTAACCAAAATCGAATCACCTTATTCTCGGCCTTTCCCGATCCCGATCCGGATGTGCTGAGTTTATTCAAAAACCGCTATCAAGTGGTCGGCAACCGCGAACTGGTGGAAATGACCATAGACGATGATTATTTGCTTAAGCTGCCACCACTCAATGGAGAAAATGCGCATGTTTGATGATTTGCTTAAGCGCTTACTGCAAGGCGCATTTATCTGTGAGATCAGCGATGAAGCTGGTTTCCGCTACTTGCAGGCAAGCGACAATGCCCAGGAGGTGGATGCCTTTTTAAGCCGACTGAACTACCGACTGAGCAAAACCCAGAACGAACTGGCCTATTTCGCCGCCTATCAGCAAATCGATAGTCCCGCCCGCAGCGACATTCGTAAAACCTTTCAGCAATTCCGCCTGGAATTGCACCCGGTGGTGGAATGGCTGGAAATGATGATGGCCGGACTCAATCAGGAAACCGCCCTGGCGCCTGGCGATGTTCTCAGCTTTTCCAGTTTGCTGCAAGCCATCGAACAAAACCAGGCGCTGGCCGACCGATTACAGTCTTTCGCCCGCTTCAAAGATTTTACCGGCAGTGATGATTCGGTGAAATCACGCCTGGAAAAACTACTGAGCACATTAAGCAAATGGAGGTATCTGCATCTGGCCAATCGCGACACCCTGATTTATCAGGTCACCGGCAAACTGGATTATTTCTACCAAGCCCTGCAATTCATCCAGGAACATGAACAAATACCTATCGAGCAAAAAGAAGATGATGTCATTCAGGAGAGCTTGTTTTGAAGTCATCCGACCCGGGTTTAAGTCGTTTATTGAAAGCAATGGCCAATCACAGCGAACTAATTGCCAATGCTTATTATCAAGGCGTGGTCTATAAAGACAAACAAAACCAGCGCGCCCTGAACCAGCTTAAACAATTAAAAGTATTGGTGAACCACAGTGAAGACGGCTACCGCATCGCCGGCAGGTTAAGTCAATTTATCGACAGCGCTCTGAGCAGCGACCGAGTGCGCAGACTGGACACCGATCTGGGCGGATGGATAGAAACCCTGGAACAGCAAATCGGCCTGTATCAAGATGCATGGATCGAAAACCGAGTAGAGGACGCCGATAATTTTTTCGCCGAAATTGAGCGCCTGGTGTTCGAGTTATCCGACACTCTGGAAGAGAATACGCGCTACCTATTAATGCTGATCAACAGCCGTTTCGCTCATGTTCGCACCCTGGCGGAAAAACAAAAACAGAATGCCTTTTATATTTCCCGGTTGGAAAAACTGGTTAACGCCATCAGCGCTTTGCAACCGGAATTTCTGCTGGAGATGGTTGAAGAACAAGCGGTGGTTTATGATTTACTGGAACAACAACTGATTCGTTTATTGCCGGTTTACCAACAACGTTTACAAGACATTCTGGACAAACTGAAAATATTTTTGTTTGAACTGCGGCAAATCGAGGCCAGAGCGCAGTTGATACAGGGCTTTGCCTTCTTTCTGAGACAAAATCCGGACTACCAGCCGCAAGACTGGAGCGAGCGCGACGCTGTTCCCGATCACTGGAATCAAATCCAACCCTTAAGCCTTAATGCCTCGGCAGACCCGCTGGCGCATGGTTTACAGAATGAGTTGGTTGAAATCGTCCAAAAACTGAAAAGCGACTCAGAAGCCTTGCTGGCTAAACAGAAAACCAGAACCCTTAACGCCGTGGTTTCCGGCCAACAAGCGCCGCAGAAGCTAGTCATGCCGATTTATCGCAAACAACTGAAAGCCTATCTGGCTTATGTCGCCAAACACTCCGGGCAACCAGTTTCCGCACTGGCTTTCAAACATGCTTTTGTCGCTGATATGGAAGCGGATATCTGGCTGTTTTGCGTAATGAATGAATGCTTAAAAACCTCCAACCGGCATTTGCTGATGACTTTTCAGCATAGTGATAAAAACACCCTGTTTACCGGCAACCGGCGGATCACTGATATTTTTTTAAGTCTCCCCGGCCGCCATGAATAAACGCCAACTGGCCGTCATCGAAAAAGCCCTGCTTTCAGAACAAGAGCTATTTCCGCTTAATCAAACCTGGCAAAGCCTGCATAATGAATACAACATCGGCCTGACCAGCGGTCTTAAACTGAAATTAAAAGAAGATGACAAGCGGGAACTGGCTATGCTGGTCAAACAAAAAACCGGCATTGATATTTTCGCTCAACCTCTGGAAAAATTAGCCGGACTTTCGCGCGAACAAGCCTTAAACATCGCCGCTGATGAGAAACTGGCCGGGCAAGCCGTCAAAAAAGACCGACTGGCTATCAAGCCTTTGCCGGGTCAGGCTTTGAAAATCAATGGGCAAAACCATCGCCTGCCGAACCACGGTCATCTGGATTTGGCTTTACCACACCTCGAATCCTGCCAACACTCAAGCTTGCTGGTGATTGAAAACTATCGCTGTTTCGACCGACTGGATAAACTCAATCTGGTTGTGGCCGAGCCATTCAGTCAAGCTCTGGTGGTTTATCGCGGCGATAATAGTTACCGCGAAAACACGGTCAGACAATTAGTCGCACAACTCAATTTGCCGGTGCTGGTGATGCCGGACTTAGATCCAAAAGGCTTGCTGATCGCGCAATCTTTTCCAAACGCAATCGGATTACTGGCGCCGCCGCTAGACGAAATTGAAAAACTGTTTGCCCAACCGCGCTATCTTAATCCGACCCTGTACAATCAACAATTGATGGGCTGCCAACATCTGTTGAACAACAGCCCTCATCCCTTGCTGATAAAATTATGGCGCATCATGCGCACAACACAAGCAGGCGTTGTTCAAGAACATTGGCTGAATGAGGCTTTTCAGTTAAGGGTTTTGTTATTTGACTATGAGACTACAAATAACCCCTGATGATATTTTGCACGATCAGAAAATTTTGTAGAGTACGCAGTGCATACCCTATTGTGTTTCCTGCATTAAGTTGATAACCTCACGCAATTTTTCAGATGCCCAAAGTAGCGAAGAGAAAACCTCTTTCTTGCCCCTAATACTCGACTTGCTGAATTGAACCATCTGTGGCATTATCTCGTATTTTTTCAATTTTTTTAATCAATTACAGAGGCAATTCAATGGCTGGTCGCAACCATTTATTTATTCCGGGTCCTACCAATACTCCCCATGAAGTATCAAGCGCTATGCATGTTGCTATGGAAGATCACCGTTCGCCGATCTTCCCGCAATTATTGAAACCGGTTTTGGAAGATTTGAAAAAAGTCTTCCGCACCGAAACCGGCCAGGCTTTTTTGTTTCCCGCGACGGGTACGGCGGGCTGGGAAGTAGCCTTGACCAATACTTTGAATCCGGGCGACAAAGTCTTGATTTATCGTTTCGGTCAATTCAGTCATTTATGGATGAATATGGCGCAGCGTTTGGGTTTGAATGTTGAGTTCCACGAAGTCGAATGGGGTAGAGGTATTCCGTTAGATGATTTGGAAGCGCGCTTGAAGGAAGATAGCAATCATGAAATCAAAGCGGTTCTAGCCACGCATAACGAAACCGCCACCGGCGTAACCAGCGACATCGGCGGTGTGCGCAAAGCGATGGATGCAGCAAGCCATCCGGCTTTATTATTTGTTGATGGCGTCAGCTCTATCGCCAGTATCGAGTTCTTCATGGATGATTGGGGCGTGGACGGCGCGATCAGCGGTTCGCAAAAAGGCTTTATGTTGCCGGCCGGTTTGGCGATTTTGGCATTCAGCCAAAAAGCCTTAAAAGCCACTGAAACATCCACCTTCCCGCGTTGCTTCCTGGATTTAAAAGATCAAGCCAACGCCAATAAAGACGGCTATACGCCTTATACGCCGTCAACGCCGATGATTCACGGCCTGCGCAAAGCTTTGGATTTGTTATTGGTAGAAGGCATGGATAACGTTTACGCGCGTCATGCCCGCTTGGCGGAAGGCACGCGTCGCGCCATCGCCGCTTGGGGCCTGAAATTGTGCGCTCAGCCGGGTTTTGAGTCTAATACGGTTTCCGCGATTGTGGTGCCGGAAGACAAAGACGCCCGCGATGTGATCAGCACGGCTTTCCATAAATACAATATTTCGCTGGGCGCGGGTTTAACGGAAGTGGCTGGTAAGGTTTTCCGCATCGGCCATATCGGCGATATGAACGATGTTTCCATGTTGGGCGCTATCGCCGGTGTGGAAATGGCAATGCTGGATAACGGTTTTGATATTGTGCCGGGCAGCGGCGTTGCGGCGGCAATTGAGTATTATCGCTCTACTGCTGAATAAGCGATATTTTTATATAGTTGGGTGAAGAAGATTTTTCTTCACCCGCCTAATCTATCTCTCCGTTTATTTTAGGACTAAAGTCCTACCTACGTCCTCTACCCTTTGTTCTCTCTGATTAACTACCCTGATTCCGATACGGCCTATAACTCCGCTGCGATTTCAGGCGTTTAATTTTCAGCTTTCGCTGACAGATTTCGGTTTCGGTTAGCACCTGAAAAATATCCGAGGGCATGCCTTCCGGCAATTCTACGATAGTGTAGTGATTGCGAATATCGACTTTACCGATGCGCTGCCGTTCCACGCCGGATTCTTCCACTAACATATCTTTGAGCTGCTCAGGACATAGTTTATGGTGGCTGCCGACATCCAGGCGATAACGAATACGTTTGCTTTTAGTCGGCTGATTCAGCAATTCGCCGGGCTTCCTGCGCCTTTCCACGCTTCTTTCCGGCTTTTTAACATTTTCATATAAATTGCTCTGACTCATAAAAATCAAAGCGGCTCCCAATTCATCCGGGGAACAACCCAAATCAACAGTCAAACGATTAAAAAATTCACCTTGCAGCGAGAGGTTTTCGCCCTGCAAAACCCTAAGCAATCGATTTTTGAATTTTCTTTCTTTACGATCAGTACTTTGCATCAGTCAATTCTCACAGACGATCCATATTAATATCCACATAGGCTTCATCACGCAAACGCCGCAACCACAGCTCGGTTTCTTCTTCGATTTTACGTTTACGGATTTCTTCCCGCACCTGATTCTTTTTAAATTCCACGCTGTTATCCTGTTCTTCCTTTTCCAGCACTTGAATCATATGCCAGCCGAACTGAGTCTGCACCGGTTCGCTGATTTCATCAATCGCCAAACGGCTCATCGCCGCTTCAAACGGCGGCACTAAAACGCCCGGCCCGACCCAGCCTAAACTACCGCCGTTCAAAGCTGAGCCTTTATCGTCAGAATGCGCGCGCGCCAAAGCTTCAAATTCGTCGCCGTCCAGAATTCTTTGTTTCAGCCCTTGCAATTTCTTTTTTGCTTCCTGGTCATCAATCAATTCATTGGTTTTAACCAGAATATGCCGCACTTTAAATTTGGTTACCATATGTTTGGCCGCGCCTTGCATTTCCAACATTTTGATAATGTGGAATCCGCTGGGGCTGCGAATCGGATCGGAAATTTCCCCAACATTCATTTGCGCGACATGATCGACAAATAGGGTCGGCATTTCAGCCATTGCGCGCCAACCCAAATCGCCGCCCTTCAATGCATTGCCGCCATCCGATGCGCTGATCGCCTTTTGCTTGAAATCATCGCCGTTTTTGAGTTCAGCGATGATAGTTTCCGCTTTGTCGCGGGCTTTTTGAATCGATGTCGCCGAGGCGGCTTCCGGCAGTGCAACCAAAATATGTCCCAAGCGATATTTCACTTTTTCAGCGCCGACTTTACCTTGGGTTTCCAAATAATGCGCCACTTCCCGATCAGTCACTTTAATACGCGATCCGATTTCCCTGGCGCGTAATTGATTGATGATTATTTCATTGCGGATGGTTTCTTGAAAACGCCCGAAATCCATCCCTTGGTTAGCCAATTCAGTTCTGAATTGCGGCAGGGTCAGATTGTTTCGCGCGGCAATATCGGCAACCGAATTTTGCACCATTTCATCACTAATGCGTATGCCCGATCTTTCCGCCAATTGCCTTTGCAGTTTTTCAACAATAATCCTTTCCAACACTTGCTTTCTTAATACAAAAAGCGGCGGCATCGCCATATTGCCCATTCTGATTTGGTCGGCAATGGCGCTCGCTTCTAAGGTTAATTCGCTATCCAGGACAACGTCATCTTCCACCACCGCAATAATACGGTCAATCAATTGCGCATGACTCGTCATGGTCAGGCAACACAAGGCCATGAACATCAATATTTTTTTCATCGTTTAATCATCTACAGGTTTACGGTAACCACTTAAGTTTCTTTCAAGAAATTCATCAACCTTATCGCCGAAGCCGGCCAAGCCTTTAAATTCAATCTGCACGAATACGCCGTTTTCCGCTTCGGCTTCAATGGAGTCGCTGATGCTGTTGACATAGCGGCGGCCGATAATGCGAAAACGCCAGCAACAACTTTCTTTTTCCAGGCCTAAAAAGCTTTCTGTGGTTTGGTTGAATTTTAAGGAATATTGCCACCGTCCGACCGCATACCAGTCGTCATATAAAGGCCAGCGGAACGACATATCGCTTTGAATAATCGAGGCCGGGGCATCAAGATCATCGCGTCGATAACGATAACCCAGGTTAATAATTTCGCCCGGCAAATTGCGATAACGAATATAGGCTTGCCCGCGGCTAATGTCATTTTGATCCAGATTCCACTGAACCATCGACGAAAAAGACCAATGATCGGTCAATTTACCGCTTAATTCAGCGATTAAATTGGAAAAGTCTCGCGGGTCGGTTTGATTGCCGCTTAACTGAACCTCGCGATCCTGAATATAAAAGATCTCGCCGACGCTCAATTTCAAGCGTTCTTCCCCGGTTTCGGAATCCAATAAACGGGAAGTTAAAGCCAAAGTCACTTGGTTGGCGTCTTGTATGCGGTCCATTCCGTTAAAACGGTTTTCCCGAAATAAACTATGGAAATTCAAGTCATACTCGGCAGTATCGAACAAGGGAATATCGGACTGATCGTCTTTAGGAATATAAAGATAAAACAGACGCGGCTCCAGCGTATGTTGAAAAGCGTTACCGGCAAATTGCAGGTCTTTTTCAAACACCAAGCCGCCGTCCACCGAAACAATCGGTAAAGTTCGACTAATATCATCCGCTTTACCGGCCTCTTGATCCTGCAAATAATACTCGGTATGTTGCACGGAAAATTTCGG
>SPJM01000269.1 GCA_006844585.1 Methylococcaceae bacterium | reverse complement strand
TTCGGTGAGTTAGGGGTTTCAAAAGAAATGTCCTTGGTGTAAATTTTTTGAATAGCAAACTGCTTTTCTTCCGGTGTTTGTGATTCTGCCATTTTGAATATATGAGTGTGTTGAAAGGGTGGTTAAGGAACGTTCATGAAATAACTTGAACATTTGACTTGTCTTTTTTCTCGTCTTCGGCGTTGCACAAACAGTTACATAGCTGGCTATGCGCCTGTTTGTGCGCCTCGGCAACTGCTCCATGCGTTGCTCTACCTCCTGCATCCTTGCAGTCGTTGAATACGAAAAAAAATCCTGCGTCTAATGCCCAATTTATTTCATTCCCGTTCCTAAGATTTGTTTTTGCTGCTGATCGTCATCGGCAGTTTGCTGTCTTCCCAAGACTGCATGCCGCCGCTGATGTTAAAAACGGTTTCAAAGTTTTCTTTGATTAATGTCTTGCAGGCCGAAGTCGCGCGCGTACCGCTTTGGCAGACGACAATGATGGTGTTTTTTTTGTACTTGGCAAGTGTGCCGATTTGCTCTTCCAGTTTACCTAAGGGCAGGTTT
>SPJM01000268.1 GCA_006844585.1 Methylococcaceae bacterium | reverse complement strand
ACAGCAAGATACGTTCATAAACCGCACTACGTCCGGCTTTTTTCTCCCAATGCGGATCATAGTAGCTACGTTTAACCAAATGTTCAGCCGATTTCTCTATCCAATCCGGCTCCACCATCGCCACATTACGGGCATAAACTTTAGAAGTTTCCACTTGCTCGGCGGCCATCAACCACTTCGGCCTCACTTTATGCTGCCCGGAACCGGGAAATATAAAAAACTTTAAATTCCGAGCGCCCAAATATTCATATTGTTCATGGCGAAAACCGATATTCGACAACAGCCCCGGCAATAAAGCGCAATGAATTTCCGCGTATCCCGCCGGTACAATATTCGGTCGCAATTGCATTTCACCTTTAATTACCTGCATAATCTGGGTGTGAATATCCTGCCATTCGCGCATGCGGATATAAGACAGGAAATTATCCCGACAGAATTTACGCAATTTATTATTGGATAGATGCTTCTTTTTATCCTGGTAATGATTCCATAAATTGAAGAGCGATAAAAAATCTGAATTATCCGCCCGGAATTGGGCGTGTTTGCTTTCCGCCTGC
>SPJM01000267.1 GCA_006844585.1 Methylococcaceae bacterium | reverse complement strand
TTTCGTTGATCATTTGCTTCAACCCCTTGTGCCGGGTTTTCTCTTTTTCTTCTAACTTATCGATAAATTCATGAGCCGCCTGCGCCTCTTTTGCGTGTTTTTTTCGAGACAAAATAAAAATCACACATGCTATTAACAATAAGACTATAAAGCCTTCCAATAATAAAACATTTACCGTCGCGCTAAATTCCATCATGCCAACCTGCCTAATAATTGTTCCTGTTTCATCGCAGTTTGCTTTTTCATCCACTTAAAAATGAAAAAACCAGCCCCGATTATTAATAAATTGACCGCTACGATAATGGCTATCGCCACCCCCCAACGGGTTTCTTCTGTTTCTTCGACAACTTCCGGCTCATCATCTATATTTTTTTTAACCTCAGTTTGCCCACCCGCTGCCTTTACCTCGTTTTCCAAGCCTTCCTGTTCGGCTTCAAGTTTGGCGCTGTGCAGCGCCGCCACAGCTTCAGCATGGATTGTTAAAGGCCGCACAGTTGGCGTAACCGGTTCCCCTTCAGGGCTTTTTGCAATCAGCAAAAAATTAATCATTGCCGTTT
>SPJM01000266.1 GCA_006844585.1 Methylococcaceae bacterium | reverse complement strand
TCACCACGATTTCATCAGTTTTCCACGGGGTCAATTGGTGATTCGGCGGCAAGCTCTGATCTTCTACCGACCCTTCCACAAACCCCAAATCATAATCATGCATGTTTTTAACGATTTCTTCGCTATTGCCGGTCTCCATATAAACTTTTACGCCCGGATGCTCGGTTTGCAATTGCACCACATGATGAGGCAAAAAATAGCTGGTCATGGTCATCGTCGCGCCGATGCGCAAATGACCGACGCTGACTTGTTTTAAACGTTGGATATACTCTAAAGCCTGGTTGAAATCGTGATACAAATTATCGGTATAATTTAATAAGCCTTCGCCGGCGGCGGTTATTTTTATCTGGTGTCCTTCACGCTCATAAAGCGGTTCGCCAACCTCAGTCTGCAATAATTTCAATTGCCCGGAAACCGCTGGCTGCCCTAGATTCAAATGCTGCGCTGCTTTGGTAATGCTTTTAAATCGCGCAACGACTGAAAATGTCAATAAATGCGTTGGATTCATAGCTGTTTCCTGTTAATAACCGAGTAAAAAGTTAAGGATTTAGCTTC
>SPJM01000265.1 GCA_006844585.1 Methylococcaceae bacterium | reverse complement strand
TTGCAAATAAATTGCTGGTAATGATTGACGGCCGCACCGTCTATAACCCCTTATTTTCAGGCGTTTATTGGGATACTCAAAATGCGCAATTGGAAAATATAGATCGCATTGAGATTATTCGCGGCCCTGGGGCGGCCATTTGGGGCGCCAATGCCGTTAACGGCGTTATTAATATCATTACCAAAACCGCTCAACAAACCCAAGGCGGCATGATTAGCGCAGGCGCCGGCAATGAAATGCAGCAAGGATTCGCGCGTTACGGCGGGAAAATTAATCCGCAAACGCATTACAGAGTTTATGCTGACTTCAATAATCACCAAGATTCAGTCGATGAAGATAATCGCGACACAGCCGATCAATGGGATCAGACCCAAGGCGGCTTTAGATTGGATTGGCAAGCGGATAAAAAAAATTCCCTGACTCTGATTGGTGATTATTATGACGGTTCATCCGGTCATAATTTGGCGAAAATACCCACTTTAGTAGCACCTTTTTACAATACCAATGACCAGCGCATTGATTTCTACGGCGGAAACATCAGCAATACCTGGCGAC
>SPJM01000264.1 GCA_006844585.1 Methylococcaceae bacterium | reverse complement strand
ATGAGGGTTGTAATAAAATTATCGATGAACATTTTCAGTTAGCGCCAGTGCGCCAAGAACAAGAAGGAAGTAAACTGACACTTGAAAAAGGTTTTGACGCCAGAACGGTGCGTTTGACGGGTAATATCGTCGGTGACGCTCCTTTCTCCGGCACATTAATTCATAAAGGTTGGCAAGTCACTGAATTGAACCTGCCTAAATTAACCGAAGGTCATAACGCTAAAATCATTGCAGCTGCAGAGGTGGAACTATGAAGGGTGGATTATTCGGACACATTATGAAAAAGGATGAAAAAGACACGGAAAATAATGAATCGGTAGAGCAAGATAACTCGCCGGAAGATGTAAGCAGCGATGTCGAAGAGCCAGTAGAGGCCGAACAAGAGACGGAAGAGCTTGTTGAAAGCGAAGTTGAAATCATTGATGAAGCTGAGTCGGAAATTGATCTTGCTGATGATGAAGGCGCTAAGCAAGAAGAAAGTGATGATAATGTCACTGAAGTGGATGACTGGGAAGGACCTCGTTATTCAGTCGGCATAGATTTGGGCACCACTCA
>SPJM01000263.1 GCA_006844585.1 Methylococcaceae bacterium | reverse complement strand
ATAGTTTTCAAGCTCATCAGCGATCAACTCTCGCCATTGTCTGCTTTGCTTTAGGCAATTGGGTCGGCGGCTTATTCACCACTTCCTGCTGCTGGCATTTGGCGCATAAAGGCTATCCGCTAATGGTGGCAACGCCGGGCAATAATAAAGCTGAAATCTTTCGCGTGGTGCGCGAATTAGCGCCTCATTTTGAACAGACAGTGTTGTTGGGCTATCCCCCTTTCCTTAAAGACGTCATCGACGCAGGCATCGCAGAAGGCATAGACTGGCGCGAACAGCCGACCAAACTGGTGTTTGCCGGAGAAGTGTTCAGCGAGGAATGGCGTGAATTAGTTACTGAGCGCATCGGCTCTACAAAGCCTGATTTCGATTCCGCTTCGCTATACGGGACTGCCGATGGCGGCGTATTAGCTAATGAAACGCCATTCAGCATTGCCATACGTCGCTGGCTAGCCAAACATCCGCACGCTGTTCAAAGCTTATTCGGCGAATCGCGTTTGCCTACGTTGGCCCAATATGATCCGGTCAGTCGCTTTTTTGAAACCCATGAAGAAA
>SPJM01000262.1 GCA_006844585.1 Methylococcaceae bacterium | reverse complement strand
AATTCCGGATCATTGATTTGGGCATTCATGTCCGTTTGTCGGGTTTCCAATGCGTCAATTAAATCCGGTAATTGTTCAAATTCGCGTTGCTGTTTATAGCCTAATTTTTTGGCTGGTTTGGATTTGGACTTGTCTTGTGTTTTTGTTTCCGCCTGTGATTTGCTTGCCTGCGCCTCTCGCTTTTGTTGCGCCTGAGCCATTTTCAGCCAATCAGCATAACCGCCGACATATTCGTTAACCTTTCCCTGCCCTTCAAACACCAATACGCTGGTCACGACATTATCCAAAAAAGTCCGGTCATGACTGACCAATAACAAAGTGCCGTCATAATTGACTAATTTGTCTTCCAAAATTTCCAGCGTTTCCAAATCCAGGTCATTGGTCGGCTCATCCATAATCAATAAATTCGCCGGTTTGGTAAACAACCTCGCCAATAACAAACGATTCTTTTCACCGCCGGATAAGCTTTTTACCGGCGACCTGGCCCTGGCAGGGGCAAACAAAAAGTCCGCCAGATAAGACATCACATGCCGACGATTACCGGCTATTTCCA
>SPJM01000261.1 GCA_006844585.1 Methylococcaceae bacterium | reverse complement strand
AACGATAAGCAACATTATTTATTAATACATAATGTAGCGGCTCATTGAGCTATTTATTAAATACAGTAATTCTAGTAGATCTGTCGGAAAATTTTATGGGGATTTTTGCTTTCCGCCATTTTCAAAATCACTTTGTCTTTTGAAAAAACAATCCGATCTACTTTCCTGCTATGATATTAAATCTCGAAATATATTGAGTGACCATGCAACGGGCTTCCGGATTCAATTCCTATCAAGTTTTATGGCTAGGCTTAATTTGCTTTTTTATATTCAGCATCGCATTCAGCTTATTAACAGTTCAGTCATTAAAACCCGTCTCCGGCATACTACAAAAAGATTTACAAGCCGCCGCCAAAAGCACCTTTTATGACCGCAACGGACAAGCCATCAATGTCACTTACCAATCCAAATGGAATACAACTGATTGGGTAAGTTTAGACAACATCCCCAAATTTCTCCAACAATCCTTTATTCTTGCTGAAGATAAACGTTTTTACCAACATCATGGCCCGGATTGGTTAGCAAGACTACAGGCTATCAAACAAAATAT
>SPJM01000260.1 GCA_006844585.1 Methylococcaceae bacterium | reverse complement strand
CGCCCCGGCGCCTGAGGTCTCCCCATCTCCGCCTTCGGAAAATGCCGCCAAGGTTTGCTTGGCGTCCTCGCCGAACCCATAAAAACCGCGCCGCGAGTTACTGGTAAAATGACAAGCCATGCAATTACCATTCTCTGGGAAGCGCAGCATCGGCATCACGATACGGCCATTATCATCGAATGCCTCAGCTCGCCAATTGAACACCGGCAAACCCTTCGCATTCAATGCAAAATCACCGTTATTCCTCTCCGTCGTGACAATATATTCGCCATCTGTATTCTTCATATACTCCAATAAACCCGTGGCCGCCTGGCGAAAAAAACCGCGTTCGGTAAACGACTTTCTGGCTAAGCGCGGCTCCAAAGCCTTATTTAAGCCACTATCTCTTGAGGGTCTTAATTTGGAAAACTGAATATGGCATAATAAACAATCCGCTTCCGCCACCCCGCTTTTTTGCCAGTCCCACAATTGCAGACTACGCTCACCGGTTTCCGGATTGACCACCGGTTCATAATAGTCGCCATCTCCCCAGGCAATATCGGCTTTGTTTTTTTGATCATAGCGAATGCCTTGTCTATCCAATTCAGCCCAGCCGCCGCCTTGGTGACAGTCCATACAGGTTTTCACCCAACCCGCCGCCCCATAATCGG
>SPJM01000026.1 GCA_006844585.1 Methylococcaceae bacterium | reverse complement strand
CAGTTGATAGATTTCGGCCATCAGGCCCATCTTGCTCACCGCATCTTGATAGATGGTGCTTTTGGCTTCCGGCAGGGTGTTGTTGATGTCGATGTCGGCGTTTTGCGGGTTGAGTCCGCAGGCGCCGACCAGTGTCGCCAGGCTGCAGCTGAGCAGCCCGGCCTTGAGCTGTTGTCTGAGTGGTGTGGTGTTCATAGTGGCTTCCTTAACGGTTGAGTTATTGTCCGCAGACGGCAGTGGTGCCTTTGTTGGTGCTGACGTTGATGACTTCTTTGACTTTGCTGCCGGGGCCGATCACTACGTTGCCCGAGCCGCAGGCGCTGGTCCCGCCGCCTTGCTGGCTCTTCGCTTTGGCGATGGCCTTGCGGGTGATAAATTTGATGTTTTTATCCAGACTCAGGTCGTCATTGATCGGTTGGTCTATGCCGATGCCGTCGTCCAGGTCTCCGGCGTTGACGGCGTTAATCGCCATCACGCTGAATATCAATAAAATGTACTTTTTTATCATAATCAAACCGTTTCTATATTTTAAAACTGAAATGAGGAACTTGATAACGATAGTAAACTGTTGCTAAGAATTAAAAAAGTAAATATTCACATCCTAAGGACTGAAAATTTTATAAAACCCGAAACTAACAATCTACCCAATAAAAAAAAGCCCCTTGGATAACTCACCAAGAGGCTTTTTTACATCTCAATAATTTTATTCGACGGTAACTGAACCTGTTGCAGCCGTATTCTTCTTACCTGAAGCGATAGTGGCGTTACCTTTATTTACAGACTGGTTAACCACTACAGATTTTTTGACTTTTCCACCTTTAACCGTAACAGAACCGGTGCTGGCAATATTGCCTTTGCCCTTAGCAACTGTCACATTACCTTTATTAACGGACTGATTAACGATAACGGATTTTTTGACCTTGGCGTTTTTCAGCGTTACCGAACCGGTATTGGCTATATTATTTTTCCCCTTCGCAATAGTTGCATTTCCTTTATTGACGGATTGATTAACAATCACGCTTTTCTTTACTTTAGAACCTTTAACATTAATTGACCCGGTGCTGGCAATGTTCTTTTTACCCTTAGCGATGGTAGCGTTGGCCTTATTGACCGACTGATTCACCAAAACGCTTTTTTTAACGGTAGATTGCGCCATAACCAAGCTTGAAGTTAAAATTAAAGCTGCGCTTGTAGTGATAATACTAATTACTTTCATGTTATTCCCCATTGTTGCTAATGTTATTTTAGAATAGACTTTTCTTTATAAAGTTCAAGAAATGTATCAACTCATCTCGCTTTTAATAATTGAAAATCCCCTCCCATTGTGAAATAAGTGGGCTGTTGAGCTGCGCCGATATATTTTCTAGAATAGCCCGGTATTGTATCAACCGAATACACCGCCACTTCATGAGCGGAAACCAAACTATCGCGAGGTTTCTTATCAGCCTCTCCTTTCAACCCCTCGGTAACGACATAAGTAAACAATCCATGTCCTAAATCAGCTAATTCAATCGCCTCCTGATCTTTTCGGGTAGCAGCGACAATCACCACGCCAAGTTTTTTGCTTAAACTGCGACTAAATCGCCGCTGCGTATCAACCAGTTTCCGAAACGCCTGCAACCCCGCTCCTGAGTAACAAGCATCCACCATGACAATGAAACGTTGTAGCTTGATATCCGCCAAAATATCTTTCACTTCGTTTGCCGATATACCAACCTTAGCATAATAATTTAAATTTTCTTGCATTCCGGTCTCATGCGGCAAAAAAAACCATTCGCCATCTACTGCAATACCGTGCCCGGCCACAAACATCAACACCATATCTTGTTGATTATATTGCTTTAAACCATTTAATAGCGCCAAAATATTAGATTTGCTAGCCTGTTCATCACGTAATTTATGATGAATAATTTTTTCATATTTAAGCAAGTCAACCCTATCAAATAGTGAGGCTATAGAATCCGCATCAGCAACACTATAATCCAAGTTCAGTCTTTTATCCATATATTTATTGATGCCAATGGTAACAACGTGCAAATTAGGCTTTCCGGGCAGTACGCCATCAGCATTTAACAAAACATCTTCACTCTGACCTTCCACTCCCATATTATTTTCTGCAACCACTCGGAAAGTATTTTTTCCAGGCATTGCAATCACATTGAAACGTAAAGTCTTTTTAAGCAACTTTTGATCAACTTGTTGCGCCTGATCTATTATTGAATCATCCGGAACGCGCTTGCCGTTATGAAAGAGCGATATGTTTTTCACGCCGCCGCCTAAACCTTGAACGACGGCAGTTACGATTAGATTATCACCAGCGCTTTTATTCTCATCGGGAACTGACAAATTTACTTCCGGGGGCAATTTAATCCCTGCGGGAATAGCCTGCATCGCTTTGTTAATAAACTGTTGATCATATAAAGTACTAGCCAACAACCCCGGTTCATAATAACGGTTGGCAAAACGGTCTATCCCTATATCATCCTCATCTACCTCCCAAGAAACATTCGCCATTGCTTTTTCTGAACTGTCAAAACGGCCCACAATATCGACAACAGTCCATCCTTTATCGGTAGAAATCATCTGTACAATTTCTTTTTTCAAGGAAACATCATACACTCTGAAAATTCCGCGCTCGTCGATAGCAATGATATGCTTTTCGCGGTTAATAAATCCGATAGGCGCCAGCTTTTTCGAAACATCCAAACTCCATTTAAAAGCTTGTTTTTTCAGATCATAAAGCTTAATTTGTTGCTTATCATTAACAATCAATAAGCTATCGGACATACGATTGAAACTAAAAGCCCTAATGCTTTCATTCAGTTCGATAACCCCCTTAATCTCTCCGCTGCTCGTTAGTTGCTGTAAAACTGCATCACTGTCCAATAACCACAAGGAGCCATCCTCCTGATTAATTTTCAAAACTAAAATATCATCGCCTCGGGAAGCAAAAGCCTGTAACTTACGCCCGGCTTTCAAATCCCAACGATCAACAAAACCGTCTTCTCCCGCAATCAATAAAGTAGTTGCGCTTCCTTCCATAGCAATAGCTTTGATCTCATCCCCATACGAAGTTTGCAAACGCCAAAGCGGAAAAAACTTTTCGCTGTCATAAACCGCCACCGCGCCATCTTCATCGCAAACCATCACAAATTTTTCATTCGACGAAACAAAGACGCCATTAATATCATCCATCCGACTATCGATTTCAAGAACAGCTTTACCCGTTAACACATCAAAAACCACCAGCATGCCATCTTCCCCTCCGGCGATAATCAATTTTCTGTTCGATAAGGCGACCACTTTACGAAAATCATCATCATTTTGCTGCAAAGGTCTTTGAACGCCGTAATCCAAATCCCAAACTCTAATACTGCCGTCATCGTGAATTGCAGCACTCAAGTCCTGTTCTGCGGAAATATGAAAATCAATCACCTCGCCGGACTCATTTTTGATTTTCAATTGCGGCATCAATAAGCGGTCAGACAATCTCTTTGCAATAGCGTCGCTAACATTGCGAGAAATTTGATTGGAAATCTGCTGTGAAATCATTCCGCTGATTCCACCGGCTTGAACAACATTGCAACTAAAAAAAAATAAGGCCGACAATATCCACTTTTTCATTATTAACTCCCATAAAAAAAGCCCTGGCTCAATAATGAGACCAAGGCTTTTTCCCAAGATTCAGAATTAGGTTTGCTTTTACAATGCCAAATTCATATTTAAGCTGACAGTATGTAAATTAAAATCTTCGTTATTAACATCTGTGCGGTATTTTATTCCCAAAGCAAAATCTTTAGACACTGAGTAATCAAATCCTGCGCTCATATACAAAACGCCGTCATCTTCACCATCTTCAGTTTCTACATATTCATATAGAGCGCCGCCATAAACTCTATAACCACGAGAAAAAACGTAACCAACTTCAGTATCAACTAAATAAGTCCATTCGTCCTGGTCATTATCAAAAGGGAAACCGCTTCCTGAATCCAGATCTATATCCGTATGTCTATAACGCCCGCCGGCGCGACCTTTAACAAACCAATTATCAATGGCTTTAACCCCATTGATTGTCACTTCAGTTTTATATTCATCGGTATCAAAATCGGCATTGCCAAAATTGAAATCAGGCTCGGTGCGGGTATAAGCATAACTAGTATGAGCCGCGAAAAATATATTCTCATTAAGAATAAAAGCAGCATACGGAGTTACATCGACAGTATGCACATCCCCTTGACTGGCGCCGGAACCAAACTCAGTTTCAGTATAGGCATAGCTGGTTGTCAAGCCGACAATAAAGTCGCCGAAACGCTTATCAACACCTGCAGTCAATTTATACATATCTGAGCTGTTGTGCGCAAATCCGGCATCGTCGCTGATTTCAGTCCAGGATGTTGTTCCCCACACCCCATCAGGCATATAAGCGCCGCTATCGGCGGATGCCGCCATAGGGTTCTGCGCTAAAGAAGCCGTCATTAAAGTATTCCCGGTTACCCGGTCATAAATCCTGGATGCAATATCACCACTGATTTGTCTGGCGATTTCTCTAGCACGCTCCAATTCTGAATGCGACTCGGAACCACAACACTCGTCTGGCGATTGAGCGTATGCCGCCCCCGAAAATATAGAAACGGCCATTAATTGAAAAACTTTATTTTTCATTGTTTTCATAAATATCCCTCCTCACAAGGTTACTATAAATAATGTGTTAATTTTATATCAATATTATAAATATGCAACAAAGGATAGCAAAATAACAACAAATTACCAATTTTGACTTTTTAACAACACCTTTTGCCCTTTTTCAACTTGCTGTTCATTGATGAATCCGGAATGAACTTCCAACATATATTTTGCTGGCTCAGATGCTGTATAAACTCGACAGGGGGCTTTATCGCAAGGCTCCATGGCTTCTATAACAGAAACAATTTCACCTTGTTCGGAAAGAAAAATTGCATCTAGCGGAATTAGCGTATTTTTCATCCATACTTGATGGTAATCCTTTTCGCTGAACACAAACAACATCCCATGTTTTTTAGCTAACGCCGTCCTGAACATCAAGCCTATTCGCCTTTGCATTTCGGTTTCCGCTATTTCAACCTTAAGCGTTAAATTCTGACTTGCAAAATGAACCAAGCCCACTTCCATTTTTTTATAATTTTCATGTTGTTGCGCAGACGCTCCATTTATTAACAGCGTCATTAAAAACATCATGGTCACTTTAATAACAAGCGATTTTTTTATTGTCATAAGCTTTTAATCCAAAATTTTTTGCAAAATATTCGGCCAAGCATCAA
The DNA here is from genome assembly GCA_006844585.1 of Methylococcaceae bacterium. Lineage (GTDB taxonomy): Bacteria > Pseudomonadota > Gammaproteobacteria > Methylococcales > Methylomonadaceae > Methylomarinum. Next base: position 23,445 of record SPJM01000026.1, on the reverse strand, counting down.
CCCAACAACAATGGTGGCTATAGTTAGGATAAAGTTGATAGCGAAATTTAGGCGAGGTATTCGCAAATTTTTCGATAATCTCAGTCGGCGCCACTTTGTCCAAGCCTCCGGCAAAATGAATCTGCTCAATATTTTTTACAGCTTCAATCTGATCAGCAGGATTCAATGACAACTCAAATGGCGGGTAACCATGAAATGCATTCCAGGCGTCAACATCTAGATTCGCGGCGATGGTCACAACCCGAATCAAATTCAGCGCATTCGGCGCCATTAACACAGCAAGCGTTCCGCCGCCGCTATATCCAATGAACACCACCTCTTCGATCCGGTGAGTTTTTACCCAGCGATTCGACACTTGCAGTAAACTTTGGACAACTTCATAACTGTATCGACCCGAAGTCCATAGCTTTTCATCACAATCATCATTCTGACCAACCCCATGATAGCAAGGTCTGCCGATAAACAAAGCCGGTGATTCATCCTGCATCATCATCTGTAAAATCAGCGGGTTCCGAGATGTCGGGTCTATTGACGGCCAACCGCTTCGACTCCAGGGCGTGCCGTCGCCATCCAGATAAACATGCAAAGTTTTCGCCTGCAAAGCTTTGTCGTTATAAAACAGTTGGTGATGATAATGATCGCTTTTAACGACTGTAGCTGAAAAACCCGCCTCAAGGGCAGCTTGGCTGAACCGTTGCGCCGGGGTTGCGCAAGCGTTCAAAAGAATAGCCGACAAAACTAAGAAAATATTTTTATTCAAAACGTCAGTCGTCAGAGTAACTACTCAGCGTAATTCAATTAACAAAAATAATTTAATATCAGTTACTTACGTAAGAAGTGTATGTGACATGGATGTCACATTCAAGCCTACATGGATGTATTTACGGTGTCTTCTGGAGTAAGTGACTGATATTAAATGGCAAAATACGCTGAGTAGCTACACGTCAGAAAAAAAAGGCCGGTTAAACCGGCCTTTTTGTGATTACTTCAACAAACTTTGCAACAACGCATTCAATTTATGCACAAACGCCGCTGGGTCATCCAATTGCCCACCCTCGCTCAAAATCGCTTGGTCAAACAAAATATTGGTAATATCGGCAAAACGCTCATCGTCTTGTTCATCTTTAATTGCGGCCACTAAGGAATGGCCTGGATTGATTTCCAAAGTCGGCTTAGCGCCTCCCATGCCCATCATATCCATACCCTGACCGGCTTCCTTCATAATACGCTCCATATTCAAGCTCATGTCGTAAGCGCCGGTAACCAAACAAGCCGGGGAATCGGTCAAACGATGACTGATTTTAACATCGGAAACTTTATCGCCCAACACCTCTTTAATTTGCGTTAATACAGATTCAAAATCCTTATTCGCCTCTTCCTGCTCTTTCTTTTCTTCTTCGCTATCCAGTTTATCCAGATCCAATTCGCCTTTGGCGACAGACTGCAACTGCTTGCCATCAAAATCGGTCATACTGGAAACCAGCCACTCGTCAATACGATCCGCCAACAATAATACTTCAATGCCTTTTTTGCGGAAAATCTCCAAATGCGGACTGTTTTTAGCGGCTGAAAAGCTGTCCGCCGTCACATAATAAATTTTTTCCTGACCTTCTTTCATTCGGCTGACATAGTCAGTCAAAGAAACATCTTGTTTGCTGTTGTCCGTATGGGTAGAAGAAAAGCGCAATAATTTGGCGACGCGATCTTTATTTTTAAAATCCTCAACCGGGCCTTCTTTGATCACATTCCCAAATTGCTCCCAGAATTGATGATATTTTTCCGCATCATCGTTGGCTATGCTTTCCAACATACCCAATACTTTCTTCACCGCCCCGGCTTTAATGGCGCTGATTTGTTTGCTTTGCTGCAAAATTTCACGCGACACGTTCAATGGCAATGAATCGGCATCGATCACCCCGCGAATAAAACGCAAATAACGCGGCATCAACTGTTCCGCATCATCGGTAATAAAAACCTTGCGGATATATAATTTAACGCCATGTTTGGCGTCTCTATCCCATAAATCAAACGGCGCTCTGCCCGGCACATAAAGCAACATGGTATATTCATTAGTGCCTTCCACTTTACTGTGGATATGCGCTAAAGGATCCTGAAAGTCATGCCCGACATGTTTGTAGAATTCGTTATAATCATCGGCTGAAATTTCATCGCGGGATTTCGTCCACAATGCTGAAGCGCTGTTAACGGTTTCCTCTTCAACTCGCGCAGGCGCCGTTTCATTGCCTTCCTCATCCGTTTCAGCCGGAATTTCGTTATCCATAAGAACCGGGATAGAAATATGGTCGGAGAATTTTTTCACGATAGACCGCAATCTCAAATCATCCAAAAATTCTTCTTCGCCTTCTTTAAGGTGCAAAACAATTTCAGTCCCGCGTCCGGCTTTCTCAACGGTTTCGAGGGTATACTCGCCTTCCCCGGCGGATTCCCAACGCACGCCGTCTTTTTCACCTGCTTTGCGCGTCGTCAAAGTGACTTTGTCGGCAACAATAAACGCAGAATAAAACCCCACCCCGAATTGACCGATCAATTCGCTGTCTTTCGCCTGATCGCCCGTTAATCTTTCGAAAAATTGTTTAGTGCCGGATTTGGCGATGGTGCCGATATGCTCCTGAACTTCTTCACGGCTCATACCGATACCGTTATCAGTCACGGAAACGGTTCTGTTATCCTTATCGAAATCTAAACGAATCTTTAATTCACTATCGCCTTCATACAGCCCATCATTTGATAATGCTTCAAATCTCAGCTTATCCGCCGCATCCGACCCATTCGAAATTAACTCCCTTAAAAAAATCTCTTTGTTGCTATACAAAGAATGGATCATTAAATGTAGTAAATGTTTAACCTCAGTTTGAAAACCTAAAGTTTCTTTTTGTGATTCCACAGTCATTTTTGCCTCTTGAATACTCATATTTCGATTGCTGATGATTTGGGGGCCAGAAATTTATTTTTCAAGTATGGACAGTTTTCAATCTACCGCTAGAATTGTATTAATCAAAAATATGATGCTCATTCATGACAACAATACCGTCCCATAAAAAATTCCTGGTCATCGATGACAATCCGATGATGCGTAAAGTCATGCGCGACATACTTTATACACTCGAAATTGAAAATATCGTTGAAGCCAACAATGCCCAAAACGCCATCGCAGCGCTCAAAAAAAATAAATTCGACGTGATTTTATGCGATTTTAATTTGGGTTACGGTAAAAACGGCCTGCACCTGCTTGAAGAAATCCGTCATCGAAAATTATTGCCGCTACACACGGTGTTTATTATGGTCACCGGCGAGCAATCTCAGACTATGGTATTAGGTGCGATGGAGGTCAAACCGGATGAATATCTAACCAAACCGTTTAATCCGCAATTATTAAAAACCAGAATCCTGAAAAATTTTAATCGAAAAAGCTTCTTGTCCGAAGTTGATGTGGAAATCAACCGAGGCAACTGGGCTTCCGCTATAGAACGATGTGACGCTCTACTCAAACAAGAAAATAACCGCTGGCGAACCCAGCTTTTAAAAATTCGCGCTGATTTAGCGATACAAACCGGCGATTACGACGCTGCTTCAAAAATTTATCAGGATGTGCTGAATAAACGCGAACTCACCTGGGCTCGCTTAGGACTGGGCATTATTTATTTTCAGCAAAAAAAATATGAACAGGCCGAACAAATATTTGCAGAATTGGTCGATAAAAATCCCATGCAAATGGAATGTTATGACTGGCTCAGCCAAACTTATCTAAAAAATGATTTGCCTTTACAATCGGAAGAGACGCTAAGTCGCGCAATAGAGTTATCGCCATTGGCTATATTACGGCAAAGAAAATTAGCCAAAACAGCCGATAAAAATCAACACCCTGAAATCTCGGAACAAGCTTATCAAGCTGTCGTCAAATTAGGCCGATTTTCCATTCATAAAAACAGCGCCGATTATGCCGGACTGGCTAAAATTTACCAAAAAACCGGAAAATACCAAAAAGCTTTGGAAACGGTAGATGCGATGCGTAGCGAATACACCAGCAACCCGGATGCCTTATTGTGGTCTAATTTATTAGCTGCGGAATGTTTTCAAAATCTGGGCAATCATAAACGGGCAGACGAGACTTTAGCGCAGTTAGGTGATTTAGCCGAAAAACATCATCACGCATTACCTAAAGAATTACAGCTAGACCTGGCCAAAAGCTGTTTCTTGAATCAACAAACCGAACATGGCGTTGAAATATTAGACTCGCTAATCAAAAACCATATCGATGATGAAACGTTGATGGACGACATCAAAGCGATGCAATGCGACATAGACAGAGATGAACACGCCGAATCGTTGATACACGCCATACGCCAACAGTTAATCGATATTAACAACCAAGGCGTCAAACTTTTTCGGCAAGGCCAAATTAATGAAGCTATAACATTATTTCAGCAAGCTGTGGAGAAAATGCCTTATAACAAAACGATCATTTTAAATATGGCCAAGATCGCTTTGTATGATTTGAAAAATTCCGATTTCGATAATACCAAATTATCACTCACTCAAGAATTTATCCGCAAAGCCAAAAAAATCGGCGTAGACGCGCAAAAGCTCAACGCCATTCAATTGGAACTCAATCAGTTCATTAATCAACAAGGAAACGCTAATGCCCATTGATCATCAACAACATTTCGCCTCAGTATTGGCCTCCACCGTTCATGACATAAAAAACTCGCTCGGCATTCAGCAACAATTAATCCAAAAAATTGCCCTGATCCTGGACGAAAGCAACAACCCGGATATTACGCAATTGAAATTTGAAAGCAATCGTATGAATCACAGCATGATGCAATTGCTGATTTTATACAAAATCGAATCTCATAAATTTAATTTGGAAATCGACGAATACCCGGCGCTTGATATTTTAGAAGAAGTGCAAGCCCAACATGCCTCGCTTTTTCAAAGCAACGGCATCAACTTACTCACGGAATGCCCGGATGATCTAATGAGTTATCTGGATTTCACCCACATTAGCAATGCCCTCGGTACAATACTCAACAACGCGCAACGTTATAGCCGCCAAAAAGTTTTATTATCGGCAACGCTACAAAAAGCATTTATTTGCTTTGCCATAGAAGATGACGGCATGGGTTATCCAGCTGAATTTTTGAATATAGACCTGTCCAATATCCACAAAATGGACTGGGTCACCGGCAGCACTGGCTTAGGACTGCATTTTGTCTTGAATATAGCGGCGCTACATACCAACATGAATCAATGCGGCTATATCAAAATAGATAATGAAAGCCGTTTAGGCGGCGCCCGCTTCAGGCTTTTTCTACCCAATTGATAACATTTTGACCGCATAGCAACAAAACCAACTCAAACAGCGTCTCCCAACTATCTCCTTTCATCTGCCCTTTGGCTTGTCGATCAACCCGACCGCATAAACATAATGCCTGGTCCAACACAGTTAACTTTAACCGTCTTATCGCTTGCTCAATCATCCCTTGTTGATTGCTGAACACTCGCTTTTGTTTCAACACTTGCCCTATAGGCTGTCCTCGATTGAGTTCGAATTGAATTGAGCGCAGCAACCTGACTTGTTTGGCGATCGCCCAAACCACAACCAGTTCACTCAACCCTTCTCCTTTCAACCCTTGTAAAATACGAACAGCGCGATTGTGTTTAGCCATCAGTAAACTATCGACCAATTTATAAACATCATATCGGGCGCTATCAGCGACAAAAGATTCTACATCCGCCGCCGAAAGCTGACCTTCACCATGAAGCACGAACAATTTTTCAATTTCCTGAGCGGCTGCCAGCATATTGCCTTCAACTCTTGAGGCTAACAATCTCAAACCTTGCTGTTCGATCATCAATCCCTTCATTTGCGCTCTGCGTTTAAGCCAATCAACCAAGTCCCTGCCCTGCAAAGGCCACACCTGCAAAATACCGCCGACAGCATCCAAGGCCTTGAACCATTTTGCCTTTTGCGCATCACGGCCGATTTTGCCGGCACTGATTAATAATATGGCGTCACCAGGCAGTTGCCCGCAATACTCAGCTAAGACCTTACTCCCTTCAGCTCCCGGCTTTCCGCCAGGCATCCGTAAATCAATCAGTTTTTTATCAGCGAAAATAGATAAAGCGGCGGCATTTTGTCTCAGACTGTTCCAATCAAAATCTTTATCGACTGTTAACACTTCTCTGTTTAAATAACCGGCATTTTTCGCAGTCAAGCGGATATGATCCGCACATTCGCCCAACTGCAACGGCTCATCGCCACTGATAAAATAAACCGGCAAAAGCTGTTTGGCTATTGCAGTTGCAAAGTTTTCAATCGATAATTTCATTGCAGCATCTAAGCAATGGGGGTTACTCCCCCGCTACCGCCATCTCTTCAATCAAAATCGATCCGCTACGAATGTTGCCGCGACAATCGACATCATTACCTATCGCAACAATATGCTTGAAAATATCTTTAAGATTCCCGGCGATAGTGATTTCTTCAACCGGATACTGGATTTCACCCTGCTCAACCCAAAATCCCGATGCGCCGCGCGAATAGTCTCCGGTCACCATATTCACACCCTGTCCCATTAATTCGGTGACTAACAAACCAGTATCCATTTGTATTAATAAGCCGTTCAGGTCGTGATTGCCGGGTTCGACAATCAAATTATGCACCCCGCCGGCATTGCCGGTGCTTTGCAGACCTAATTTTCTAGCCGAATAGGAACTTAATACATAACTCTGTAAAATACCGTCTTTGACAATATCCCGCTGCAGGGTGCGCACCCCTTCGCCATCATAATTGGCGCTGCCTAAGCCGCCGGGCAAAAAGGGATTTTCAAAAATATGCGCGAAATCCGGCAAAATCTGCGTATTCAAAGCATCCAGTAAAAAACTGGATTTACGATAAAGGTTACCGCCGTTAATTGCGCTGATCAGCGAACCGATTAAACCGGACGCCATTTCCGCTGAAAAAATTACCGGACATTGGCGGGTGCTTAAACTGCGTCCCCCCAAACGCCTCACGGTTCTTTGCGCGGCTCTTTCCCCGACTTTGACAGGGTTCTCTAAATCCTGAGGATTTCTAGCAACGCTATACCAATAATCGCGCTGCATTTGCTGATCATCACCGGCCAAAACCGAACAACTGATTGAATGCCGACTGGAACGGTACCCTTGCAGAAACCCTAATGAATTGCCTAATACTCGAATGCCTTGATGGCTATTAATAGTAGCGCCTTCGGAATTATTAATCCGCGGATCAAATCCGCGCGCCGCGTCTTCGCAGGCTACCGCCAAATCAATCGCCTCCTCGGTCTCCAAGGCCCAAGGATGGTTTAAGGATAGGTCGGGAAAGTCATTCGCCATTAATTGCGGATCCGGCAAACCGGAATACGGATCTTCACTGGCGTAGCGAGCAATCGTGCAAGCCGCTTTTACGGTTTCCGACAAAGATTCCGGTGTTAAATCATTGCTGCTCGCAGAGCCTTTTCGCTGACCGAAATAAACGCTCACCCCCAAACCTTGGTCGCAATGATACTCAATAGTCTCCACTTCACCTAAGCGAGCGCTGACAGACAAACCGTTATCAATACTCAAACCGGCTTCGACGCCTGAAGCGCCTTGTTTTTTCGCCTCATCAACCAAGCTTTGAACCAGGGTTTTCAGTCGATTAATTTCTTCGTTATTTTGCACTTTTTTATTACTTTAAGCTAAATAGCAGTATCTACACATTGGTGCCGCCAACCGTCAAACCATCAATCTTTAATGTAGGCTGTCCAACCCCGACCGGTACGCTTTGTCCTTCTTTTCCGCAGGTGCCGACGCCGCTATCCAGCTCCAAGTCATTGCCGACCATGGAAACCCGGGTCAAAACATCCGGCCCGTTGCCGATTAAAGTCGCGCCTTTAACCGGTCGGGTAATTTTACCGTTTTCAATTAAATAGGCTTCGCTGGCGGAAAAAACAAATTTTCCAGAGGTAATATCAACTTGACCACCGCCGAAATTTTTCGCATACAAACCTTTTTTAACGCTGCCGACAATTTCATCCGGATGCTGTTGACCGGCTAACATATAAGTATTGGTCATCCTCGGCATCGGCAAATGCGCATACGACTCGCGGCGTCCGTTACCGGTCGGCTGCGCGCCCATCAATCGAGCATTCAATTTATCCTGCATATAGCCTTTTAAAATGCCGTTTTCGATCAACACCGTTTGCTCGGTCGGCACGCCCTCATCATCGATATTCAACGATCCCCTGCGCCCTGTTAAAGTACCGTCATCAACCACCGTACATAGATCCGAAGCCACCCGCTCGCCGATCTTGCCGCTAAACGCCGAAGTGCCTTTGCGGTTGAAATCGCCTTCCAAGCCGTGTCCAATGGCTTCATGCAATAAAATACCCGGCCACCCGGAACCCAACACCACCGTCATGTTGCCGGCCGGCGCCTCGACCGCCTCCAAATTAACCCGCGCTTGACGAACCGCTTCCTCGGCATAAGACAAAGCCGCGTCATCCTGTAAAAACATCTGATAATCCGAACGTCCGCCGCCGCCCATGCTGCCGCGTTCTCTGCGATCATTTTCCTGCATAATGACGCTGACGTTCAAACGCACCAACGGTCGAATATCCGCCGCTAAAGAACCGTCTTGATTAGCAACCAATATATATTCATGAAGTCCGGATAAATTGACCATCACCTCAATAATCCGGCTATCCATCTTGCGCGTTTTTTCATCCAGCATGCGCAACAAATCAATTTTGTCCTGGTCGGACATGCCGACCAATGGGTCTTGCTGCGAATAATATAAAGGCCATTCTTTGGGAGCGATAATTCGACAGCGTTTGTTTTGACCTTGCCGGGCAATCGCTTTAACGTTATTCGCCGCCTTCAACAGCAAAGGCAATTCAATCCGGTCGCTATAAGCAAAACCGGTTTTTTCACCGCTGACAACCCGCACCCCGGCGCCTCGCTCAATACTGTGCGAACCTTCTTTTACAATGCCATCTTCCAATTGCCAGGATTCAAAACGGCTGGATTGGAAATAAATATCCGCCGCATCCACCGGGCTGCTCATCAGATTTTCCATCACGGTATCGACATCGCTTGTTTGCATGCCGTGGGGAACCAAGATAGAGTCGCACACCCGCTCTAATAATGCCATAATTTCTCTAAATTCTTTAAAACAACTATTCTTCAAATTCGGATTCAGGGTTCAAAGCTTTATACAAAGCCTGAATCAACATTTCCGAGCCATCCTCAGATTCAGCAGCATCCTCATCATCCAGGTCATGGTCAAAATCTTCATTGACCAAAGAAGCGCGCACCAAGGTTTCCGTATCCCGCCAAACCAACGATATTTGGTAATCCGCTTCCGGATATTCATCTTCGAAAAAGAAAAATTTGATATTACCAAAAACTTGTCCGCTATCGCTATTCGGCTGGTACCTTACAAAGTATAAACCCCGCGCACGGTTCTTATCTTTTATTTCGATTTTTTGTTTTTTTAACGCATCGCCGACCAAGTCCCAAGAGCGGTCAAATAATTTTTTGACTCTTAGCATCGACGGATCTTCGCTATCATCCAAAAAAACAAAAACATCTTTCCGCAGTTTTCTGTCTTTTTCCGGCGTCGGCTCTTGATAAGCAATTTCCAAAGTCGGCGGCTTTTCCAGTTCGCTAGTGTCGCGATACGCTTGGCGGTCGGTACAAGCAGTCGTCAACAGCAATGGAATCGCAAGTAAAAATAATAAATACCGCCTCATATAATAAACTGAAAAAAGAATTATAAATCTTGCCATAAAACAAATCATAAATCGGGGTTAACTACAAACAAAACGTCGATGTTCCAATACCGGAAAAGACTGTCTGGTTTTCTCCAAACGCTCCTGATCAATATCAGCGCTGACAAAACCGCTGCCGGTTTTATAACAATCCATGACCACGCCCCAAGGATCGACAATCATACTGTGCCCGAAAGTTTTACGCCCATTCAAATGGAACCCGCCTTGATTCGGCGCAACCACATAACAAAGGTTTTCAATCGCCCGCGCCCGCAACAACACTTCCCAATGCGCCGCACCGGTTTCAGCGGTAAAAGCAGCGGGCACGACCAACACATCAATGCCCTGATGCTCAGTCGTACGGATAAATTCAGGAAATCTTAAATCGTAACAAACCGCCACCGCTAGTTTACCGAATGGCGAATCAATCACTAACGATTGAGAACCGGCTTCAATGGAGTCGGACTCTCGATAAACCTCATCGGTATCCGGTACGCAAACATCAAATAAATGCACTTTATCATAGCGCGCTACTCTTTCGCCCTGATCGTTATACACCAAACAGGCAGCCCTGACTTTTCTCGGATCATCCGCTTCCATCGGCATTGTGCCGCCGACAATCCAAACCGTAAACTTTTTCGCCATTGCCGAAAGAAAATCCTGGATAGGGCCTTCGCCATCGCGTTCTTTAACTTCAACCTTATCAAACTCATTGACGCCCATAATGGCGAAATTTTCCGGCAAGGCAATCAATTTAGCGCCCGCTTTAGCCGCCTCGGCAATCAATTTTTCAGCCTCAATTAAATTTGAACTGACATAAGGACTGGACGCCATTTGAATGGCCGCACATATAGACATTTATTTACTCTTCATCAAAAACACACAACCATAACCGCCAAACGCAAACGCCGACGATTACACAAACATTTATCTTATCCAAGGAAAATCGGTTAAATCTTTCCACACTTTATTAATTAAGCCGGTATTTTCTTGCAAAGCAACAAGTTCAGGCTTATTCCAACTGCCGGTGACCTGGTATTCCGAACCGAAGAAAAAACCTTCTTTATAATCATCGGTAATCACTTTGGTAACCGCAGAGGCAATCTGGCCGACAATTGTACCAGCAATAGGCACAGCATCAGAACTTTTCGGCACCACCCAAATGTGATGATTCAAAGTGTTGTGCAACAAATCCGATTGACCGCTAATTTTTATGCGAGCGGAAATCGCATCAATCAATAAATTTTCGGTCGTCGCTTTACCGTCTTCTATATTGAATTGACCGGTGATCGAATTAAACGCCAAGCCCTTTTGGTAAATATCCGAAAAATCCAGACTAAAACGTTTAATCCATTGCTGCATCGCCACTAAGCCCAGCAAACGCCCGAATCCCGGCTCTATGCTGGCCACCCGACCATTCCGCAAGTCCACATTTAACACGCCGCTCAGCGCCTTGGCGGAAATAGCTCCGGGCGATCCGGGCCAGGCGCCTGAAAACGCTAATAAAGCGTCTGTTTCCAATAAATCTGAGTCGTAACCTAATTCCTGCAAAAAAGCGCCTAAATCCTGACTCTCCAAATGACCGCTAAGCAAAGTGCGCGAACCGGCATCATCATTCAGCCAATCTAAATCAAAACTGATTTGATCTTGCTCGCGGAGCAAACGGCTCTGTTTAAACCGCATACCGTTCGTCAACCGCTCCGCATTCATTTCCAGACGCCCCAAATCCATCCGTCGCCACCAAACATGCTTGCTATTGAGTTTAATCAACGGCTGTTGCCGGATCGGCTGTTCTGCTTGGAAAACCTGTTGCAATGCCGATAACCGACTCAGATCCAGGGTTTCCATGTCCAACACGACTTTCTTGTTTTGCAAATCAAAAGGAATTTCAAAATTGCCTCTGGCGATTTCATGAACAATTCGCCCTGAAAAAGCGTTATCACTCCGTTGCGCTTGTAATGATAAAGCACCTCTCGCGGCATTTTTCCAATGTACTTGTCTGACATCAATATCAATCGATTCTAAGACCGTTGCTTTATCTTTAACTTTATTATCGTCAAACAAACTCAACCAGGCATCCAAATCCAAGTCGCGTCGCTTCACCCGTAATTGAAATCCGGCTTTCTGAAAAGACCGCGCAACCCCCCCGCCATAAACAATATCGCCGCCATACAAAGCCAGTTTGCGCTTATCCGCCAGCAGATTCAGTTTTAACTTTTCCGCATATTCAACGATCACCGGCAATAAATTGTCTTCCGCCAGGGTAATTTCTACCTGTAATGGCTCCTGCTTATCCGCTTGCTTGGACAAATTATCCGGCAAATCCAGCGCCATTCCTTTTAAATCACTGGCGATGGTTAATTTCGCCGGTTTAGCATCCGCCGGAATTTTCAACACGCTATTAAAGCTCGCCACCCCCTCGCTGAATTTATTTTTCAAATAAGGAAAAGACTTCGTCAACCGACTAATCTCCGCCTTTCCGGAAAAATCAATCCATGTTGCTTGCCGATCAGTGTTAATCTTGGTCTGCACAGGATTATCGAACATTTGTCCCAATATCCCCTGACTGTAAACGCCGTTTTCTGTAAATTGCACTTTACCTTTAAGCCTATCAGCCTGAACATCAACCGCATTCAATGACAGACGCGCCTTATTAAGATGCACCGTCCCGTCTACATGTGATTCCGCATCATCCACCAGCGGCAACTGCATTTTTAAATCCACCCGACTCAAGCCGCGCACTTTAGCTGACTCGATCAAACCGGCGACTTTATCCGCCTGCGGCGTTTTTTGCATAAAGCTTAAGGCATCGGCAATATCAGTTTGCAAAAGCCCATCAACTAATAAATGTTTGCTGAACTCCATATCCGGAATTTTCACTACCGCTTGTTTTATTTTGACCTTTTCACTACGGGCGCGGCGAATGTCCACTTGCATAGATTTCCCCCAAAAACGGGTATGCGCGTTTAATTCATAAAGGTAAGGCCAATCCGGGTGATATTGTAAAATGCCGTTTTGCACATCAAAAGAGGCCTCAAAAACGCCGGGCTTTTGATGATAAGGAAAATGTTCCAGAGAGCCGTTAATTATCACTTTACCGTTGAGCAATTCACCGGCTTTAAAAGCTGGGTTCAACCAAGCCGCCGTTTGCTTGCCCATAATTTTCAGCGGCAAAACCTGATTAATCAAACTTAGATCACGATCACTCTGTAATTTCATTTGAAAATCAATCATTGATTCCGGCCAATTTTCCGCTAATTTGAAACTCAAGGAAAAATCGCTGTTAAACCCGGCCGCATCCAGTACAACATTTTTAGATTCAAGAACAGTGGCCGAATCTCGCCGAAACCAGTTGAGCCGACCGTCAACTTTATCAACGGCGATAGCTTGATTAAACAAATCCTCGGCAATCAGTTTCGCCCCATTGGTTTGTAGCTCAATGACGCCCTGTTCGGTAACCCCATGCAAACGACCTGAAAGACCACTCAGACGGCTGCCGCCGCCTAACGGCAGCGTCAAATCTGAAAAAGCGCCTTGCAAAGCAAAGTCTTGATTTAATCCATCCCAAAAAAACGCCCAATCGTTCAATTGTCCGGAAAAATGTGTTTTCTGCGGTAATCGCCGCATTAAGGTTGGCTGAAAGAAAGCCGCCAAAGGTTGCAGCATTTCCAACTCCAGGCGATTCAGCAAGCCGAAATAACGCTGATTTTCAGCAACAGTCAAGCTGAATTCAGCGGTCGGCCAGATAAATTGATTAAAGGCTAAGGCAATATTTTGTCCGCGAATACGCCAATCTTGCTGCCGCCTGATTGCGGCGAAATCCAAACTTATTTGGTCTAATAAAAGCTGTCTATTTTGTTGCTTTAAATGGAGGTTTTCCGCTGACAGTTTTCCGGCCAGTTCAGTCAGCTCAACGCCCGACCATGCCCCCCATAAATCAAAATTTCCGCGCCCTGATTGAAATTGCAGTTCGCTTTCTATAGCGGCAAACTTTTCAATTTCACCCAACAAATTAGCCAAGTGAACATCTTTAGAATGTATATAAAATCGTCCGGATAAACTGTCCGGCTGAAAAACATCGCCGTTAACATTGATGGAAAAACGCAGCCTTCGACCCAGCGAATCCGGCAAGTCAGCGAGTAAATGAACTTCATGATAGCGCTCGGACAAATCATTCACCAAAAACAAATCGACATCGCCAAAACGGCTCTGTTGTTGTTTTTGGTAATGATCTATCCATGTAATATCACTGTTCAACAAAGCATATTGACCGCATTCCAACAACCACTCCGGCGCCCCGTCGTCGTCTTCCGGAAACCCTTGAACCGTTATCTTTCCTTGTTGGTCGCGCTGCAGAGTGAATTGCGCACCCTCTATAGCAAATTGCGTCGCTGCCAAGAAACTTTGTTCTGTAATCAGTTTAAAAATATTCAAGCCGATACGGGTCTGAGCGATTTTAACAGCAGCTTGCTCCGGGTCAGCAACGGATTTTAAAGCGACTTGGTGTAAAACAATTTCCGGATTGAAGCTCTTGTTATTGGCGGTCAGCAAACCGACCTCTAAAGGAATGCCGGTTTGCTGAACAAAAGCTTTTTGAATTTGCGGCCTGTATTTATCGATTTCAAACAACAAAAACCGTAAAACCGTTAAAACGATAGCGCTGAGGACTAAAATAGCCAATAAAAAGCGACCGGCTAACCTTTTAAACTGTACTAATAACACGCCAATATTTTAAAGCAAAACCACATCGTACTGTTCCTGGTTATATTGCGCTTCCGAGCGGAATTTAATAGCGACTCCCAAAAACATTTCCAAATCGGCCAGCATATCGGCCTCCTCATCCAACAACATCTCCACAACTTCATTAGAAGCCAACACCAGGATATTTTGTACATTATATTGCTTAACTTCGCGGATAATCTCCCTGAAAATTTCCAGGCAAATGGTTTCTGCGGTTTTTAACACGCCCCTACCGCCGCAAGCGCAACAGGGCTCACATAAAATATGTTCCAGACTTTCCCGGGTTCTTTTGCGAGTCATTTCCACCAAACCTAAAGAAGACACCTCAGTGATTTTGGTTTTCGCATGATCCCTGTCCAAATGTCTTTGTAAAGCGCTTAAAACTTGTCTTTTATGTTCTTCGCTTTGCATATCGATAAAGTCGATAATGATAATGCCGCCTAAATTGCGCAATCTCAACTGCCGACAAATCGTTTGAGCCGCCTCTAAATTGGTCTTGAAAATGGTTTCTTCTAAATTGCGACCGCCGACATATCCGCCGGTATTGACATCCACAGTCGTCATCGCTTCGGTTTGATCGAACACCAAATGACCGCCTGATTTCAGCTTGACCTTGCGCTCTAAGGCTCGAGTAATCTCGTCCTCAACATTATAAATATCAAACACAGGCCGCTCGCCGGTATAGTGTTCAATAACTGGCACAATCTCAGGCACGAATACCGCCGCAAAATCACATAACTTCTGAAAAGTTTCCCTAGAGTCAACTCGGACTTTTTCGATTCCATCTTTATATAAATCACGCAAAGTACGGATACTCAACGGTAAATCTTCATGGATCAAAGCCTTGGGCTTAGAGTTTTTGATTTTCTCCAATATTGATTCCCATAACTTGGTCAGGAATGTCATATCCGAAAACAAGATGACTTCTTCCACGCATTCCGCCGCTGTCCGGGCAATAAAACCGCCGGATTGATGCTTTTCCTGATAAGCCTCGATGCATGCGCGCAAGCGCGCCCGTTCGCTTTCACATTCTATCCGCTGTGAAACCCCGGAATTAGTCGCATAAGGCATATACACCTGATACCGCGAAGGAATGGAGATTTCCGTAGTTAAGCGCGCGCCTTTACTGCCGAGAGGATCTTTAGTAACCTGCACGATAATCTTTTGGCCTTCACGTAAAAAATCCTCGATATTTTCTGAATCTTTGGACTCTTTTTCGCGCCCGCTAAAATCGGATAAATGTAGGAAAGCAGCCCTTTGCAAGCCGATATCGACAAACGCCGCCTGCATCCCCGGCAAAACCCGGCAAACTTCGCCTTTATAAATATTGCCGACCAAGCCTTTTTGCAAAAAACGCTCAATGACCAATTCTTGCAAAACGCCGTTTTCGATCACGGCGACGCGCGTTTCCGGCGGCGTCACGTTAATTAATATTTCTTCACTCATCTGAGTATCTTAATTCCCTGTTGTTCTAATAAACGGGCTGTTTCATAAATCGGCAGTCCCATTACCCCTGAATAACTACCTTTAATCTGTTCAATAAAAACCGCGCCATAGCCCTGAATGGCGTATGCTCCAGCCTTATCGCACGGTTCTCCGGTGCGCCAATAATCGGCGATTTCTTGCTCGTTTATTGAACGAAAACTGACCTCTGTTCGGCTCACTAATTGATGATTTTGCCCCTGCCGCAAAGTGACCGCGCTAAAAACCGTGTGTGTATTATCGGCCAATGTTCTCAACATATCTCGGGCATGCTCGAAATTTTCAGGCTTACCCATAATTCGGTCGCCCAATACGACCGTAGTATCGGCCGCCAACACCGGTAAGCTATCCGTCATTGCATTTACGCAGCTTAGCGCTTTTTCATTAGCTATACGCTGAACATAAGCCAACGGCGCTTCATTTTGATGCGGCGTTTCATCAATTTCAACCGGCTTCACCTCATAATGGACACCGATTTGATCCAACAATTCCCGGCGCCGCGGCGATGCTGAAGCCAATATAATTTGTTTATCCATAAATTATCGGTGATAAGGGTGATTATTCAACAAACTCCAGGCGCGATACATCTGTTCGGCGACAATCACTCTGACCAAAGGGTGAGGAAAAGTCAATTTCGATAAACTCCAGGATTCACGGGCTTGTCGTCTGACTTGTTCGGCCAACCCCTCCGGCCCGCCGATCATTAACGCAACTTGCGGCGTATTTTCACGCCAACGCCGCATGGCCTCGGCTAAATCTTGGGTAGACCAAGGCTTGCCGGGAATATCTAAAGTGATTATATGCGCCTTTGCTCCCGCTGCGGCTAACATACGCTCCCCTTCATCTCGCACGATACGCTCGGTATCACTATTTTTTCCGCGCTTGCCCGGCGCAATCTCTTGTAAGGTCAATTCACAACCCCGATTAAGGCGTTTGGCATATTCGTTGTAGCCTTCTTGCACCCAAGCGGGCATACGGTTTCCAACCGTTATTAATTTAATCTGCATGCGCTTGAGAATACACAGTTGCCGCTCGGGTTGCAATGCTGTTCCCCAGGAAAACGCTCAACAATTTCCCCTAACAACATCTTCACCTGAAAAACCAGTCACTTACACACAAACCTGGTAGCGACAATTTGTCGCGCGACACTATGCCACATTTTCACAACAAACATTTACGACTAAAATACATGCAACTCTTAAATGCGCTCCCAACTCCTAGGGATTCAGAGTTTTTTATCCTTCTTATATGCGGCCTTTTGCGCCGCATTTTTTTTGCCCGTCAAAAAAAATCTTCAGTCCAAGCCCCCTCACTTTGTATTTTGCTCTGAAAAATTCATCAACAGTTCTATACTTTTTTTATCGCTCATTGCAAATTTTTCACACACCACAATGAATTCCTCCCCGTCGCCTGAAAATATCAGCGCTTTATTACTAAAAAGCATTTCCAAACTGCTCTTGGAAAGCGTCAATTGCGAGAACCTTACGCCGCCTTTCAACCGTGTTTTGGAACGCGCTTTAGATTTGACCCACTCAGAATTCGGCTTCATCAGCGAACTATCGCATGACCGGGAAAAGCAGCCGATTCTGAAAACACTATCCATCGTCGGCATCAATGAACAAGTTGAAAAAAAAACGTCACCTTCAATCAATAATCATCAACAATCCATTACTTTCAATTCATTATTCGCCGAGATAACAAAAACTCGAGAAACCATCATCCGCAACATTCCTCAAAAAACCCCTGACGCAGATAACGTTAAAGCCCCACTTGAATTCAAAACATATATGGGGACGCCGATTTTCTTCGGCTCCGAACTAGTCGGCATCATTGGCTTGTTCAACAGCCCCAGCGGTTATAATCAGGAAGATGCGATTTTTTTACAACCGCTACTGCTTGCTTGCGGTCATATTATGGTGGCCGTCAAAAATAAAAAATCCCTGCAAAAAAGCGAACAACGCTTTAGAGCGTTATTTGAGAAATCGGCCGAAGCCATTTTATTAATAGAAGACGAATATTTTATTGATTGTAACGCCGCCGCCCAGCACATGCTCGGCCTGGAAAACCGCCAAGCTATTACTCAAATTCATCCTTTCGACCCGTCACTATCGCCGGAACTGCAACCGGACGGCGAACGGTCAGCCGAGAAAGCCTTGCGAATGATCGAAATAGCCAATCGCCAAGGCAGCCATATGTTTGAGTGGGAACATTTAAAAGCCGACGGCGAACCGTTTTTAGTCGAAGTGTTGTTAACCGCTATTTTCGACCAAAACAAACGCATGTTGCATGTAGTTTGGCGCGACATTACCGAGCAAAAGAAAAATCAACAAGAATTACATAATTATCGTCAACAACTGGAAAAGCAGGTCAAACAACGCACTGAAGAGCTGAATTCAGCCAAAGAAGAAGCGGAGCGCGCCAACCAAGCGAAAAGCATTTTCCTGGCCAATATGAGCCATGAAATACGCACCCCGCTAAACGCTATTCTAGGCATGACTCAACTGGCCTGCCGTCAGTTGGATAATCGGCAGAGTCTACAAAAATATTTACGGCAAATTTCCGATTCCGGACATTTATTATCGCAATTAATTAACGATATACTGGATTTTTCCAAAATTGAAGCCGGAAAGCTGGAATTGGAAAATCGTTATTTTGTGTTGGCTGACTTGTTGGACAACATTATCAAAATCATTTCGCCCGCCATTTACGCCAAAAAACTCAATTTTTATGTTTATGAGAACCGGGACATTATCGGCGAATGCCTCGGCGACACTTTACGCATTAGCCAAATTCTCATTAATCTATTAAGTAATGCCGTCAAATTTACCGAACAAGGCCATATCATTTTCGCGGTGGACAAAATCGACGATCATTTGATTTTTCAAGTTCACGACACCGGCTTAGGCATTCGCCAAAGCGACCAACACAAATTATTTTTACCTTTTTCCCAAGTCGATGTTTCCAACACCCGAAAATACGGCGGTACGGGGTTGGGTTTAACGGTTTCGCGCAGACTGCTGGATCTAATGGGCGGTGCGATCACCGTCAACAGCCGATTAAACGAGGGTTCCGTATTCACCGTTACCTTACCCGCCCTTTTCAACAACATATCCCCGCCACAATATCAACAAACGATTTATCTTGATCAACAAGCGCTGGATTATGATAAAGAAATTCTACGCTCTCTGGAAAACTGGAACGTTGAAGTTAAAACCTTCAATAATTTAAATGATTTAACTGAATTACCCGAACAATCCACTGTCCTAATTCTGTTAAATAAAGCACATAATCAACAAAACATTATCCAAACCTTATTTCAAAAAAGGTTAAAATTAATTATTCTTGCCGACAATGGATTGGAAGCCGAACTTCCCAAAAATTGGCAAAATCGACTACCCTTAATAGAACTACCTTGGCGGCCCCGGCATATTATTCAAGCTTGTTTAGAAAATGTAGAACAATCAACCGAAATGAACACCAATGAACCACGATTGCAAAACGTCAGAATTCTTGCCGTTGAAGATAACCCGGTCAATACCGCAGTCGTTGAAGAATTCGCTGAATTAGAAGGCGCAACCATTTACTGCGTTGAAAACGGTCAGGAGGCGATCGATTTTCTGCAACAGCAGCTTAATCAAGTTGACATTATCCTGATGGATGTTCAAATGCCGGTTATGGACGGTTACCAGGCGACCCGTTGGATCAGAAGCCAAAACATTCAAATTCCGGTTATTGCCCTAACCGCGCACGCGATGACCAATGAACGTCAGCATTGCTTTGCCGCCGGCATGAACGACATGGTCAGCAAACCGGTTGATTTTGATCAACTTATCGATGTCATCTTAACCCAACTCAGTCTTAATAAAAATAACACCACTATGACGACAGACTCCGAAGCGCTAAACAGCTCCCAAGCGACAACTGCTGATGAACCGGTTTTAGAAATTGAAACGTTAATGGACCGTTATCAGGGCCGGGAACAATTTGTTCATAAATTGCTTAATCTGGTTGTCAAAGACCAGGATAAAAATATTGAACAATTAGATTCTATCATCCATCAAAAAGACTATGATGGACTCAAGGTGTTTTCTCACACCATTAAAGGCATGAGCGGCAACATTTGCGCTTTCGCGCTACAAAAACTAGCATCGGAAATAGAGCAAAAAGCAAAACAGCATGATAGAGACGCCTTTACTTTAACAGACCGACTGACTGATGAACTGAAAGCCTTATATGAGGAAGTTAGCCACGTATTAGGAGACCAATAATGTCCGAAAAAAGCTATATCGTCGCTGCTGATGACCAGCTCGATAATCAACTAATACTGGAAGAATTACTCTCGCCTTTTTATCACATCAAAACCTTGTCCAACGGCCAGGAATTGATCGACTACATCTCTACCGACAATCCTGTGGATTTAATTTTACTGGATATCATCATGCCGGTAATGGACGGCTTTACTGCTTGTCAAAAAATAAAAAGCATGGACAATTTTAGCGATACGCCGATTATCTTTCTAACCAGTCTGGAAAGTTATGCCGATGAACAACATGGTTTAACCTTAGGCGCCGAAGATTTCATCCATAAACCTTTTACCGAACCGGTGTTGCTGGCCAGAATCAACAACCATCTGCGAATCAGCGAAATGTCCAAACAATTACGCATGCGCAATGATGAATTGGAAGCCAAAATCAGTGAGCGCAACAAAGCTTTACTAGCTGCTCAAGATACCGCAATTGCTGCATTTTGTTCACTGGCGGAGAAAAGAGACAACGAAACCGGCAACCATATTTTACGCACCCAATCTTATGTTAAAGTCTTGGCGGAAGGCATGAGCAAACTCCCGCAATACCATAATGAACTCACCGAAGAGAACATTAACGCCATGTACCGTTCTTCGCCTTTACACGATATTGGCAAAGTCGGCGTTCCAGACGCCATTTTAAACAAACCCGGCAAATTGACCCCCGAAGAATGGGAAATCATGAAGCAACACAGCCAAATCGGCGCCGAAGTGATCAGCCAATCCGATCAGGAATTAGGCGATAACATCTATTTAAAATACGGTCGTCAAATCGCCCATTATCACCATGAAAAATGGGACGGCAGCGGATACCCCAGTGGCTTAATAGGCGAATCAATACCGTTATCGGCGCGCCTGATGGCAGTCGCCGATGTTTATGACGCCCTGATTTCCAAACGTTGTTATAAAGAACCTTTTTCACATGATAAAGCCGTCAGCATTATCAGCGAAGGCAAAGGCAATCATTTTGACCCTACCGTGGTCGAAATTTTTCTCACCATGACTGATAAATTTCAAGAAATCGCCAATAAATTTGCCGACTAGCCGCTACCGTTATAACAGCGAATCAAAACACGCACCCTTTTCCAGAAACTCTCCACATGACAGAAGAATCTCTAAAAATTTTCGTCGTTGATGACGAACCTACCGCCCGAACCACGCTGATGGCCTTCTTGCATGATACACCCCATAAAGCCACCGAGTTCGCCGGCGGCCAAGACTGTCTTGATAATGCGCATAAGCTCCCTGACATCATTTTATTGGATTTGGAAATGCCGGATATCAGCGGCGTACAAGTCTGTCAGACGATACGCGAAATTGATTTAGAACACCAACCGCATATTATTTTTGTCTCCGCTCATAATGACATGGCCTCCCGAATGTCCGCCTATAACGCCGGCGCCAACGACTATCTCGGCAAGCCGTGCATGGAAGAAGAGCTTAAACAAAAAATAGCTACCGCACATCGCTATATCCAACAAAACAAATCGCTGAACCAAAACTACCAATTCGCCCAACAAGCCGCATTTACCGCCATGAATTCAATGGGCGAACTGGGCGTAGTGTTACAATTCCTACGCAATTCTTTTGAATGTAAAGACTTATCTCAATTAGTCGACCTGATTTTATCCGCTCTGCGCAATTATGACTTACACGGTTTCATTCGCTTATACAATGAATTTGAAGATATCAGCGACTCAACTGACAAAGAGTGTACGCCTCTACAAACTTCGATATTGGAATACAGCACAATGCTGGAGCAACGCATTGTCACCACCCGCGATTATCTGGTTTTCAACTACCCGCAAATCAATCTGGCGATTACTAATTTAAGCGCTATTGACGATGACACATTAGGCCGTTTAAGAGATCACTTAGCGACGCTGGCGGAAGGCATCAGCGCGCGCATTAAAGCGCTGGAAAAGGAACAGCAATTTACCCATCAAGCGGAATTAGTGTTATCCACTTCTCAGGAAATCGCCGAATTATTGGAAAAAATTGATGGGCAGCAGCATAGCAAACGGATAGAACTGATGAGTATTATTGCAGAATATTCCAATAATCTGGAAAGCGCTTTTTTTCAATTGGGCTTAACGGAAGGCCAAGAAGACGAACTCTTGGAAATGGTGCATAACATGCATCGAAGGCTTGATGAATTGATGAATCAAAACGAAACAATCGCCAGACATTTATCTGACGCCAATCGCAGATTAAGCAAGCTAACGCTTTAGCTTGATACAAACATTATCCTGATTTTCAAATATAGAACTAAAGTAAAAACAACTATTTAAGCTATATTTACGGATAAAAAAATAAGTCCCCTCTTTTTTAAGAGGGGACTCCCCTGTAATTAAAACTCCCTATATAAAGTTATGTAAACTTACTCGATATTACATAACAAGCCGCCATTACGACTATGGCCGCTGATCACTTCAAAATCACCGAAGACCGAACCCTCGCCAATCTCTACCGAACAACTGGTATGGATTTTCTCCGCTAATTGGCCGTCCACGTAGATTTTGATCTCCGTGCCTAAAGTGCCGTGTTTTTCAGTACCTACAAAAGAGAAGCTATCGCCTACCGCAACATTGCCGCTGAAGACTTCGCCCCCTTTTTTCTGGAACACTTCAATCAAAGCATCCTGAGCGCCATTGTATTGCAGCACTAAGTCAGTCACTTTGCCATCACAGACATCACATGGTTCACCTACATCAGGAACAACAACTGTCGAAGGATCTTCATCAGTTACTGTTTGCCCCTGATATTCACCAATAACATCCGCAATATTCGTGTAGCCAGTAACTACATTAACATCATCACATGTATATGAGAATTCACCATCTATTGCCATGTCGCCAATAAACATATTACAAGCAGGTAACAAAGGATCATTCACAGTAACGTTTGTTAAGTCTACATTACCAATGTTGGTTACAACAATTTCGAAAGTAACATCACTGCCTGATACAACTTCTCTTGAATCAGAACCTTCTGCTTGCTTGCGAATATCAATAGCTGGCTCAAGTTTATACAAACCACAGTCAATGGTCAGGTTGCTTTCACCGGAAGCCAGTGTGTGCGTACCCATTCCACCTGCTGCATCAGCGTTGTTGTCTTGATCAA
>SPJM01000259.1 GCA_006844585.1 Methylococcaceae bacterium | reverse complement strand
TGAAGCAGAATATGGCGAATCAGTTTATTGAAATTGATTTCGCCGGATGCTTCCATTGCCTGGTCAACAGCCTGAGGTAAAGGGAAATCAACCGGGTCGGCGATAGCGCGTATCGTTAAAAAAGGAATATTGTTATCCCGACAAATGCGGGCGACGGCGAAACTTTCCATATCTAAAGCCAGTGCGGATGTTCGCTGATTAAAATCCTTTTTTTCCCGAGTTGAGGCAATGATGCGGCTGCTATCGGCTATTTTACCGTTAACCACATTTAAATCAGTGTTTAATGTTTTAACAACGCGGTTTTGCCAATTTTTGTCGCAGACAATCAGATTGCCTTGTTCATCTTCAAGGCTATCGGCGACAACTAGATCGCCGGATTTAAGCTGTTCCGTTAATGCGGCGGCGCATCCCCAACTGATCAGTTGTTGAGCGCCTTGCGCTATTAATTGTTTGGCGGCTGTTTCAGCATTAGCCGCGCCTGCGCCGGCATAAGCAATCATGACTTGACTGTTCAACCAGAAAATGTCGCCTTTGTTTAATTTTTCCGATGTGAGACTGACCAGTTCTTCCGGCAGCGCAACGATAATCCCGCTGATCACTGCTGTTTTAACTCATTGCGGTATCGCGCCAGCGCCCATAGCGGGAAGAACT
>SPJM01000258.1 GCA_006844585.1 Methylococcaceae bacterium | reverse complement strand
CTTCATCGTTTTTGGTGACTAGAGCTGTGCCCTTGACGACGATCCAATGTTCAGCGCGATGATGGTGTCTTTGCAAAGATAATTTAGCCCCCGGTTTGACGACGATGCGTTTAGTTTGGTGGCGTTCGCCGCGTTCAATTAAATGATAATAACCCCAGGGTCGATAAACTTTTTCGTGAATATCAATTTCACTGCGTTGCTGCTGCTTGAGGGTGTCGACAATCTGTTTGATGTCTTGAACTTTGTTTTTGTCTGCGATCAGTAAAGCGTCATCGGTTTCGATTACCACCAGGTTTTCTACGCCTAGGGTTGTGATCAAGCGATGGCTGGAATGCAAAAAAGAATCGCGGGTGTCAAAAGCGAAGACATCGCCTTTAATGGCGTTGCCCTGGTCGTCTTTATCGGTGACATCCCACAAAGCTGACCAGGAGCCGACATCATTCCAACCGGCGTCCAAAGGAATCATGACTGCTCTTGTGGTATGTTCCATAACAGCATAATCAATCGAGTCTGATGGACAAGCGTGGAATGCTTCTTCATCCAGTCTTATGAAGTCCAAATCGCGTTCTTTTCCTTGTAAAGATTTGCGGCAGGCGCTTAATATTTCCGGTTGAAATTTTTCCAATTCATGTAAGAACCGTTTGGCTTTAAA
>SPJM01000257.1 GCA_006844585.1 Methylococcaceae bacterium | reverse complement strand
TACCTCGGCTGATAACCATGCCGATCGCCATTAAAGGCCTCGGCGTAGTTGTCCCCGACCCGGTCTTTGATGGCGTCGACAGCAGCTCGCTGATGAACTTTGAGGCGCTGACGCACTACATCAAGCGTGTGGGCGAGATCACACAGCGCGTGGAGGAGTATGCGGCTGAGATCTGCGGCGACATCTCCCGTGCAGAGGTGGACCGCGTCATGCAGCCGTTTCGCAAGGGCACAGAGGAGCTCGTCAAGCGCATGCAGAAGACCGTGGACAAGTTTCAGCGCACAAAGAAGATCGAGACGTCGAGTGTGCGGATGGCACTGCACGGTCTCAAGCTGTACGACAAGAGCAAGTTCAAGACGGTCGTGGAGCTCGATGCTCTGTGCATGGGCAAGGTCAACAACCGCGCCTATGTGTTGGGTGCCGAGGCAAGCGTGCCGTCGTGCAGTGGTACCGCTGTGCCGCAGAGTGTGCGTGACTGGTACGCTCGCACCGACGATGGGCTCAAGGAGAAGCGGGTGTTTTGCCAACAGAACATGCAGGGCAGCGCGTTTGCGGGCATCAACAAACAGGACGTGTGGAGCGTGGGCGACAAGTCTGGTGCCGGCTTCGAGGTGTTTATGACCGTAGGCTTCTACGTCTGCGTTGCCAAGCGGG
>SPJM01000256.1 GCA_006844585.1 Methylococcaceae bacterium | reverse complement strand
TCTTCTCGAATCACTTCCATCAAGCGCTGATCGCTGCTTAAAATCAATAAATATTCATCAATTAATTTAAGAAGCTCATTATATTCTTCAATAATCTTATCTTGTTCCAAACCGGTTAAACGATGTAAGCGTAAATCCAAAATAGCTTGCGCCTGCGCTTCGGATAATTTGTAAACATCTCCGTGCAAACCGTATTCTTCGCCTAATTCTTCCGGTCGGGAGCGTTCCGCATCGGCTCTATCCAATAACGCTGTGACCATACCTGCATTCCAGCTCTTATCCAATAAGCCTTGCTTGGCGGTCGCTGGATTTGGAGAGGTTTTGATCAACTCGATCATTTCATCAATATTCGCCAATGCAACCGCTAAACCTTCACGGATATGAGCCTTTTCACGCGCTTTTCTTAAATTGTATAAAGTCCGGCGAGTAACGATTTCCCGGCGATGATTGATAAATGCGCCCAAAATTTCTTTCAGCGTCATGCAATGCGGCCTGCCGTCATGCAAGGCCACCATATTAATGCCGAATACAGTTTGCAGCTGGGTTTGTTTATATAAATTATTGAGAATGACCTCAGGCACTTCTCCTCGCCTAAGTTCAATCACCATCCGCATGCCATCCTTATCGGACTCGTCTCGCAAACCGGAAATACCTT
>SPJM01000255.1 GCA_006844585.1 Methylococcaceae bacterium | reverse complement strand
TTGCCAATTCGGGGTAGCGCCCGTGGAAAATTCGACGGAAGGCTCCGTGACCCATACTTTGGATTGCTTTATGGCGTCCAACTTGAAAATTTGCGGTGAAGTGGAAATCCGGGTTGAGCAAAACTTAATGAGCTTATCGGAAGACATTAGCGCCATAACTGAAGTTTTCTCCCACCAGCAATCGATAGCGCAATGCCGCGAATGGTTAAGCAGTAATCTGCCGGGTATTGTTTGTACACCGGTTAACAGTAATGCCGAAGCCGCTAAAAAAGCTAGCGAAGACCCTGGCAAGGCCGCCATAGCAGGTAAAATGGCCGCTGAGCTGTATAATCTGAATATTATTCAAAGCAATATTGAAGATGACAATAGCAATACCACTCGATTCTTTGTGATCGGTAAACAGGAGCCAGCCTCCACCGGTAACGACAAAACTTCGATTTTAGTTTCCACCGGCAATCGCGCCGGATCGCTACATAAAATTATCGAACCGTTCGCCAAATATAATATCAGCATGTCGCATATTGAGTCGCGACCGT
>SPJM01000254.1 GCA_006844585.1 Methylococcaceae bacterium | reverse complement strand
ATAACTCCGGTTCACGCTGCAAAATCTGCGCAGACGAACGCAAAATTCCCAAAGGGGTGCGCACTTCATGCGCCATGCTGGCGGCCATTTCCCCCATCACCGCTAATTTAGCCACCCTAGCGACATCGCGCCGTGATTTTTCCAGATTATCAATCATCGTCCCGAATTGGTCATGCAATGCATTAATTTCCGAACTGCCGCATATTTCGGGCAAACGCGCAGCATGCCCAGCCCTAAAGTCGCGGGTGAACTTTTCCAAAGTTTTAATAGGGTTAGCCAACTTTGCGGAAATCCAAAAAGAAGCCAAAATACTGAGAAACAGGGTTATTGCCAAAACGACCAAAACCACATATGCGACTCGCGACACCGGCGCAAACGCCAAATCACGGGGTTGTATAATTAACACTTGCCAGTTCAGGCTGGAAAAACTTCGATATCCCTTAGCATTCGCATACCCTATTAGTAATTTTCGATCTAAAAAATTCAAAACAGCGGTGACTGCGCCGGACAGTTGTTGACGGTCAGCCAACGCCGAAATCGGCTGAAACCGATTCAATCTGTCCTGTAAATTCGATGAAAAAGCAATCGCTCGGTTTTTGTCATCTATTAATAAAGCATAAAACTCGCCGGATAAGGAATCCGCCGCCA
>SPJM01000253.1 GCA_006844585.1 Methylococcaceae bacterium | reverse complement strand
GGTTGGGTATAGCTTTCAATTAACGGCGTCGCGGCATTGCCGAAAAGAATGGCGTACATGACGGCTTCCGTTAAACCGCCGAACAAGCGAATAATCACCGTTAAAAAGCCCACTAGCAAGCCGAAAACCAGAATGCCTAAGGGGGTAACCGGCGAAGCGACCATATCGCTGGCCATAAATACTGCGGCAAACATCAGGCCGCCGGAAAAAATCATAAACGCAGGCGAAGGATATTGTTGGCTGTCAATGAAATAGAAAATCGCCGAACACAGCACGGTGCCTAATATAACAGCGGCGGGAATGCGCCAATCGAGCATTTTGCGAAAAACTAAATAAGCGCCGCATAATAAAATCAGCAACGAAGACGGTTCGCCGGCAGAACCGGCGGTTAAGCCGATGAACAAATCCCAACTATCGGTAAAAATCCCCTGAAATTTCATCAATGCCAAAGGCGTTGCGCCGGTAAAGCCGTCAGTCGCCATTTGCACCGTCCATTCAGCGGTTGAAACCGGCTTCATGAAGGGCCAGGCCAGACTGGATGGAATAAATTCGACGAAGCGATTATCTACATGAGCGGGCGTCCAGGTGGTGATGGAAACCGGAAAAGCCGCTTGTAAAAAAGCCCTGCCGACTAATGCCGGATTAAATA
>SPJM01000252.1 GCA_006844585.1 Methylococcaceae bacterium | reverse complement strand
CCACTGGCTAAATAGAATTGATCGCCAGGGTTTAATAACAACGATAAACTACCGGTTTCATTAACAGCGCCATCAGTATGGGTGGTAAATTCATATTTTTGGTTGGCGGGTAAAGCTGATGCGAGTACGCTCATAGCGCCAAAAACGACTGTTGGATCGGCATTAATCGTGACCGAGTTAATATCAGCGGCGGAAAAGAAATACATAGCCACAGCAAAGCCGGTTGCATCATCGCCGTCCGGGTTGGTCAGCGTACCGTCAAATGTAATGTTTAAATTCACAGTGTCCGCAATTACGCCGGTAAACTCATATCCTTGCAGGGCAAATGAGCCGCCGCCTATCCAGGCATCGTTATTGGCTGTAGCGATAGCTTTAAGGGTCGGGAGATTTAAAACCGTATTGTCGATAGAGGCACTGGCTCTGGCGTCGCCTTGAGCAATGGAAGTCAGGCCGGTATCGGAGCTTAAAACATTTAAGCCGCCGTCTCGCGTTTCTTCCGTGATGCCGCCTAAAAATACGCCTAATGGATTACAGCTATTCC
>SPJM01000251.1 GCA_006844585.1 Methylococcaceae bacterium | reverse complement strand
AAGTAAAAAAATAATTTTTTTCATTTAATCTGAAAGAACGATAAAGTCGTCATAAAACTAAATCTAAGCATAGACGATTTTGTCAAAATTAATTTTTTGCGCTTTTAAAATTTGTATTCAATTAAGTCGGATAAGTTTATTTGTTAATGTCGGCGGCAAGGCATATAATCGATAAACCGTTACTTTTTTAGAGGTTAAGCATTATGAATTGGTATCTAAAAGTTTTGAAAAATTATGCGGTTTTCGGCGGTAGAGCGCAGCGAAAAGAATATTGGTTTTTCACGCTGTTCAATATGATTTTCGGGTTTGTTTTAGGATTTGTGGATGGGATTGTCGGCACCATTAATCTGGAAACCGGTTTGGGCATATTAAGCGGCATCTACGCTTTAGCTGTTTTAATTCCAGGCATTGCGGTTTCCGTTCGAAGGTTACATGATACCGGCCGTAGCGGTTGGTGGCTGTTAATCGCTTTGATTCCGATTATCGGCGTGATTGTATTACTTGTTTTTATGGTTTTGGATAGTAAAGTCGGCGCCAATCAATATGGTGAAAATCCGAAAGGGCAAGTGATTTAATGATTTAATTGCAGCCATTCAGTCGCTTGCTCTTCGGGCAAGGGTTTTGCGAAATAATAGCCTTGCAATAAGTCACAGCCATGTTCTATTAAAAATTGCCGGTGCTGATAGGTTTCTATGCCTTCGGCGATAGTGCTGAGATTTAAGCTATGCGCTAAATTGATTATGCCTTTGACCAGCGAGGCGTTTTCCTGATTTTCCATTAAGTCTTTAACAAAACTCTGGTCAATTTTTAACGCATTGATGGGGAATCTTATTAAATAAGCTAAAGAAGAATAACCGGTGCCGAAATCGTCGATAGATAAATGGATTCCCGCTTCATGTAAATCTTGAATAATTTGGCTGGATTGTTCGATATCTTGAACAAAAATATTTTCGGTGATTTCGCAACCCAATAAATCAGCGGGTATGTTAAATTTTTTTAATTGTTGAGTAATGTCATGAACCAGATCTGCATTAAATTGTTTCGGTGAGATATTGCAATGAATTGGAACCGGTTGATAATTCAATCGACGCCAGCGAACCAATTGTAGACAAACGTGTTCGATAACCCAGCGGCCTATGTCGATAATTTGGCCGGTTTCCTCGGCAACCGTAATGAAATCATCCGGTGAAATCATTCCTTTTTCCGGATGATTCCAACGGATCAATGCTTCAAATCCGATTAAATTCGAATTATTATCAACTAATGGTTGATAATAAATAATGAATTCATTATTTCGCAGAGCCTTATGCAGTTCCGTTTCCAAGGTAATTCGTTTTTTAACTTGTTCACTCATTTTTTCCGAAAAGAAATGAAAGCGGTTGCCGCCATCGGATTTTGCCGAATACATGGCGGTATCGGCATTTTTTTGTAAGGTAAACGCGGTTCTGCCGTCTGTCGGATAACAACTGATGCCGATACTGGGTTTGATGAAAAGCTCTTTGCTTTGTAAAAAAAACGGTTGCTGAAAAATTTGCAATATCTTGTCGACAAATTGAATGATATCCTCGGTACGCCGCACATCGGAGACTAAAATGGTAAATTCGTCGCCGCCCATTCTGGCTAAGGTATCGGTTTTACGCACACAACGAGAAAGTCGATTGGCTGTTTCGCAAAGGATTTGATCGCCAAAGTCATGGCCGAAAGTATCATTGATCAATTTAAAATGATCCAGATCCATAAATAACACAGCAAATTGATTTTCATTGCGCTCCGCATTATCTATCGCTTTTTGTAAGTCATCATTGAATAACTGACGATTAAAGAGTTGGGTTAAACCATCATGATGAGCGCGGTAATCCAAGGTTTTATTTAACTCAATCAATTCTTTGGTGCGATTGTGTACTTCATCTTCCAGAGTTTGATCACGTTTATTGATTTGTTCAAGCATGATATTGAAGTGATCCGCCAGTGTTTTTAATTCATCCTGACTGTTGACTTCAACTTTAAGTTGATAATCTTTATATTTAGCAACTTTTTGAGTGATCGCCAATAATTGGCGTATGGGTTTTAAAAACACGTATTGTAAATAGCCGGCAATGATTAAACTGGCGACAAACGCCGCTAATAAAACAGCCGCTGATATCAGACCCTGACGTTTTAAATTTTCGTGCAGAGAAGGGTAGTCGGAAATGATCTGTAAACGGGCAATCTCACGGTCTCTATAGATGACTGGTTGGATTAAATTAATGGTAGGCTCGAAAAAAAAATTTAACAGCCATTCAAAATCATTGTTGACAGGCAGTTGTCGTTGATAAGAAGCAAAGATTTTGTCGCCTTTAATAACCGATGCGCTAACTATCTCTTGGTCGCTTTGTAATGCGCTGAGGATTTCATGAGTGGTTTCCCGGTCGTTAAAAAAAATGGCGACGGTGGAGTTGGAGGCGATGACTTCACACTGAACGGTGAGTCGTTGAGTCAGCGTTTGTTTCACTGAATGAATGTCTAAAATAACAAATGAAAGCCCGGAAATAAATAATGCGACCAGAGTAGTGGCCAAAAAATTAATGATGAGTTTGCTTTTTATTGAACGATACATAAACCGGTTTTATTCCACAACCTCGGAAATTCGTAATAATTTGGAATTGATATCCATCCCTTTTTGGCGAATTGGCGCTAAATTGATAATGAGTTTTAGTTTGTTGTTGGCGATATTAAAACTAATCGAACCATTGTTTTGAATAAATAGACGGGAATTTCCGACTAATAAAAAAGCATTGCGATTGGCTTGATTGATCAAATCCGGATTATCTGTATGATCTTCTGAAAAGTAAAGAATGTGACAATCATGTTCCTGTTCAAGTTCATCAATCACAATAAGGCGTAAAGGTTTGCCGATAACCGGCTCTTTCTTTAATTCATTCAGGTAAGGCTGTAAAGTAGTGTTTTGATATAAGCAGATATTAAAGGTTTCCGCCGCCATGACGCTTTCCGGCCAGCGGGTCAGTTCGGCGAAATGAATCATATAAACCGATTTTAATTGATTTTCCCGATCGCTATAGCTGTCAGGTTTGGCAAAGGTAATATTGGATAAAACAAGACAAAAGGCCAATAATAATTTAACAATACAATATCGTTTAATTGTCGACCTCATTCGATGACTCAAACCGCTAATATACAATTAACTCAGCCTTTCTTATGCCGTTTCAACGAAATAGTCGAGTTAAAATGTCCATATGATCTTGCCGAATACGCTACGTTCTACCTGGCTGGCGGCGATATTCAACACTTCAGGATTATATTCCACCCTTTTTGAATCCAATAAATCATGCCCGCTAACCGATAATTGTAATTGTTCGGAGACCCGCCACGCTAACTTGGCGTCTAAAGATACATAATCATTGATATGTTGTGCCGGTAGGCTATCCACGTAGCGAAACCAAAAATGTCCGGACCAATCGGCGGCAAATTTCAAATAGCTGCGTAATGAAAACTGTTGTTGCGGCGTTTCGCCTTCTGCGGCTACCGATGTAGCATCCAGACTGTTATTGACCGTTTTTAAATTAATTTTTGTTAAAGAATAGGCGGCATGCAATGAAAGTTTTTTGTTAACTTGCCAGTGTGCGGCGGCTTCAAATCCATAACTTTCACCGTGCATATTATTGCCCGTGGTAACCGGAATTAATATATGCGGCGTCGGCAGGGTTTCCAAACCTGGCGCGCCGTTTTCAAATGTTCGTAACTTTTCATATTGATTATAAAAAAAGGATAGATCAAAATTAATGCCGTTCGGACTGATAAATCGATAACCGGCCTCATAGGCGATTACTTCTTCCGAATCGATTTGCGGATTGCCGAAAATGGCGATTAAGCGAGGAGGGGCGCCTGGAATTACGCGTTGATCAATGCGAATATCAACCGAGCGAGTAGGGGTTCTGACAGCTCGGGAAAAGGCCAGCCAAAAACTGTTCTCTTTATTCGGCGTCCACAGTAAACGCGCGGTGGGTTGCCATTCATCACCGCTAAAATCATTATGTTCAAAACGTAGAGCAATGGTGGATTTTAAAGTATTCGGGATTAAAGTGATCTCATCCTGAATAAAGGCGCTGAATAATTGGGTGTTGCGTTTTTCCGGTTGTAATGTGATGTCAGCATAACCGTGTAATTTATCGAAGATGACGCGGTAACCGATACCCCAATTTATTTCGTTC
Organism: Methylococcaceae bacterium; assembly: GCA_006844585.1. Classification (GTDB taxonomy): domain Bacteria; phylum Pseudomonadota; class Gammaproteobacteria; order Methylococcales; family Methylomonadaceae; genus Methylomarinum. The sequence continues at coordinate 49,954 of SPJM01000251.1, read as the reverse complement.
CAATCGGCGGTTTTAAATTGTTGATTGACTTCCAAATCCAGGGTTTCAAAGCGTTGTTTAAAGTCATCACTTTCTCTACCCACAAAATCATAATATAGTTTGACTTTGAATCGATTTTCTTCATTGAACTGATGTCGCCAGGTATTGCTGATGTTTCCGCCGTAGAAATCGATGCGCTGGTCATTGGTATTGTAAAAAGGCGCTACTAAAGTGGGTATTTTCGCCAAATTATGACCGGATGAACCGTCATAATAATCACCGATCAGAGTCAGGGAATTTTTTTTATCCGCTTGCCAGTCCAATCTAAAGCCGCCTTGGGTCTGATCCCATTGATCGGCTGTGTCGCGATTATCTTCATCGACTGAATCTTGGTGATTATTGAAGTCAGCATAAACTCTGTAATGCATTTGCGGATTAATTTGCCCGCCGTAACGCGCGAATCCTTGCTGCATTTCATCGCCGACGCCTGCGCTGATCATGCCGCCTTGGGTTTGTTGAGCGGTTTTGGTAATGATATTAATAACGCCGTTAACGGCATTGGCGCCCCAAATGGCCGCGCCGGGGCCGCGAATAATCTCAATGCGATCTATATTTTCCAATTGCGCATTTTGAGTGTCCCAATAAACGCCTGAAAATAAGGGGTTATAGACGGTGCGGCCGTCAATCATTACCAGCAATTTATTTGCAAATCGTCCGCTAAAGCCGCGAGCGGTCACCGACCACTTATTGACATCAATCCGAGCCACTTGAATACCGGGCGCCATTCTCAATACATCCGGGAGGGTGGCAGCGCCGCTGTTTTTAATGTCATCGCTGTTGATGACAAAAACCGCCGCAGGGGTGTCGGAAAGAGGCTGCTCTTTTTTGCCTGCAGAAGTGACTAAAATATCTAAATCGGCTAATTCTTCCAGAGGCAAGCGTTTCAAAGCCAGCGTATCAAAATTAGCTTGAGCAGTGAATGGCAGACAACAAAGCAATAATAATAACAATTGTTTGTTTATGAAAATAATAATGCGCATTTAGCTAACCAAAATCAGGATAAATCTTTCGTAAATCGAATTTAGGAACGTTCACTAAATAAGCGCCCATTCCTTAAGCCTTTTATTTTAGCAGATTGTTTTTATCCGAAATCAATTGATTTAAAGAAGTGGCGTCGAAGAGGGTTAGGAACGCGCAGCAACGGTGGTAGCGACAGGTTTTTTAATGGTGAGTTTTTGGCCGGGTTTGAGGTATTTACGAAGGGATAAATTATTCCAACGCGCAATATCGCGAGAAGACACTGAGAATTTACGGGCAATTCGCCAAAAAGAATCGCCTTTTTTAACGGTATAGATTAGTTTCTGTGATTCAATCTCAGTTAATAAAATATGTTTTTGCGGTCGGTGAGAAACCGGTATTAATAAATGTTTACCGGTGCTGATTCGATTTCCGCTCAAATGGTTGACTTTCTTGATAGAGAGAACCGAGGTTTTATGCAGGCGGGCAATATCGCTAAGCGTTTCGCCTTTGGCTATTTTGTGGCGTTTCCATTTAATACGCTGGTCATCCGGCAATGAGGCTAATTTCTCTTTAAATCGATCGACTTTTGCAGTCGGAATCAATAAACGTTGAGAGCCTTCCGGGGAGGTGCTCCACCGGTTGAAGCCAGGGTTCAAATGCATAAACTCTTCTATAGGCGTTTCCGCCAATTCCGCCGCCTTGGCCAGATCCAAAGGCGCTTTTAATTTAACTTCGGTGAAATAGGGTTGATCGGGTATGTCTTTTAGCTTGACATTATATTTCAACGGGTCGGCGAAAATTTTAGCGATGGCCAATAGCCGGGGGACATAATGCATGGTTTCTCTAGGCAATTTTAACGACCAATAATGCGTTTTTTTGCCTCGCCTTTTATTTTTTCTGATAGCACGGTTGATTCTTCCCTTGCCGGCATTATAGGAAGCCAGAGCCAGCTCCCAATCACCATTATAATATTCGCTCAGTTGTTTCAAATAGTCTGTGGCCGCTTGAGTGGATGCGATTACGTCCCGCCGACCGTCATACCACCAGTTTTGCTGCAAGCCGAAATACTTGCCGGTGGAAGGGATGAATTGCCATAAACCGGAGGCTTTGGCGCGCGACAAGGCCAACGGTTTGAAAGCGCTTTCCACAATCGGCAGCAACGCCAATTCACCGGGTAATTGTTTTGCCTCAATTTCATTTATAATAAAATGCATGTATGGCGCTGCGCGTTCTTGAATTTGCAATAATAAATCCGGATAAAGCGCATAACGTTTAATTTCTTTTTCGATGCGTTTATTATTTTTTGTCGATAGCCCGTATAATGCGCGGATTCTATCCCAAACCGGCTTGATTTCCACCGGTTCGATTTGATGAGCGGATTTAATCAGCTTTTCCGCATCCATAAAAGTAAGATCTTCTGCCGGTTTTGCAACCAAAGGCGTAGTATGGCTGTCTATTGAGATTGCTTCCGCCGGTAATTCGCTGATAATGCGATGCGTTGGAGCTTGTTGTGCGCACCCAACCAGGAATACAAGCGGGATAGATAAGCTGTATAAGGTTGTTTTTGTTAAGCGCATAATATAGAACTTTTTGAGATTTATACCTGTAAAGTGTTGATTATAGCTCTATTTGATAAGGTTTACCTATAGCCGATGAAAAGAAAATTTTTATTTTCAATGTATCAATCGCCTAGAGGCAAATTGTTACAAACCATGGAAAGTCAATATTTGAAGCGTTCCATTACCGTGAGCTGCAAACAAAATCAGTTACAAATCGGCGGTTTGGATTGGGAATGCGGTTTTATAGACTGTTCCCTATATCAAAATTATTATATTTTGGATGTCGATGCTCATGGTGACAAAAAAGCCCATATCATTACCGGTAACTCGCATTCCTTGCCTTTTCAAAGCGATTCCGTAGATTTGATTATATTGCCCCATCTTTTGGAGTTTGACAAACATCGATTTCAAACATTAAGAGAAGTCGAGCGGGTTTTAAAAGCGGGGGGCGAGTTGATTATTTTATCCTTTAACCCTTTCAGTTTTTCAGTAAGGTATCAATTCCTGTTAGAGAGTAAGTTGTCCGGCGCTTTTCAGAATCATTTTATTTCCAGACTGCGGGTTCATGATTGGTTGAAGTTAATGAACTTCGGCATCATTCATACCGTGGAATTTAATATCGATACCTTCACTATTCGACCAGGCGCTTTTAAATTGTGTAGAAGCAGTTTTTTTTCGATGGCTTACGGGGTCAAAGCGGTCAAAAAAAGGTATACTTTAATACCTGTCGGCATGAATACGCAGACACGCTCACAATTGGTCACATCTTCGAAATCTTAATCACTATCTATGACTGAAACGGTAATTATTTATACCGACGGCGCTTGCAAGGGAAATCCTGGGCCGGGCGGTTGGGGCGTTTATTTTCGCTATAAAAACAAAGAAAAAGAACTGTTCGGCGGCGAAGCGGAAACCACCAACAACCGCATGGAATTAACCGCAGCCATAAAGGCTTTGGAAACCCTAAATCGTGCTTGCCAAGTACAATTACACACCGATTCCAAATATGTGTTGCAAGGCATTACCGAATGGATGGACAACTGGAAAAAAAGAGGCTGGAAAACCGCCGCTAAAAAACCGGTTAAAAATGAAGATTTATGGCGCGCTTTAGATCAAGCCCTACAAAGACATGAAGTAGAGTGGGTGTGGGTGAAAGGCCATGCCGGCAATCCGGGCAACGAAAAAGCCGATCAATTGGCTAATCAAGGAGTTAATTCTCTAACTTAGTTTTTTTTCGACACTCAAGCTAAAGTTTGATTGTCTATCAACATGTAAATTAATGACTACTGACATTTTAGAAAAACAGGCGCTGGCCGAATTTAATTCAGGCCATTATCAGGAAGCCATCAAACTTTATAAAAAACTGTTACAAGAATCCGATCAACCGGAGTGGAACGAAAAAATCGCTCACAGCTATGTCGCCAGAGCGAAAAGTTTTGCCGAAAGGGGCATGTTTCGGGAAGCGGCGGAATTATGGGAAAATCATTTACGGTTTACGGACACCCCTTTAGATGAAGATTTTTATATAGTCTGGTTGATTTATTGTAATAAACCAGACAAGGCGATTCATCAATTAAGCCAATTAACCGCCTCTCAAGTTGATAAGCAATATGCGGGGTTGGCGGAATTTATCGGTTATCAGGCCTTGTTTTTACAAGCTGATTTTGTTTCGACTATTGCGCATGAATCTAAATTTCATCAACATTTTCAACTTGCTCAGCAGGCATTTAAAGCTTATCAAAATGGCGATAATGAACAAGCTCACGCGCTGTTAAATCAATTACCGTTCCGCTCGGCCTTTAAAAATTTAAGCTTACTCATTAAAGCCCTGATTGATCAAACGGGAGAGAGGCAAACAATACGGACACTGCTGGAAAAAATCCCCGACTATTCGATTTATGCGGGTGTTGCCAAGTTATTGGCGGCGCTTTTGGCGGATTACGGAGATTTGCCGCAAATATTGAATTCGGTTAGCCATCATCAACAAAATATCATCGCCAAATCGCTTGGTTTGAATAAAAAACAGATAGAGTTTATTCACCGCATACAGAAATTGGATGAAAACGCCAGCGCAAAAGTGATATTTAATTTGATTACTACATACGCTGCGGTTTTGCCGACCGAGCCGTTGCAGCGTTACTGTGAATATTTACTCGCTTCATATCCGAAAGGCATAAAAGATTTTCAAAAGAAAGTGCGTAAATTCAATGTATTTGAATTAAATCGTATGCAGGCGATTCAGTGTGAACGACAACACGAAACCTTTGACGCTCGTGAGTATTGGGAGAATTGCCTGGAAGCGTTGAAAAAAGACCCTGAAAAAAATGCCTTGAAAATCGCGTTAATTTACAGACGTTTGGCGGATTGGGAATTTGATGAGGAAAAAATTAATTTATTGGAGCAGAGTCTGGATTACGATGCGACGGATAAGGACAGCTATAAACATATTTTGACTCATTATCAAAAAACGCCGCAATCCTCAATTTTCCGTACCTGGTTATCGAAATCCTTACAACAATTTCCACAAGAAATTGATTTCTTGATCATTGCCGTTAATGCCGCATACGCGAATAAAGCCTTTAAAAAAGTCACCGACTATGCTTCGCAAATTTTAAAGATTGACCCGTTGAATACTTTCGCCAAAAAAATAATGTATAAAAGTTATATGGCGCGCGCATACCAACAAATAGAAAAAAAACAATTTCATTTGTTTGAAGCCGAAATCGAAAGAGCGGAAAAATTAAATTTAGGTAAACAATATCAGCATCATATTAATTTACTGAGCGGTTTCTTCGTTTTTGCTGCGGAAGATAAAAAACAAGGGTTAAGATTAATTCACCAAGTCTTAATCGGCCGTTATGAAAATCCGATACTGATGCATTTTCAGGCGACCGTAGAAGCAATGGCGACAGGGGTGCCGGTTTCAACAATCTTAAAATCGCTGCCGGTTTGCGCGAACAACTTGATCAGTGAAGCGGGGCTTGCTCAATTAACTGAAATTATCAGTCTCTATCACGAAGAAGAGCGACATGAGGAAATTAATAAGGCGCTGGAAAAAATCAAAAAACCGCTTAAACAATCTATTGAAAAGCAACAATACGGCGAGACGGTTTTACTCAAATTTACCGAAACCTTATTGAATATCCAGCATTATGAATTATTGCGTCACGTATGTAAATTCAACGGTGCAAGCGATTTTGATAACAATATTTGGCGCTATTATAAAGTCATCGCTAAAGTCAACGGTAAACCGGAAAAAGCCTCATTTAATGATCGATTAGCGATGGAGTCATTGCTGGAAGACGCGCACGCTGAAGATGATCGTAAACTTGAAATATTGGTCAATGACTTTTTGCACCAATTCCAACAATTTAATCAAGTCGGCGACTTTGATATTATCAACGCCATTTTTAATCCGAACGGCGAACAAGACCTCGACGACGAAGAGGACGAGTTGGATCCGTTTGATGTTTTATTCGGCCATTTGTCCGACGCAGTTTATTTTAAACTGGAAAAACAGGCGGATAAAATCGTCAATCAATACCCACCGGAAAAATTAGCGAAATCGCTGTCCGGTATTATTGATGAGCGGGCTTTTTTATTGTTGATAATGCAGCAGCCTGAAATTTATTCAGCCCTGATATTACTGAAGGCGGCGGAAAAACTAAAACTGGATATCGGTATTACTCAAGAACAAGTCGTGGCTTGTTATCTAGAAGCTAATCCGGAAACGCCGACTCAATTCCCATTCTAACACCCTAATCATGAAATCACCTTATCAAATACTGGACGTATCTGAAGATGCTGATGATGCATTAATAAAAAAAGCTTATTTACTCAAAATAAAAGCGCATCCCCCTGAACATAATCAGGAGATGTTTTTACAGATTCAAAATGCCTATCAAACCGTTAAAGATACTAAATCCCGCGCTCGATATGCGCTTTTTAATATTGAATCGATAGAATTAAATGAATTCTTGCAAGCGGCATTCTGCGAAAATAATATTGATCGAGTTGAGCCGGGAACATTAGCGCAATTACTCAACCAGCCTGTTGATTACGCTCTGGTGAACAAAACATTATCTAAAACGCGAAAATAATGACTGACAACGAAACGGAAAAAGAAAATTTACTGAATCAGTTTCAACAATTTCTTGATCATCAACATTTGGATGAATTCGATCTGGAGAAACAACCGGATCTGAATCATTTGCTGAGTGAAATGGCGGCCTTGAAAACCGAGGTAAAAACCGAATCGAGGCAATATAAGGCGACCTTAGATAGTTTAAGTGCGGCGTTGGAAACCGTGACATCCGATAATCAGGCTTTGACTACCGAACTGGCTTTGCATGAACAATTATTAGCGAAGCAAAAAAATGAAATGCTTAAAACCATGCTGACGGAAATGGTTGACTTATATGATAAGTTTCAGACCGGTCTGGAGATGGTTAAAAGCTATCAGCCTCAACGCGGCTTGTTTAAACGCTCGCGTAAAAAAGATGTGCGCTATATTCAAAGTATCCAAGATGGTCAACAAATCAGTCTCAAACGATTCGAGCAGTTATTGCAGCGTCATCAAGTTGAAATTATTGAATGTCAGGGGGAACCCTTTAACCCGCAAACCATGGCGGCGATTGAAACCGGTTTTAATCTTGAGCAGGAGAACGGCGTTGTTTTAGAAGAGCTGCGTAAAGGTTTTTTACATCAAGGGCGGGTGTTGCGCCCGGCAGAAGTTAAAGTGAATAAAATTAAATAATATGAATGAAATAATAATCGGCATTGATCTGGGCACCACCAATTCTGAAGTTGCTGTCGTGGAAAACGGCAAAGCAACAGTCATCGCGAGTGGCGGACAATTTATCTTACCGTCATTTGTCGGCCTGGATGACAATAACCAAATCATGGTGGGCGAACCGGCGCGTAATCAATATTTACTGTACCCGGAGCGAACCATTAAATCCATTAAGCGATTGATGGGCCAAGATACCGTGGTAACGATGGCGGAGCAAAATTTCACCCCGCAAGAGATTTCCGCGATCATATTGAAACAATTAAAAGCCGTTGCCGAACAATATTTGGGACAAACGGTTAATAAAGCAGTAATTACCGTTCCCGCTTATTTTTCCGATGCGCAAAGACAAGCCACCCGAGAAGCCGGCGAAATAGCCGGGCTGGAAGTGGTGCGAATGATTAATGAGCCGACTGCCGCCGCTTTGGCTTATCATAATGAGCAAACCGAGTCTAAAAAAATGTTGGTCTATGATTTAGGCGGCGGTACTTTTGATGTTTCGGTGGTGAATATTGAAGAGGGCGTGGTAGAAGTATTATCCAGCCACGGCGATAATCATCTCGGCGGCGATGATTTCGATCAACAAATTATTCAACATCTGCTGAGCCATCTAAGCGATCAATATGGCGTGGATGCGGCTAGTAACAGCAAAGCACTGGCTCGCTTGACGCGGGCGGCTGAAAACGCCAAATTTGGGTTATCCGAACAACCTTATGTGTTGATCGAAGAGGAGTTTTTGCTGGAACATCAAGGCGCCGCCGTGCATTTATCGTTGGAATTGTCGCGGATGGAGTATGAGGCCATGATTGAAGATTATATCAACGCGACTTTGGACGCCACGCATATCGCTTTGAAGGGCGCGAATCTGGTGAGTTCCGATATAGAAGAAATTGTTTTGGTCGGCGGTTCAACCCGTACCCCTGTTATTCGGGAGCGTCTGGTGAATGAATTCGGTTTTGAGCCGCATAGCGAAATTAATCCGGATTTATGCGTGGCCACAGGCGCAGCGATACAGGCAGGCATTATCAATCATCAACAAATTGATCAGGTGTTGGTCGATGTTACGCCCTACACGTACGGCACTAGTGCTATCGGTCATTTAAACGGGGAAATGTATCCATTTATGTATGTGCCGATCATCCATAAAAATACCGCATTGCCGAATCGGAAAAGCGAAGCCTTTGCGACCCATTTTGATGGCCAGGAAAAAGTCGAGGTCGTCATTTATCAAGGTGAAGACCCGGATGCTTTGAATAATATTAAAATCGGTGATTTTCTTATTGAAGGCTTACAAGATGTAGAAGCGGGTAATGTACTTTTATTGACCCTGGAATTGGATTTAAACGGTATTTTGCAAGTGTCTGCAGAAGAGAAAGAGACCGGTCTGGCCAAGTCGATCACTATCAAAAATGCCTTATCGCAATTTGAAAGCTCCACTCTGGAAAGCGCTCAACAGCGCATCACCTCATTATTCGGTCAAATCGATCCAACTCTGGAGGCTGAACAGGATGCCAAGGCGCAGACCGAAGTCGAGCTTGAACCGGTTAGCGATCATGTGAAAGCCGCCAAGGCCTTAATTGAAAAAGCGGAAAGCTACTTTGATAAAGTCGGCGCCGAAGATAAAGAAGACATGATTGACGCCATTGAAAATATGACTCAATGTATGGATGCGGACGATGAACAAGGGTTGGCGGAAGCCTCGGAACAATTAAACGATATATTGTATTATTTGGATCAATAATGAAACGTTGTTCTTGTTGTAAGGCGCGGATGTCTGAAGCGGTATGTAAACGTTGCGGTGCCGATTTTACATCGGCCCGGCAAGCCGAGCATTGGGCGAATCATTGGTTGGCGAAATCTGTTGATTTTCATCGCCATCAACAGTTTCAGCAAAGTATTACCGCGCTGGAGCTATCCATAGGGTTAGCGAGCAGCTCTTTAGCCAATTGTTATCGCCGATTCTTAATCGATTTTCATGGTCGGGAAATTCTGGCGCTGTTGCAAAATAATCAACTGCTGGTCGCCAAGTTAAGATTATTTCAGATTCGCCGCTTAATTAAATTCAGTACTGCGCTTCAACAACTGCGGAAATTTGTTGATTTTCTGGATGTTAACCCGGTCGGTTTAAATAACAATACATGAATGTTTTTATAAAACCAGATTTGATAAATTTTCATCCGGTATGACGATTTCGCCGGTTCTGGCGGTTTCATACTAAGCCCGTCAACGATGCGCCTTTGCCGCGCTGTAATTGCACTAATGGATGACCGATGTTTTGTTCCAAAGTTTGTAATAAGCCCCAGGCGTGCCGGTAAGATACCTGACAGGTTTCGGCGGCGGAGCGTAATGCCCCGCTTTTCTGAATCGCGTTCAGTAAGGCAAATAATTCATCGCTTAACTCATGAGCTGAATTTTCGCCATAGAACCAAGGCAAGCCGAAATTAATTTCCAGGGTTATATTAAGGTGTTTTTGCGTTGGGCTTAAACAGCATTTGATCGTTTAATTTAAACCCCTGAATGGCTTGTTGGCCTTCCGTCGATGTTATCCAGTTAATAAATGTTAACGCCTGTTGTTTTTTGATATGAGGGTGTCTAGCCGGATTAACCATCATCACGCTGTACTGATTGAACAAACGCGGATCGCCAGCATCCAATAAAACTAAGCCGTTCTTGTTTTTAAAAGAAATCCAGGTGCCACGGTCTGAAAGCGTATAGGCATTGCCTTGCGCAGCCAGCATGTTCAAGACCGCCCCCATTCCTGCGCCGGCTTCTTTATACCAATCGCCGGGTTGCGTTATCGGATTTAATTCAGCTAGTTTCCAAAGCCTTAATTCCATGCGATTGGTTCCGCTGTCATCGCCTCTGGAAATAAATGTTGATTGACTGAATGCAATTTTTTCCAGGGATTTAACTGCATCGCCGGTGTTTTTGACGGCGGCCGGGTCGCCGGTCGGACCGATTAAGACGAAATCATTGTACATGACTTCCCGGCGTTCAACGCCGTAACCTTCTTCGATAAATTTTAATTCGCCTGCTTTATCATGAATCAATAATAGGTCTGCGTCGCCGTTTTGTCCCAGTTTTAAAGCTTGTCCGGTTCCTACTGCAACAACCCGCACTTCAATTCCGGTTTTGTTCTGAAAAATAGGTAAAAAATAATCAAAAAAACCGGAAGCTTGCGTCGATGTCGTTGAAGCTAAGACTATATGAGTTGGATCGGAAGATACATTGAATGAAAATGCAAAAAAAGAAAGTGAAATAATAGTATTGAATAAACAAAAACGCTTCATGAACTCCTCTATATATGTAAATTATTTCATATTAAAAATATTATATTTTCAGCCCTAAAGCCGATTATAGATTAATAGAGATATAAAAAATATGCAGAAATTTACATATATTGAAAAGACAAACCCTACTAAAGGGCTTGTTTTCGGGGTTATCAGATGGGTAGTGAGAAAATTGATTAAAGAAAATTAAACAGTTTCATCATTTTCTTCGAGGAAACGAATCGAGGTTTTTTTGACTTGAATTTTGTCATTGTGACTTAAAACAGTGCTGTTATTAATTTTGCGGCCATTCACATGCACATAACTCATTTTGATCGGCAATATATAATAGGAACGTCCTATGCGTTTGATTTCCGCAGCATATGCCGGTGTGATAAAGCGCCAGCCATTGGTTTGAATTTCATTTTTTGCAGCGCGGCCAATGCGAATAACGGAATCGCTTAGCAAAATTTTTTGAACGTTTTTGATGTCTCCTTTTACCAGTAGATAACAATTATCGTTGTCGGAGGAGGCGCTGGTTTTATGGATGGAAGCGATAACAGTGCGGTCATCAGCATTATAGTCCGTTGAGACTTGCGGAGTTTGTTCCGGCTGTTTTGCCGTCCATTCAGTAATTTTTAAGACAAATTTGGAAATCTGAATAGAGTCGCCGGTTTTTATACTGATTTTGTCGGTCAACTTTTGGGTATTAAGATAAGTGCCGTTGGTGCTGTTTAAATCCTCTACATAAAGCTTGTTTTCGTCTAGGGATATGAGTGCGTGAAAGCTGGAGACGCCTTTATTATCCAGCTTGATGTCAGCATTGTCTGAACGGCCTATGACACAGGAATCCCGCTCAAGCTTATAACTTGTCTGCAAGACATTATTAAAATAAATTTCTAAATAATTCATTTTTGCTAAAGTGTAAATTGCGAGGGCGGTTGTTTTCGCTAATTATAATTTCGCAACCGAGGCCGCGCGAAGTATAAAATAACTGGCTTAATTATAGATCAAGAAATTAAACAGGTAAAAATAAAGTTTAGGCTGTTTATTTTAAATGGGTGAATGATATGATTCGTAATAGCATTTTTTTAAATTTTAATGGAAACAATTAACCGCTGCGATGGCCGATTCTTCTGAAAAAACAGAACATACTTTGTTGGAGAAGACCGAATATACCTTCGGTGATGATGAACAAGCAGCTGAACAGCACCAAGAGCTTACCCAAAAGACTTTAAAGGAACGATTTGAGTTGCTTGAACCGATCGGCGACGGCGGTATGGGGAAGGTGTATAAAGCCATCGACAAACGCGATGTAGAAGCCGGTGATAGTCGCTTTATCGCCATTAAGGTGTTGCATTCCAAATTTCAAAATAATCCTAATATTCTCAAAGCCTTACATAATGAAACGCGCAAATCTCAAAGCTTAACCCATGAAAATATCATTCGGGTTTACGATTTTGATCGGGATGAGCATTCTGTGTTTATGCATATGGAATATTTGGAAGGCACATCGTTGGATAAAATTATTTATGCGCATCCTGAAGGCATGGAGCCGAAAATGGCTTTCCACTATGTGCGTCAAATTGTAGCCGCTCTGCAATACGCGCATCAACAAGGCATTATTCATTCGGATTTAAAACCCGGCAATATATTTGTCGATCTGAATGAGCATGTCAAAGTCTTGGATTTCGGAATTGCTCGATTGTTGAACTTTAATCGCACCAATCATTTTGACGCCGGCGTGATTAGCGCCTATACGCCGGGTTACGCTAGTTTGGAGATGATTTACGGCAACGATCCTGATTATAAGGATGATGTGTTTGCATTGGCATGCATTACTTATGAACTTTTAGCCGGTCATCATCCTTATGAACGGGTCAGCGCAGATGAAGCTTTTCAGCAAAAAATGGAAGCATTACCGATTGATAAACTCTCTTCCGCGCAATGGGAGGCGTTAACAGGCGGTTTAAGTTTGCAAGCCGTTACCCGCACTGAGTCAGTCGAAAAATTTTGGCAGGGTTTACAAAATACAAACAAACCGATTTATCGTCGTCCTTTGTTTATCTTATTGTTATTCTGTTTTTTAATATTAGGTTTGCGCTTATTTGAACTTGATCATTATCTTAATAGGCAACAAACGGAACAAGCCGAGGTCGTTCTGCCGCCAAGTATCGAAAGTACAGAAGTCACGACTGTTTTTTCCGCGTCAAAGATCGATTTAGCTATTAATCAACAAGAATTTAAGATAGGCGATTTACTGCAAATCGATTTTCAAGTGGATCGCGACGCTTATGTCAGAATTGTATTGATTAATTCAAATAACGAGTTAGTGCATATTTTCCCCAACCCTTTTCAAACTAAAAATTTCTGCTTAGCCAATAAACTGTATCAGTTACCACCGAAAAACGCGGAATTTACATTGGAAATCGATCCGCCTCCCGGTGTCGACAGAATTATTGCAATTGCCGGTCCGGTGCCGTTTTCGGAAAGTTTTTTTAAATTTGACCAAAATGCTCAGTTCGTTGCTGATGAGTTACCGGATTCCTTTAGTTATATAGAGCAACAGTATGTCATTACGGCATTTGAAAAATTATGATAAAAGATAGTCAACAATTAAAAAATGGTTTTCATATTGCCGCACAGACCGATACCGGCTTACAAAGACAAAGAAATGAAGATAGTTTCGGAATATCCACTGAATTAAATTTAGCATTGTTAGCTGACGGCATGGGCGGATATGTCGATGGCGATATCGCCAGTGAGATGGCGATACAAAACTATACCGCCGGTTTGCAGTTATTAACGCAACAGCCCGAGCCGGGGGCTTATCAAAAACTTAAAAATTGGCTGACCGCGACTCTGTTAAATGGCTCTCGGGAAAAATACAAAGACTTAGCCAAACAGTATACCCATGATTTAGTGCTTGGGGCACATCATCAAATCTGCGCGAATCAACAACAAAATCATTTTCGTTCGGATATGATGGGTACAACTCTGGCCGGGATCTGGTTTTGGTCAGAACTACCCGACCATGCGGTCATTTTTCATGTGGGCGATAGTCGCATTTATCGTTTTCGCGATCAACAATTAGAACAGCTGACTAAAGATCATTCATTATTGCAATATTGGTTAGATAATAATCAAGAAGGCAGTCGCCCGTCCGCCAATTTAATTATGCAGGCATTAGGCGTTGGCGCTGATCCTAAACCGGATATTGGAATTATACCTATACATGCTGATGATCGTTTCTTAATCTGTTCCGATGGTTTGACCGCGATGGTTGAAGATGAAGAAATTGAAAAAATGATGGGTGCGCTAAAAAAAGATAATTTAGCTGATATTTGTCATGAATTAATAGAAAAAGCCAATGAAAATGGCGGGCAAGACAATATTACAGTGATGTTAATATGTGTTGACGACAATCATGTAGAATAACATTCAGCTATTACTAAAAACCTCTAAAGTTTGTTCATGTTCTTGAAAAAATTGATTTCATAACTATATCTGAATCAAGTGTGTTTCAGTAGAATATCATCAGATTTCAGAAATTAATGAAGAGAGCATAGATGAAAAAAGTTATATTAGCCGTGCTGATGTTAAGCCATTTTTCTGTCATGGCAAAATCAGAAACCAATGAATGGACCAACACAACCATTTCCGACCAAACTATCGAATTAATTCAACAAGCACAGTTAAAATATAAAAACTGTGTGACCCAAGAAATGCAAAAAAAAGGCTATCTTAAAATTGATAGCCGCAACGCAACAAACGCAATTATCCAGCAATGTGAATCGGTGTTAAGCGATATGCGTAAGGTTTATTTGAAAAATAATGTGCCGAATGTTATCGCCGATAGGCATTTGAAAAAAATGCGTATTGATATTACGCGCCGTGTTTTAAAACAATTAATATTTATGGAAGCTTCGCGGGCCGCCGGCGCCGCTCATTAATTATTGTGCAGATTTCATGCACATGCCTAAGCATTCATGTTAAACCTTATAACGCCTGAATTGACAATTTAATAATGAATAATTTATACACCATAGACCTTGCTTTAAGGCCGACCACATTCGACCTATGGCATGTTTGCCTGGCGGCGGCGGTGGTCGCTTTAGCTTTAACGCTGATCATCTTATTGATCATTATGTTAATGAGCGTCGCCCGATGCCGTAAACATCGTCAACAAGTAAAACCTCAACTAGAACAGCCGCCTGTTCAACAGCAACCACAAAAGAAACCGGAACCAGAAATTAAAGTCGTTGAAAAAATTGTAGAGGTAGAAAAAATCGTTCAAGCGCCTGCGCCGGAACCGGTTATTTTAAAAGAAGCAACACCGGACGCGGCTTTACAGTTATTGAGTTTGTTACAAAAAGACGCGCGTTTTCTTGACTTTATCGAAGAAGATATCAGCGCTTATAATGATGCCGATGTGGGTATTGCCGCCCGTGTTGTTCATGAGGGTTGTAATAAAATTATCGATGAACATTTTCAGTTAGCGCCAGTGCGCCAAGAACAAGAAGGAAGTAAACTGACACTTGAAAAAGGTTTTGACGCCAGAACGGTGCGTTTGACGGGTAATATTGTCGGTGACGCTCCTTTCTCCGGCACATTAATTCATAAAGGTTGGCAAGTCACTGAATTGAACCTGCCTAAATTAACCGAAGGTCATAACGCTAAAATCATTGCAGCTGCGGAGGTGGAACTATGAAGGGTGGATTATTCGGGCACATTATGAAAAAGGATGAAACAGACAAGGAAAATAATGAATCGGTAGAGCAAGATAACTCGCCGGAAGATGTAAGCAGCGATGTCGAAGAGCCAGTAGAGGCCGAACAAGAGACGGAAGAGCTTGTTGAAAGCGAAGTTGAAATTATTGATGAAACTGAGTCGGAAATTGATCTTGCTGATGATGAAGGCGCTAAGCAAGCAGAAAGTGATGATAATGTCACTGAAGTGGATGACTGGGAAGGACCTCGTTATTCAGTCGGCATAGATTTGGGCACCACTCATTGCGTGTTGTCCTATGTCGATTTAGCGCGTTCCGACGATGAAGTCATCATGGAGGTGGTTGCAATTCCGCAATTAACGGAACCTGGTGAAGTCGAAGATAAAAAACAATTACCGTCATTTCTCTATTTGCCGCATGAGGCGGAAATATCTCCCGGATCCACCGCCTTGCCCTGGACATCGGAACCTCAACATTTAGTGGGCGATATTGCCCGTAACATGGGGTCCAAAACGCCGATTCGCTTGGTAGCCAGTGCAAAAAGTTGGTTATGTCATGCCGGCGTCAATTGTAAAGAGGCAATATTGCCCGCTGATGCGCCGGAAGAAATCGCCCGCGTGTCGCCGTTTGTCGCCACCCAAGCTTATTTGCAGCATATGTATGATGCTTGGCAACACGCATTTCCGGATGCTCCGCTGACCGAACAAGACGTAACCATTACCGTTCCGGCTTCATTTGATCCGGCGGCGCGCGAATTGACTGTTGAGGCGGCGCGCTCTGTCGGTTTGACCCAGGCGATTTTATTGGAAGAACCGCAATCCGCTTTATATAGCTGGATTGAAAAAAGCGACGGTGATTGGCGAAATCATGTTAATACCGGAGATGTTATTTTGGTTGTCGATGTCGGCGGAGGAACCACCGATTTATCATTGATCGCGGTGACCGATCATGAGGGTAACTTGGAATTAACCCGGGTGGCCGTCGGCGACCATATTCTGTTAGGCGGCGATAATATGGATTTGGCCTTAGCTTACACGGTTAAAGCCAAATTGGAAAAAGAAAGCGGAAAACGCTTGGAGCCATGGCAGATTCAAGCATTGACCCACTCTTGTCGAGACGCCAAGGAAAAATTGTTCAACGATTCGGAAATTGACAATATTCCATTGGTTGTCGCCAGTCGTGGTTCGTCGTTATTATCCGGCTCGTTACGCACCGAATTGACGCGTGCAGAGCTAAACCAAGTGTTGGTCGAAGGTTTCTTGCCGGAAACCCAAGTGGCTGATATGCCGATTTCACGTACCCGTGGCGGTTTACGCACCAGTGGTTTGCCTTATGCGCAAGATGCTGGGATTACCCGTCATTTAGCAGCGTTTTTAACCAAACAATTGTCAGCCACCGACGATGTAAACGGCGTGGAGCTACCTGAAAACGCAACGTTCCTGCATCCTTCAGCGGTGCTTTTTAATGGCGGGGTTTTGAAAGCTGAAACTTTGGCTGAACGCTTGATGAAAGTGTTGAACTCTTGGCTGCAATCAGAAGACGCTCCGGAAGCCCGTTTATTATCCGGCGCTGACTTGGATTTAGCGGTCGCCAGAGGCGCTGCTTATTACGGTTATGTGCGTAAGGGCCAAGGCGTGAGAATTCGCGGCGGCACTGCAGCTTCCTATTATGTCGGCGTGGAAAGCGCAATGCCGGCTGTGCCGGGCATGCCGCCAGAGATTGAGGCTTTATGTATCGCCCCATTCGGTATGGAAGAAGGAACCGAGGAGCAATTACCGGAAGACGAATTCGGTCTGATTATCGGCGAACCGGTCAGATTCCGATTCTTCGCCTCGAATAGCCGTCGCGAGGATGCTGTCGGCACTCGCTTAGATTTCTGGAATGATGACGAGTTGGAAGAATTGGATGAAATAGAAATCACCTTGTCTGAAGAAGGGCGCAAAAACGGTGAAATTGTACCGGTGCATTTATCGGCGGCTGTTACCGAAGTCGGCACTTTGGAATTACATGCGATTTCCAAACAAGACCAGTCACGTTGGAAAATTGAATTTGACGTGAGGGCAGGGGAGGAAGAGGCTGAAATAGTCTGATGCTAAGGAACGTGATTTTTATAAAACCCTCAGCGCCCTAAAGTGTCGGACTAAAGTCCGACCTACCAAGGTAGGACAGACTTTAGTCTGTCTTTGACGGCATGAAGCATATGAAAATTCAGTTCATTGACCAAGGTAAGCAGCATTGCGCTTACCTTGCTAGAAGTTCAATATTGTAGGGTGCGCTCTGCGCACCACGCTTCATTTGATTTCTCGATCTATCGCTTTCAAAGCTTCAAGTTTCTGTTTTATCTTTATTTCCAAACCTCGTTCAACTGGAAAGTAATATTGACTGTCTTGCAAAGCTTCCGGTAAATAGCTTTCTCCGGCGGCATATGCATTTTCCTCATTATGCGCATAACGATAATCTTTCCCATAGCCCAGCTCGGACATTAGTTGGGTGGGCGCATTTTTTAAATGGATCGGCACATCTAGCGAACCGCTGGCTTTTGCTTCAGCCATAGCCGCTTTATAGGCGTTGTATACGGCATTGCTTTTCGGCGCGCAGGCTAAATAAACAACCGCTTGGGCTAAAGCCAGTTCGCCTTCGGGAGAGCCTAAACGTTCATAGGCATGCGCCGCATCAGTGGCTACCTGCAAACCTCTTGGGTCAGCGTTGCCAATATCTTCCGTCGCCATACGAACCAACCTTCTGGCAATATATAAAGGATCGCATCCGCCGTCTATCATTCGACAAAACCAATACAATGCGCCATCCGGATTAGTTCCGCGAACCGATTTATGCAATGCGGATATTTGCTCATAAAACATATCGCCGCGTTTATCAAAACGATTTAATTGACCTTGCAGCACCTCATTAAGAATTTCAGTGGTTACGGTTGAACGGTCGTTTTGCTGAACGGATAAATCCGCGCAAATTTGCAATATATTTAAGCAGCGTCTGGCGTCGCCATCAGCCGACTTGGCAATTAAATCGAGGAGTTCTTCGTTAATATCCAGGTTTTGAAAACCCAGACCTTTTTCAGTATTATTCAAGGCGTTAAGTAACATTTGTCTTAAATCTTGGTATTCCAGAGATCTTAAGACATAAACGCGTAACCGGGATAGTAAGGCGTTGTTTAGCTCAAATGAAGGATTTTCCGTTGTCGCTCCGAAAAGAATAACCGAGCCTTCTTCTATCGGCGCCAATAAAGAATCCTGTTGGCTTTTAGAAAACCGGTGAATCTCATCAATAAATAAAATAGTATCTAATCCGCGAGCCGTCTTCATATTTTTCGCTTCATTGACTGCGGCGCGAATTTCCTTAACCCCGGCCAAAACTGCGGAAAGTTCAACAAAATGAGAACCGGATGATTGAGCCAATATTTTAGCTAATGTCGTTTTCCCGACGCCCGGCGGCCCCCAGAAAATTAATGAATGCAAATGACCATTTTCAATTGATATGCGTAACGGTTTCCCCGGCTCCAGCAAATGTTGCTGTCCAATAAACTGTTCTAAATTATTCGGACGCATACGGGATGCTAAAGGGGAAAAACCGGGGTCTACCTTATCGAATAAATCAGTCATAATAAAAAGAAATAAAGAGAAGAGAAATGCATAGGCGGGATTCAACTAAGTAATTGCATTTTAACAAATTTTTTACAAAACTCCAGTTTTGAAACAATACCATAACTGAATTAAAGCTGTCTTTTGAATTAAATTTCTGTAAATTTTTGCCGATATAGATTTAGACCAACATCCTACAGGGGAGTTTATGCTAACCTACTATTTAACAGAGTGGCAAAAATCTGAAAAATTGATTAAAGTAGTATTGTTATTTTAAAAATAAGCCTATTTGATTCAAAAAAGGCAAAATTCAGGCGACGCCCATTAAATTTTATGAATGATATTTTATTTTCTTCGGCCATGATACGAAGAATTTTTCGCATTATTTTAATGTGGTGGCTACCGAGTATCGCTTTATTTATTTTTGGCTTTTATTTAGCGAATCAAAATATCTTAAGCGATTTTAAAATTAAAGAGTTAGCAAATGTTGAATTCGCAAAAAATCAGCTTAACGATATTTTGAGTGAGCGGTTAATGGATCTAATGACGATTAAAGGAATTTTAGAGGAATATGAAGTTGATCGCCTGAATGAACAAAAGAATCCTCGTTTGATTAAAATTTTAAAGCATTATGTCGCCGAAACTACTTTTTATGATCAATTGCGATTTATTGATTTAAGCGGACAAGAATTGCTAAGGATAAACTACCGGTTTCCTGAGGCCACGGTTGTATCGCAAGAGCAACTACAAAACAAACAAAATCGTTATTATTTTCAACAAGCCTTGGATTTGGAGCACGGTGAAATATATATCTCGCCGCTTGATCTTAATGTTGAGCATGGAAAAATTGAATTACCGATTCAACCAGTCATGCGATTGGGTACGCCGATTTTTTCTCCTGATGGACGTAAATTGGGTCTTCTATTTCTTAATTATCGAGGACAAAATTTATTAAACAAATTAACCTCGGTTAATAATGGCGTTAACCACTCATTAAGATTATTAAATTCCTTGGGATACTGGTTGCATCACCCTGATCCACAAAAAACCTGGGGGTTCATGTATGGCAATGACGAACGTTTCGGTAAATATTATCCGGAGTTTTGGTCAATTGTTTCAGCAAAACAATATGGTCAGCTGCATAGTCAAAATATGATTTTATCTTATGCGACAATTAGCCCTATAACCGACTCGACTAACAAAAATTATTCAATTAAATCGTTTATAGACCCGAACAACCATCAGCCTGAAGTAACCTGGAAAGTCATTTCAGTGATTGATAAAAAGGCTTTAAACGATATTCAAGGCAAAATGCTGAATCGATTTTCATTAATGGGCATCCCGCTATTATTGATCTTGATTGTGGTGAGTTGGCGTTTAGCCATCATCAGCCTAAGGCATAGGCAAGCGCGTATCGCTTTGAAAGAATCTAATGAACATTTGGAAAGAACGGTCGAACTGCGAACTCGGGATTTGTCAAAAGAAATTGAGGTAAGAAAGCAAGCTGAAGAACGTATGCGTCGAATGGCGAATTATGACAGTTTAACTAAAATACCAAACCGCGCTTTGTTTAATGATCGGCTACAGATGGTCATTGAAATGAACAAGCGACGCACAGAGGTTTGCGCTTTATTTTTTCTTGACCTGGATGGTTTTAAAGCCATTAATGATAATTTTGGTCATAAAGTTGGCGATCAATTACTGGTGCATGTGAGTCAAAGATTATTACAAACAGTGAGAATAACGGATATTGTCGGGCGTTACGGAGGGGATGAATTTGTTATTTTATTACACGAAATCCATCAAATAGATATTGTGAATAAAATAGCTTCAGGCGTTATTGAAAAGATTTCAGATACTTTTTTCATCAATGGAAATGAAATCCAAATTGGTTGCAGTATCGGCATTGCTATTTACCAAGGGGAACCGGTTGAGGTAAATCAGCTCATCCATATAGCCGATGATGCAATGTATAAAATAAAAAAGTCCGGAAAAAATAATTACTTGATTGATTGGGTTAAAAATCACGTATAAGGCGCGAGGTGCAAATACTTTACATTAAATTTTAAAGGGTTTTAGTATTTTTTATCTATGGTATAACTATATCTCCATTGATCATGTCCAAAGATTAAAAAAGGGAGAAACAAATGTTAAATCAAAATGAGAATGCGCCTTTCTTTAAAGCCAATAACCAAAATGATAAGCTAGTTTCATTAACTGACTTTTCAGGCGAAAAGAATGTCGTGCTTTATTTTTATCCCAAAGACGATACGCCGGGCTGTACTATTGAGGCCAATGAATTTACCGGATTGGCAGAGGAATTTTCGAAGGCGGATACCGTTGTAATTGGGGTCAGCAAAGATAATTGCGCCAGCCATGTCGATTTTATCAATAAATATAATCTACAAGTTGAATTATTAGCGGATACGGAAGGGAAACTGTGCGAAAATTATGGCGTTTGGCAGGAAGTTGAGAAAGACGGCGTAAAAAAAATGAAAATTGTCCGCTCTACTTTCGTGATCGACAAACAAGGTGTGTTAATTGAAGCGCTTTATGGCGTGACTCCTGAAGGCCATGCTCAGGAGATGCTGGATAAAGTCAAAAGTTTATAAGCGTTTCGAAATACGCTTAAAACACTCTGACAGCATTATGCTATGTTGTCAGAGTGCTATTATGAGCATTGTTTAACTAATATTAATCTTCTGACCGGTTTTTACAGATTCTAAAGCAGCGACAATGACTTTACAATTCTGTTTAGCATCTTCAAATGATAATAGGGGAGGGGCGTCATTTAAAACGCAATCGGCGAAATGTTCAATTTCCAAACAAAAATGATCAGCCGACGGTAGTTTTTCTTCGCATTGTTGACCGGCTTCAGTCCACCAAGAA
Source organism: Methylococcaceae bacterium (assembly GCA_006844585.1). GTDB lineage: Bacteria > Pseudomonadota > Gammaproteobacteria > Methylococcales > Methylomonadaceae > Methylomarinum. The sequence goes on along the minus strand of SPJM01000251.1, from coordinate 28,124 downwards.
ATAACCGGCGTTTGACCCGGCATTTCCCAAACATTATGACATTTAATACCACCCTTAGTCCCAATGATTTCATATTCAGCGCGTCGGCTTCTTTCAAAACTAAAATCAAAGTTGGCAAATCGTCCGTCGCCGAAATCCAAAATACCCGATTGACTGATGTCCGAACCGTTTCCAGTGATTTTAGCCATCGCCGTAACTGACTGCGGCAATTGATCAAAAAACATTCTAATCGTGTGAATGGCATAACAACCAATATCCCACATCGCACCGCCGCCATGATCAATATCTTTTTCCAATCGATAAAGCCTGGCAGGCTGCATCATAAACGAAAAACAACTCCTTACTGAGCGAATGTCGCCAATAATGCCGGCATTAATAATTTCTTTGACTCTTGCGTGTTGACTATGCTGACGATACATAAAACCTTCCATAACTTTCAGGTTTTTAAGCATCGCCGCCTGTTCTATCGCCTCAATGTCGGCAACTTTTAAGGCCATAGGCTTTTCGCATAGCACATGTTTGCCATGTTCAATCGCTTTTAACGCCCATTCCGCATGCTCATCATTGGCCATCGGTAAATAAATGGCCTGAATTTGCGGATTTTGTAACAATTCTTCCAAATTATCATACGCTTGGATATTCTGATGATCAGGCGCATATTGCTGTATAGTCGAAAGGGCTGCGCCGGGTCTTCGGCTTGCTATCGCCAGCAATTCGCTATTTTTTGCAGAAATAATAGCCGGCATTAGTTTTTGGTTAATCCTCGCGGCGCCTAAAATACCCCAAGTTAATTTATTGTTCATTGTTTTATCCTGTTCCACGTTGGAAGAACTTCATTTATTTTTCTTTTATGCTCAATTGATGAATTTCATGCAATTTAGGCGTATCAATGCCGGCTTGTTCCGAAAATTTCAGTGCGCGTTGTAAGCGGGCCGGAGCGCTGCGACCCAAACATTTTCGATTCGGGCAATCATCTATGCCTTCCACCATACCCGTGACCAGTCTATCATAAGATAATCTTTCACCGGTTAACCACGCTTGAAGCTGTACGACTTCTTTAGCCACTGCTTCAGCCAATGGTTGATGATGTCGCCATAGTTCGCTGACTGTGCAATTCTCTACCAAACCGCAAATATTAACCGTCAAAATATAAACCGATTTACGTACTAATTCATAGAGTAATGCATCTTTATTATCCAGAATCTTCGTTGGAATATTAATCGCTTTAAGCGCATCAGCAATAACTGCGGCATTTGGCCCGAAAACAGGAGAGTAGAGAATGTTAGTAATAACCATGCCCGGTTTTTTTTCAAACCAAATAACTGTAATTGTCGGGTCTTGTAAATCATGAGCTTGCCAATCTCTAGGTAATAACTCATTTTGCAGTAAACCGACTTTGTTTTTCCAACATGTCGGCAGATTTAACAAGACATTTTGCAATTCATGCTCTTGAACAGTGATTAATACTAAAGCCGGGGAAGGGTATTGTTCGCTAACGTCGCCCAAGTTAGATCCCCGAGTCACCGGAATAACCGGATGACCGCAACGCAAGAAGCCGCGAGCTAATTCACCGCCTAATTCACCGATACCGATTAATATTATTGGAGGCTTGATCATATTCTTGAGTTAAAAAGTCAGAAATTATTAATTATACAATTTAATAATAAGAAAATTAATATTTGTCATTTTTTAATGACATATGAACTATAATTTGTATGGAAAAAATTATAAAGAATGATCTTTAAGATATGAACAATAACGCCTCTTTTTTACCAACATACGATAATAACCCCGAATATAATGCCGAATTACTGCGTAAAGCCATTCCGCTAATGAGTAAGCATAATATTTCCACCCATCCGATAAACTACGCTATTTGGTATGAATATGTTGCTGGCGTAAATACGCCTTTGAAACAAGCGGTTGATGAAGTTTTATCGGACTCCGTAACCTTTAACGACCATACCAGCCTGGAGCTGTATAAAAAGTATATCTGCAATGCCTCGGTTGATACATTTGAAAAAATCAATTTCTCATTAAAAACATTAATCGATAATGCGTTTGAAAGTATCGAGAATACGACCAACCAGGTATCCGATGTCGGCGATAATTTTCAAAAAAGTTCAGTTCAATTAACCGAAATAGATGAAGCTAAAGATGTTAAATCGGTTTTATCGGGCCTGATCGCCGAAACCAATCATTTAGTGAAAATTAGTCAATCATTGAAATCTGAATTGAATGAAGCCAATAATGAAATGGCGACATTGCGCAATGAGTTAAGTAAAGTCAAAGAATTAGCGACGACCGATGTTTTAACGGGATTATTAAATCGCCGAGCATTCGATAATGAACTTGCTATATTGACTGAAAATAATATGGGCGCCAGTAACTGTTTGTTGATGTTTGATTTAGACCATTTCAAACGGGTCAATGATAACTATGGTCATTTAGTCGGCGACAAAGTCATTCGTTATACCGGCGGTCTATTAAAAAAATACGCCAAGGAGCATCATCATGTTGCGCGTTATGGAGGCGAGGAATTAGCGGTCATTATGCCTAATACCGATTTAAGTGAGGCTAAAACTATTGCTGAGCAGATTAGAGTAAAATTATCTAAAAGTGAGTTAAAACAAAAAGACAATGGCTTAACAATCGGTAAAATTACTGTCTCCATCGGCATAACACAATTAAAAAATGACGATAACGTTGAAAGTTTTATCAATCGTGCGGATGAAGCTCTCTATAATGCCAAAGAAAGCGGACGCAATAGAGTTGTTGTCAAATAAAGTGGATGCTGGGGCTTGTGGTCATAATCAACGTTATACCGCTGGTTTGTGTTTTACTAACATAGCCCGACTTGCCTCAGCGAATCCAACTCTAAAACTTTACATAATATACATTATGCGAAGTATTATTTTTACATAATACTGCTAGACGCTTCACATCTTCAAATCAGATCAGCACTGTAAATCAACTTTTAGTCTATATTTTTAATATCCTTTAAATTTATTGATGTCCTTCTTTTTATTGATATGATCAACAAATTACTCTGTTCATTGGTTTTTGTGCTTTTGAGTTTTCAAGCTTTTGCTTTTGACTCGGTTTCCTGGCAAAAACTAAATGAAAACTTAAGACTATCACTGGATTTGAGCGTTCGTGGACAATACCATTTTAGAACCAATCAATTATCCAATATCAATACTATCGGCATAGATATGCATAAAGTTTTCTCCGGAGAAAACGGCGATATCGGTACGCTCATATTCCAAGGCTATTTGACCAAATTGGTGAATGTTAAGCCATTCCCAGCTATTTACAATCGTAAAGATGACCTCAAATTCGTTTGTAGAATTTGTAATTTCAACTTAAATATTCTGGATAAAAATTTACTGAATGTTCGAATTGGCCATTATGAATTACCGTTTGGACTTGAATACAACATCGATACCAATGGAACCTTTCGGCAATTTAGTAATGGTCGCACATTGGGTGGAAAATTGGACTGGGGCGTCACCGCTAATGGCAAAACGACTTGGGGCGGCTACGAAATATCATTAAGTCGCGGATCAGGCGTGGATTGGACGGATAACTACAGTACTTATATTGTTTCAGGTCGGGTTGAACGCTCGTTGAGTTACGATTCATTCATAGGCCTTTCCTTTTATCAAGGACATTTAAGAGCGGCTAAAAGTGATGGTTATTTTGATCGCACGCGCATCGGATTGGATGCATCGACGCCGTTGGGACCCTTTACCTTTTTAACTGAATTCTCAGTCGGTAAGGACGATGGTAAAGAAATTATCAGCGCCCTGTTTGAAATAGATGTTCATAATCCTAATGAGAAACTGCTAGCCTATTTTCAATTAGCCACCCTATCCCATCATTTGGATCATCAAGATTGGGATTCAATGATTCAAAGTTTTCTCGGATTGAAATTTACCCCGGATAATCATTGGACCATCAGCGCTCAATGGCGTCAAGACCTGGATGTGTTTGATAACAGTCAACGCGGAAGCGTTATGGAAGCGCAATTAAGATACCGTTTTTAAGCAAGAGAAAAAGTATGAAATTAAAAATATTTCCGGTTATTACATTGATAATATTAAGTTTATGGGGATCTCATGCGCACAGCGTTGCATTTTGCGCACTGAGAGACCCGGTGCAAAATATATATAAGCTATTTCCGAATGCAACCAGCTACCGTTCCATTGTGCATGAAGTTAATCAATCATCTCAACAGCATGTCAAAAACTCTGTTCCCTTTTCCATTCATAAAGATGAGTTAGGCCAACATACTTTATATGTTGCTATGCAAGAAAATAAAGCGTTAGGATTTGTCCATTCACGCTCAGAGGTTGGGTTGTGGGGATTAATAGAGATAGTCTGGGCGTTTGATTTGCATTTAAATGTCGTTAATTTTAATTTTCAACGTTGTCGAGAATCTTCTTGTGACCTCATTCAGTCTTCTGATTTTGTGCAATTGCTAAAAGGAAAATCGGTCAATGAATTAAAAAGCATGATAGAAAAAGAAGACTATACTTTGCCTGATGAACTGGCAAATAACGAAGACGCTAGAACTTTAGCAAAAACGTTAATGCGTTCTGCAATAAAAACCGCTTTAGTCACTGAGCACTCTTGGCGTGATGAGATACAGTCACTCTTACAAAATAATCAACAATAAATATTTTGAATGAAGGGATGGAAAACCAAAAGGCTTATCGCTCTGCATACCTTTATCAGCGCTTGCGCTGGCATTGGTTTGGCGGCCGTAATCTTTTTTGATGTGATTAAACTGGAGCATCAACAACAAGCCATCGGCAAAGAAGCTGTGGTCATCAATGATATTCTTAGACTGGAAGAAGGCTATCGACAATGGCTCATTATGATGGATTTAATTCTTGGTAATGATCAAACCTATCTGGCCGCCGGCGCCAAACGTCAGGCAAAAAACTTAACAGATTTGGCTGACTTGATTGCGGCGGAAGAGTTAGCAGAATCAGTTCAAAACGAGTTTGCATTGATCAATCAAATCCTATTTCAATCGGCATCGCCCTTAGAGTCTATCTTAGACGGCGTTGATTTGCCCGCTAGCATAATCAACCAATTTGACGAACATTCAAAACAATTATTAACAAAACTGCAAAGCATTACTTCAATAATTAAGGAAAAAGTCAAAAATAATATTCAACACTATGAACAGCAGCGTAGCAATATTATTTTGTTATCAATCGGTTATGGATTCATCTTTCTTACTTTGGTCGGCGGCCAATGGTGGCTGCTGTCATATCATTTAGTTAATCCGATTCAAAAATTGACTGCGGCTGTTTCCAAGGCTCAACAGCATAATACTCAATTCCAATTTCAGCATAACTCCGGCCCGCAAGAAATTCGTGAACTTGCTGAAAATGCTCGTCAATTCATTAATCTGCTAGAGGACAAGGTGGTTGAACGCACCCGTTGGTATGAACTGGAAAAAGATAAAGCAATAAAAGCATCCAAAGCGAAAAATGAATTTTTATCGATTATGAGCCATGAACTGCGCACCCCTTTAAACGCCATCATGGGGTTCTCGGAATTGCTTGGCTATGATGACCTAAATGAGGAACAAGATAGCAATTTAAATGAAATTACGACTGCTTCAAAAAAGCTCAAATATCTTATTGATCGAATTTTTAATTTTATTGATATTGATAATGAAAACTTTCAATTGACGCTAGATCAGGTTGCCCTTAACCCTATTCTGGACGATTGTATTCATAAAATGTCCGTAAAAATGGCTGAAAAACAAATTACGCTTGAAAGTGATATTAGCCCGAATTATATTCTGGTTAAGGCCAATGCCCGCTTTTTGGCTGATGTGTTCACAAATTTAATTGATAACGCTATTAAATTTAATCATCAAAACGGACGAATTTATATACGTTGTAATGAACAAGCTGACAAAATAGTATTTTCAATTCAAGATACAGGCGTGGGCGTTTTACCGGAACTGCAAGAAAAAATGTTTTCTCCATTCGTGGAAAGACAAAAGAACTTTGTCGATGGGTTGGGAATCAGTTTGTATATGTCCAGGCGTTATATTGAGTTAATGCATGGTAAACTCGAATATTCCTCTGCAGACGGCGGGGGGAGTATATTTCTTATAGAACTCCCCTACTCCGCCGCAATAAATTAAAAAATCTATAGCCTATCGGAGTATTACTATGAATAACAAAATCGGGCTGATCGGACTCGGCGCTATGGGAAAAGCTTTGGCGGATAAATTATTGGAACATGATGTGCCGTTATCAGTTTGGAACCGTAGCGCCGACAAAACACATGCGTTTGAAAATAGCCAAGCGTCCATCGCCGCTTCCGCTGATGAATTATTCATTGGTTCGGAGGCCATTATTTTTATGCTCACAGACGCAGATGCGATAAATTCGGTGTTAGCTTCGTTAAACACTTCTTTGGCGGGCAAAACAGTGATTCAGATGGGTACTATTACGCCTTCGGATTCAGTGGCATTGGCAGATAAAATACAGGATTTGCAAGGCGTTTATTTTGAAGCGCCGGTATTGGGCAGCATTCCGGATATCAAGGCTGAAAAGCTGATCGTAATGGTTGGCGGCAGTGAACAGAATTTGCAGGATTGGCGCTGGTTATTTAATACCTTCGCGCCCAACCCTATGTTGATCGGCAAGATCGGCGATGCTGCGACCTTAAAACTGGCGATGAATCAGTTGATCGGCAGCTTAACCTGCGCTTTTTCCAGCAGTTTGAGTTTGATAATGAATAAAGGCATCAATTTGGATACCTTTATGCAGGTGGTTAGGGATAGCGCGCTTTATGCGCCGACTTACGATAAAAAGCTAGATAAGATGCTCAATCTAGATTTTAAAAACGGCAATTTTTCGACTAAACATTTATTGAAAGACCTCAATTTTTTTATTGATGAGGCGAATACCTGCAATGTTGATACGACCATGGTGGAAAGCGTCAGAGACATTACTCAGGCAACGGTTGAAGCCGGTCAGGCTGATGATGATTATTCGGCTTTGTATTCGGTCATTAATAAAAAATCATAACGCCTGTTGTCATTAATTTGTCAAAGTTATCTTTGTACACTGGATACCGGCAATTCCCTTGTGCCCTAGAGGGTATGCCGATATGACTGTTAACTTAATGGATGAAATATACCTACCCATAACGTAGAAACCTTAATCCTTCTAATGCTATTGCTCCCTATCTTTTAGAGGAGTAAACTAAAACTGTTCAGTTCTGAACGGTCACTGTCGGTAGGAGGTTCATTATGAACAGCAATCCTTATATTCAGTTCGTTTATGCATTGGTATTTTGCTTCATCAGCGCCGATGAATCGGTTTACGCAGTCGAGGATTATTCTATGGTCAGAAAAAACATGGTTCAACTGATCAAATATGATGTTCAAAGCACCCGTGATTATCTTGATAAAGATAAACTGAACGCCAAAGTTCTCAAGGTTTTGGAAACCGTGCCCAGACATGAATTCGTGCCGGAAAGCCAAATACCTTATGCTTACGAAAACCGGCCGCTGCCGATTGGTCATGGCCAAACCATATCGCAACCTTATATTGTCGCCATTATGACTGATTTATTGCAATTGTCGCCGGATAGTCGGGTGTTGGAATTAGGCACGGGTTCCGGATATCAGGCGGCGGTGCTTTCCGGTTTGGTGAAAGAAGTTTACAGTATCGAAATTGTTGAACCTCTTGGCATTGCTGCGCAAAAGCGTCTGCAAAAATTAGGCTATGGCAATGTAACTGTAAAAATCGGCGATGGCTATTATGGTTGGGAGGAACATGCGCCTTTCGATGCGATCATCGTCACTGCCGCCGCCAGCCATATTCCACCGCCATTGGTTGAACAACTGAAAGCAGGCGGTCGAATGATGGTTCCGGTGGGCAGTTTTTTTGTCACACAGCAATTATTATTGGTGCATAAGCAGACAGACGGTAAGCTGATTAATCGCCAAATTCTACCGGTGCGCTTTGTGCCGGTTACCGGAGATCATTAAATCGCTCCGGCAATGAAAACCTTGCCGTTATTTTCCATCGCTCTGTTATCGGCTTCAGCTCTGGCTTATGAGCTGTTGCTGATGCGTTTGTTTTCCATAATTCATTGGCATCATTTCGCCTATATGATTATCGGCCTGGCATTATTGGGATATGGTTTTAGCGGCAGCCTGATAGCGCTTATGCAAGACCGATTGATTCGTCATTTCCAAACTGTTTACCCCCTTGCCATCGCCCTATTCAGCCTATCTTCCATTATTTGTTTTGAAATCACCCAGACCCTGTCTTTCAATACTGAGGAAATATTATGGGATTTCCGGCAAAGCCTGTTGTTGCTAGCGGTGTTTGTATTATTAAGTCTGCCGTTTTTCTTTGCCGGCGCGGCAATTTGTCTGGCCTTTTTATTTTATAAGGACCGGCTCAATCAATTATATGCCGCCGATTTATTCGGCGCGGGAGGCGGTTGTATCGGCGTTGTCGGTTTACTCAATGCGTTGTTTCCCGATCATGCGCTGGTCGCAATCAGCGCATTAGGTTTATGCGCCGCATTAATCGCCGGCATTGAGTTAAAATTCAAACCGATTACTCTGGCGAGTTATTTTTTTTGCTTGTCCGCCCTGCTCGTCTTTTTAGCCATGCAGTTGCAATTAGCTATTTCGCCTTATAAAAGTCTGCCGCATACCTTGCTCATCAACGGGATGGAAATCGTTTCTGAAAGATCCAGCCCGTTAGGTTTAATTACTGTCGTCAACAGCAAAAAAATTCCATTTCGACATGCGCCGGGCATGAGCATTGCCTCTCCGCATCAACCATTGCCGCAACTGGCCGTCTTTACTGATGCCGATAATATGAGCGTGATTACCGGTAAAGCGGAAAATATTCAACAACTGGCGTATTTGGGACAAATGACTTCCGCCCTGCCCTATGTTTTGAAACCAAGCGATCAGGTATTAATTATCGGTTCCGGGGGCGGCGCGGATGTTTTACAGGCAAAATTTCATCAAGCAGCGCATATCCATGCAGTGGAGCTAAATCCGCAATACATCGAATTAGTCAGTCAAGATTTTGCCGATTTTTCGGGTGATATTTATCAACAAGCCAATATTGATTGGCATATCGCTGACGGGCGCGACTATCTGACTAGCCATGAAAACCAATATGACTTGATTCAAATCAGCCTGTTGGATTCATTCAACGCCTCGGTTGCCGGTTTATATGCCTTGAATGAAAATTATTTATATACGACAGAAGCGTTAAAATTATATGTTTCGCGATTGAAACCCGGCGGATATTTAAGCATTACCCGCTGGTTAAAATTACCACCCCGAGATGCTTTAAAACTGTTTACCACGGTGTTGGAAGCTTTTAAAACTCCATCAATCAGGCAAAATTTGGTGATGATTCGAAGTTGGCAAACCACCACGCTATTGATTAAAAACGGCGCCTTTAATGCGCAGGAAATCGCTCAGGTTGAGAATTTCAGCGCGGAACGCAATTTTGATTTGGTCTATACCCCGACCATTAAGGAAGCTCAAGCCAACCGCTACAATGTTTTAAAACAAGCCTGGTTCTATCAAGGCGCTCAGGCGCTGCTCAGTGGCGATAGCCAGACATTCATTGAAAATTATAAGTTTAACTTGCGCCCGGCCAGCGATGACCAACCCTACTTCCAACATTTTTTCCGCTGGTCCAGCTTGCCGGAAATGTTAAGTTTATTGAGCAAAGGCGGCGCAGGATTAATCGAAACCGGTTATTTAATAATTTTCGCCACTTTATGTATCGCTATTTTGACCAGCTTGTTTTTCATCCTTGGCCCATTGTTCAGGCTACCTAAAAACCCCAGTCAAACAAAACTGATTAAACGCCGCCATGTCGCCGTTTATTTTTTTGCTATCGGCCTGGCCTTTTTAATGATTGAAATTGCCTTCATTCAAAAATTTATCCTTTTTCTGCACCACCCGGTTTATTCCTTGGCCATCACCTTAACCGCTTTTTTAGTATTTGCCGGATTCGGCAGCGCTTACTGCAAACAGTTTAGTAAAAATGCTCCATCAAGATTTCGCATTGTCGGCGTCATCAGCCTCATCGTTGCACTGAGTTTAGCGTATTTATGCTTCATCGATGATTTGTTTCAACTGACCGCCGCCTGGCCGCTGATCGCTAAATTCATACTTTCAATCTTATTAATCGCGCCATTGGCATTTTTTATGGGAATGCCTATGCCGCTGGCTTTAAACAGTCTTGCCCAAGATAATGCGCATTTAATTCCTTGGGCATGGGGTATTAACGGCTGCGCTTCGGTAATCAGCTCGGTGGCTGCGACCTTATTGGCGATGCAATTTGGTTTTTCAATCGTCATTCTGACAGCCGTTATTTGTTATCTCAGCGTTATTGGGCAGTTCCCAGCTTCAGACTCGGCAATGCAGCCGGTTCACTGAACACCCAATCACGATGCTTTACAGCTGCATGACAATCGGCGCAGGATTGATCGCCTTTGTTAAACGGCTGCTGTTGTACGCCAAGCCAACGCGCCCATTTCCAACCATCGTTTTTGTGAGATCTTTTGGCGTTTTTAAACATAAACTCCGCATGCACCAATTTGCCTGCCACGATTGCAGAAGGCCAACTGCTTAATTCCCCTTGTTTCCAAACCACTTTGGCCAGCACCGAGCCATCCGGCCAAGGCCTCATATTTCCCGAACGCGCCGCTTTTATCGCCAGGGGATTGCCTAATATCACCCGCATCGTATTATTATCAGTACGATGGGAAACAGCAATCACCGGCCAGTCTTGCCACCCATAAGGATATTGCATACCGTTAGATGCTTTAATAGCGTCTGCCGCCGCGCAGACGCCGCTTGCCATCCCCAAAAAAATCAACATCGGTAAATAACTGTATTTCATAAATTTCACCTCATTAAGTAGATTCAATCATAAGCTAACGAATTAGCTATTTAGCTATAATCAATTAACTTTCCCTATATAAACTATAATGGATTGATGAAGAAACTCACATGCTTTTTTGAAATCATAAATTAATAACAATAAACATACGGTTTTGAACTGATATAATTTCAAAACTGTTAACAATATAACGATTTGATAAGGTTTTCGATTTGTCTCATCCCACCTACTTTATTCTTTAATCAGGGTGAAACATTATGAAAAAATATTATGGATATTATTTTTCATTGTAATAAAAAAACGCCCGGCATATTTCTCTTGCTGCTGATAAGCTTTGTTTTGCCTGTAGTTCATGCTGAATCGACACAAACTGAAAACCAGAAACTCGAAAAAGTATCTTTGCAATTGAAATGGTTTCATCAATTTCAATTTGCCGGTTATTACGCCGCAAAAGAAAAAGGTTTTTACGCCGCCGAAGGCCTGGATGTAGAAATCCGGGAATTGAACCCGAAGATCAGTACGACTGAATTAATCGTTTCCCAACAAGCTGACTATGGCGTAGGCGACTCCGGCATCGTTTCACATTTTGCCGACGGCAAACCCATCGTTGCCTTAGCGGCTATTTTTCAGCACAACCCGCTCATCTTCATCAGCAAACAATCATCCGGCATCGTCAGCCCCTTTGAAATGCAGGGGAAACGCTTAATGTTCGATGCCGAAGGCGGCGATGAAGCGCCGCTAAGAGCTTTATTGGTTGATGCAAATTTAAATGAACGTAAATATACTTATATTAAACACACGTACAATAAAGAAGATCTGATCAACGATAAAATTGATGTGATGTCGGCTTATATTACCGACCAACCTTTCTTCTTCACTCAACAAGGCGTCAAACTCAATATCATCAATCCGCTGAATTATGGATTCGACTTTTACGGCGATATTTTGTATACCAGCCAAAATGAATTAACAAACAATCCGGATCGCGCTAAACGATTTTTAAGCGCTTCAATAAAAGGCTGGGAATATGCTTTAAACCACCCGGAAGAATTAATACAACTCATTCATCATCAATACGGCAGCAAATTAAGTTTGCCGCATTTACGATATGAAGCGGAACAAACCCGTAAATTGATTCTGCCGCAAAGTATTCCGCTGGGGAATATTGAAATAGACCGAATTCGCCGGGTCGCCAATATTTATTCCCATTTAAAGCTTTCCAAACCGCTTAACGACGAGCAATTGGAAAAATTCATTTATTCGCCCCAAAAACAACTCAATTTAACAAAAACGGAAGCGCAATGGCTAGCGCAAAACCCGGTCATCCGTTTAGGCATCCATAATCAATTCCCGCCTTATGAATGGATAGATTCAAATGGCGATTACCAAGGCATGTCAGCCGATTTATTAGAAAAAATTGAAAAGCTCTTGGGGATTCGTTTTGAAATCATTAAAGACAAACCCTGGCCGGAAATATTGGAAATGGCGCACTACGGGCAAATTGATTTATTAAGCAATGCGGTAAAAACCCCGGCGCGGGAAAACTTTTTGAATTTCAGCGCCCCCTATTTCCGTCATCCTATCGCGCTGTTCAGTCATCTGAGTAGTAATTATATCGGCGGTCTGGATAATCTGAAGGGTAAACGATTAGCGGTGGAAAAAGGCTATTTTATTGAAGAAGTTTTATCAAAAGATTACCCTGACATAACCATTATTCCCTTTGACAATATTAAAGAGGCATTAAAACAAACGGCGAGCGGTCGAGTGGATGCTTATATCGGACATCCGGCGGCGGCTAGCTATGTTATGAAGCAACAAGGCTTGTTGCAGTTTAATTTTTCCGGCGAAACCGGTTATTTTGCAACCCACAGTATTGCAGTTTCCAAACAACATCCCCCATTATTTTCCATTATCGAAAAGGCCTTGGCGACTATTCCGCCCCAAGAACTCAACAATATACAAAATCATTGGCTAAATTTAAAAGTCAAATCCGGCATCAGCAGCAAAATATTTATACAGTATTTAATCGCGACCCTGGGGCTGTTTTCACTATTTGTCTATTGGATTATCCGTTTACGCAAAGAAGTCCAGCGAAGAAAACAAAGCGAAGTCGCTTTGAAGAACAGTGAATCTAAATTAACCGCTATTTTAGAAACCGAACCCGAATGCGTCAAAATCATATCGGCAGACGGCAAATTACAATATATGAACCGTTCCGGTTTAACCATGATAGAAGCTGAAAACGAATGTTCAGTATTAGGCGCATTAGTAGAAGATCTGGTGGTTCCTGAAGATCGAGAGGTTTTTCGGCAAATGAACCGACAAGTTCTCGATAACCTGCAAAGCCATACTCTTCAATTCAAAATACAAGGTTTAAAGGGATCTTATCGGTTTATGGAAACCCACTCTGTTCCCTATTGGGATGATAAACATGAAACCTATTCGGTGTTATCCGTGACGCGTGATGTCAGCGAACGTAAACAAGCCGAATTACAATTGCAGAAATCCAAGAAAATGCTGGAAGCGATTCGCCAGGCGCAAGCTCTATTCATTGAACAATCAGACCCTCATCAAGCATTTTCCAACCTGCTGCAAATCTTATTGGAGCAAACAGATAGCGAATATGGTTTTATCGCAGAAACCGCGACCGGTGAACAAGGCGAGCCGTATTTAATCAGCTATGCGAGAACCCGCGCATCTAAACAACCAGATTACCAAGCGGGGCATGTAGAATTGCACAACTCACAGACCTATTATGGCGATGTGATGCTAAATCAGCATATCGTCATCATCAATAAAACCATTCATGATCCTAAGTTATGCGGTTTAGCGGATAGTCATCCAACCATGCAATGCTTTCTCGGATTACCTATTTTCCATGCCGAACAATTAGTCGGCGTGATGGCGGTCACTAACCGAGCTTCCGGTTATAATCAAAAGCTTTGCCGCGAATTACAAGCGTTACAAACCACTTGCGGTAATTTAATCGCCAGTTTTCGAAATTATCTGGCGCGTAAACAAGCGGAGGACTCAACGCGAGCCAAATCTAACTTTCTCGCCAATATGAGCCATGAAATCAGAACCCCGATGAATGCCATTATGGGCATGAGTTACTTAGCGTTGCAATCCGATTTAAATGCTAAACAACGCAATTATATAGAAAAAGCCTATCGCTCCGCCGAAGCTTTACGCGGCATTATTGACGATATTCTCGATTTTTCAAAAATCGAAGCCGGTAAATTAACGATTGAAAACACCCCGTTCAGTTTGGAAGATATATTCGATAATGTAGCCAATATTGTCGGTTTAAATGCGGAAGACAAACAATTAGCCTTGATATATGATATCGATCCGGCTATCCCGCCCGCTTTAATTGGCGATCCATTACGGCTCAGCCAAATTTTACTCAATTTGGGAAACAACGCCGTAAAATTTACCGAAACCGGGCAAATCATTATCGGCGTACAAATGATCGCTAAAAGCGAGACTGACATACAATTACATTTTTGGGTTAAAGACACCGGCATCGGTATGACCCCCAATCAACAAACCCGCCTGTTTAAAAGTTTCAATCAAGCCGATGAATCGACTACCCGAAAATATGGCGGTTCCGGCCTGGGGTTAACAATATCCAAACAATTAGTCGAATTAATGTCCGGGCGAATTTGGATTAACTCAACCGCCGGTCAAGGCTCAACTTTTCATTTCAGTGGTCAATTCGGTTTGCAAAATGTTAAACCGAAATTTAATTTACCGGCCGAAGAAATGCTGAGGAGTCGTCTGTTAATTATTGATGATAACCCCACTTTATGCGATACCTTAAGCCGGGTCGCCGACAGTTTTGGTCTAACAGCGGATGCAACAGGTAATGTCCAACAAGCTATCGCCATGATTGAAGCAGCGGATATTCAAAATACACCTTATCATGTCATCCTGAAAAATTGGCTCATACCCGGCATGGACGGATTAGATTGTCTAATGCAAATAAGGCAAACTCATTCAGGTCAGTTACCGATCATCGTTATGGTTTCCGCACATGGCCGCGAAGGTGTTTTAAACAAAGCCAAACAAATCGAAGCGCCGATAAACTCAGTGATCAACAAGCCGATTACTCCCTACTCCTTGTTTGACGCCATTATGAATGCATTAGGCCATCAAACAGTCGACAAGCCTCAAACTCAACAACAAACCGACACTCATAATTGGGATGGCAATACCTTAAAAGGCGCCTATGTTTTATTGGTGGAGGATAACGAAATTAATCAGGAGTTGGCGATAGAACTGTTGGAAATGGCAGGCATCAGCGTTGTGCTCGCCGACAATGGTCAAGTTGCGCTCGAAATTATCAAACATGAACCCTTTTTTGATGCGATTTTAATGGATTGTCAAATGCCGGTGATGGATGGTTATGAGGCTACCCGTGAAATAAGAAAAATTCCCCGCTTTGAAAAAACCCCTATCATCGCCATGACCGCCAGCGCCATGGTCAGCGACCAGCAAAAAGTGATTGAATGCGGTATGAACGATCATATCGCCAAGCCTTTGAATGTTCACAAAATGTTCCGCACCTTAGCGAAATGGGTAGCTCCAAAAGCAATGCTTCCCAACTCAAATAAAATTCAAAAGCCCCCTCTGGAAATTGAAACGGATTTGCCTTTATTAAATGGCATCAATACTCAAATCGGCCTGAACAATATTTTGGGCAACAAACAATCCTATTTTCGTATCTTAAGAAAAATGGCGAAGAGCAACGCTGATTTTGCAGACAAATTACAAAACGCGACAAAGCAAAAAGATTGGGAAACAGCCGGGCGACTGGCTCACACCCTGAAAGGACTGGCGGCGACTATAGGCGCCGAACAACTTCAGAAAAACGCTGCTGAATTAGAAGCGATTATGAAAGCTAGGCAATGGGATCAGGCGGTGTTTACAAATGTCCGCGATGAACTCAAAAAAGTCTTATTTTCCATAAACCAGTTATCTGAATAAACTGCTTCACTCTATTTGATGCGGCTTCTAAGTTTTTGAAGCTCACAAAAGCGCTTATTCATGATATTTTCGCGTTTTTAATTTTAAAATGCCGTCTACACCGGTTAAAAACTCAATTCAGTGATATAATTAAAGCGTTGGGGCATCAATTGCAGAGTAAAAATTAATTACCTGAATTTAATTTTAGTGCATAATATCCATCGCAAACATATGGAAATGATACGAGGGTGAAAAAAATTTTAATTATAACGATAACGAGGAGTATTTATGAGTAAAACACAACAAATGATGCTGGCTATTGGCGGTGTTTTTTTAATGGGTTTTCTATTAGTAGGCTCTAATAAATCATCCACGCCGGAACAAAGAGAAGCCCAGGCAATGATTCGAGCCGTCTCAGCAATGCAGGAAATGGCGTCGAAAAAGTGTCCGGCAGCGATTAAAAAGCATACGGGCTCCCAAGTTTACTTCACTTCTAACACCGATACCGATAAAGAGACTTATGTCAAACTGGAATGGGTGGGTGAAAAAGGCGACAACTTCAAAACAGCGTCCTGTACCTTACATATGGCTGTCGGCGGCATTTCAGAATTAGTAATTGATGGTAAAAAAGTCATTGATAAAGAAGTTTGATAACACAAAGACAATGCTCGCGTAATCAATACTGAGCAAATTTATTAAACGTCGATCATCAACTTATATTCTCACTTTGCTCAGTCCTTAACAACCCCTTGTTTGGAGTGAGCGCTTTTAGGACTGAGGATGAAATAAAATCCGAAACTAGCGTAGGATTTTTGTTCAGTTTCAAGGCGTGGAAATAGGCGCATAGCAAGCTATGTAACTATTTCCACAACGCAGAAACTGGACAAAAAGGCAAGTTAGTTTCGGATTTTATAAAATTCTCAGTCCTTAGCACTAATCCAGCCTTCGAATCTGAATTTATGACTAGTTCGAAAGTTGGGTTAGGCCGCTTAAACAAATCCCTTGCTCCCCCCCATAATTCAATTTCCCTATTGAAAAATTAGATTTCATCACTATATTATTTAGTTAGGCGATTCTTCAAATGGTTGCTCGGACATACTATTTGGGTATGCTCATCATGAATTATTCAGGTCTACCGCTAAGACCTTCACAATGTGAGTCGAAAGATACTCAACGATACGCAAAAAGCAAATGCAACCCCGGCAATCCAGCGAAGTGGTATTCGGGCAATGCGTTTCAAATAATTAGATAGATCGAAAGATTAGACATTTATTCAACATCAATCTTACATTGCAGAAAAGGAGGCGGATTATTGAAAAGGAAGATAAGTAATAATGAAAAAGGTAAAAACTATGGCAATGACAGAAAATAAAGGTTTTCTGAAAACCTGGAAAGATGACAGGGGTTTTGGTTTTATTAAACCGGAAGACGGCAGTCAGGATGTTTTCATTCATATCTCCGCTCTAAAAGGCATGCGCAGAAGACCGTTCAGAGGCGATACCATTTATTATCAAACTGAACAAGATGGAGAAGGAAAAATTAAAGCGATAAACGCGCGCATTGATGGCGTTGAATATTTTGAGGATGAACAACAGCAACACAGCAAATCTTGGCGTTGGGTTGTGGCCGCCGCTTTAGGGCTG
The DNA here is from genome assembly GCA_006844585.1 of Methylococcaceae bacterium. Lineage (GTDB taxonomy): Bacteria > Pseudomonadota > Gammaproteobacteria > Methylococcales > Methylomonadaceae > Methylomarinum. The sequence continues at coordinate 10,576 of SPJM01000251.1, read as the reverse complement.
GTAAGCGCCGCAGCAGCGGCCTTCTTGAGCTTGCAAGCTTAATATACAGCAACCATTTTTCCGGCCGGGGAAAAGTCCAAAAAAAAAGCGTCGATTTACAGAAATCGACGCTTTTTTTATGTTTAAGATAAAATTCTAATGACCTTTTTTATAACCGAAAATCCATTTAACATGGTCAACCATGTCCGATAAGGAATTTTCTTTAATTGTCTTGAGCAACTCATCTACTTTGAAAGCATGATGTCTTTCATGAACCACGCCGACTTGCGGCATATCGGCCAAACCGGTTTCACGGGCATGATCAACAAAACCTTCGTTTTTCCAGAAAAAAGCGCCTGGCATGGTTGTCGGTATCACCAATACAAAAAACAGGGAACGACCAAAAACGCTCATTACCAGCATAGATGTCATTAACAGAATCGCCAAAACCCAATCAAATACAGAAGCAATGCTGAACACACAAAAATAAAGCGCCAAACCAATATTCAAAGCCAGTAAACCGTTGCGCAATAAATAGCTATAGCCATATTGAGTGACCTGCCGATAATAAGAAGCAGCGCCTTCATTGCCCAGTTTTTGCATATCATCAGCGTGTTTCCAATGTCCCAACGCTTCAATAACTAAGCCGATCAGCATTATTGCGGCCAGGCTTTGTGTCATTATCGCTGTATCCAATACCGAAGAATCGACAAAAACCACGCACACAGCCGCAATAATTAAAGCGCCAAAGCTCAACATGGTTCCGAAAAAAGCGGTGCCGGTCTGCAAATGATCCCAAAAAGGCCGAGCCGGAATGCGATAAAGCTTATACATATAGTACAATCCCGCCAAACCGCTTAACGCCGCCAAGCCGCCGAAAGCATAACTGAACGCCTTGATAAAATCGAAAGGAATCAATAAGGTGACTAAAAAACCCAATAAACCGGTATAAAACAACGAAACCCCGGCAATTTCACGACTGACCGGCGACAATCTCAAATTATTGAAACCACGATAAAAACGATGCGGCTTACCCAGATGCATATTTAATTTGTATAAACCAATCGTACTAGTAACGAAGATAACGACTGTTAATTTCAACAGTAAATCGGCATTTTCCAATAATGAAAAGATTTCAGGTGCGAAAAACGGGCCTAAAAACAACATTAAAAACGCCCCGACCGTTCCCTGGGTGAACAGGGTAAAAATAACATGTGCGCTTTCATGGCTGGTCAATAAGGATTTTAGATTCCAGTATTTATCCCGCCCTGCTTTTTCATCAACCACTGGCTCAAAGCTGTTACTTTCCGCATTACGGTGATACTTAACAGGCATTGTATCAGTACGCGTCATTTCCTTATGCGCGCCTTTAGTCTGCTGGAAACGAATATTCGGTTGGGTGATTTCGGCCGTTGGAAATCCGGGAATCTCGGTTTGCGCCACTTCACGATTTTCCGGCACGTTTTCAATCACTCCGAAATCCAGGGCATTGCCTAAGCATGCAGATACACAGGACGGTTTTAAACCTACTTCTAAACGATCCACGCACATATTACATTTGGATACCTGCCCTTTCACCGGATCCAGTTGCGGCGCATTATAAGGACAAACCCAGGTGCAATAACCGCAACCGAAACAAATATCCGGATCTTGTAAGACCGCGCCGTATTCAGCAAACTTGGTATATGCGCGGGTCGGGCAACCTTTAAGACACACCGGATCATCGCAGTGGTTACAGGCCATCGAGATATTAATGCGTTGATAATCCGGATAAGTGCCGCCTTCCACGAAACCTACCGACCGAAAAGCGATATGCGCCGGATTGTCATTTTTCTCGCTACAGGCCGCTTCGCAGGCATGGCAACCGATACAATTATCCGCATTGAGATAAAATCCGTGTTGCTTATAGCGGTTAGGGTTTTCGCTTTCTGAAGGCTGGTTATTGATGGTCAAGGCATCAGCAATCAGCTCATCGCCGTTTTCCGCCAGATTAATCTTGTTCCCATAACGGTTTTGTTCCAGGCTTTCCTCATCTCTGAGAAAGGCGTATTTTTGTTCGTCGCTTCTTACTTTAGTCATGATGCATACTTAGAATTGTCTGTTTGCTTTATTCAATCGAGCGGCTTCTTCCTGATTAATAGGTTCAATACGCACCGCAGCTTGTTTAAAAGCCGGTTGTCTGGAATAAGGATCCAACAGCCCCAGTGTTAAGCGATTAACGCAATCAAAAAAATGAAACGGAATAAAAACCATATTACGCGGCACTCTTTGCGTTAACATCACCATCACCACCGCATCGCCGCGACGCGACACTGCTCGTACATAGGATTGATGTTGAATATTTAAATCCGCCGCCGCGTCCGGATTCATTTCCATAAACGGGGTGGGACTGTATTTATTGTTATTGCCGATTTTGCCGGTGCGGGTGCGGGTATGGAAATGCTCCACCAAGCGACCGCTATTCAGCCAAAACGGAAATTGTTCATCCGGTCGTTCATTGTTATCGGCAAAAGGCAGCGGAATCAGCTTGGCGCGACCATCCGGAAAACGAAATGTTGCGGTTTCGGTGTATAAACGCTTGCCCCCTTGCGGCGGCTTATCGTCCTTTTTCAGTTGCTGTTCGGTATAAGGCCATTGAACGCCCCGATTTTCTTCAATCAAATCATGCGACATCCCTGAAATATCCACTAAACGCCCTTTTGATAAGGTTTTCATTTCTTCAAATACTTCGCTAGGCTGATCGGGAAAATTCATTTTCCGACCTTGCTCAAACTGCTGCGCCAACGCGTTGAAAATATGTAAATCGGCTTTGGAATTATGGTAAGGTTCTTTTACTTTGCGGGTGATATTGACGCGCCGTTCGGTATTGGTGAAAACGCCCTCTTTTTCCGCCCAGATTGCCGCCGGAAGGTGAATATGCGCATAAGGGGTTGTTTCTACATCCACGTAGGAATCCTGAACCACGCAACATTCCAGTTTTTCCAGCGTTTTACGTATCCGCGCCGTATTCGGCATAGATGTCATCGGATTAGTGCCGACCAGCCAAAGCCCTTTAATTTTACCCGCCTCAATGGCAGGAAAAATATCGGTTTGCGCCATGCCTCTTTTTTTCGGAAAAAACGCCGGGTCAACGCCCCAAAAATCGGCTATTTCCTGTCTGTCTTGTTCGTTTTCCAATAAACGGTAACCCGGTAAGCCGGAGCAAGAAGACCATTCCCGCGTCCCCATAGCGTTACATTGACCGGTAATTGATAAGCTTGTGCCGCCCGGCTTGCCGATATTGCCGGTAATCAGACTGAGGTTATTAATCCCGACAACTCCGTCCGATCCGTGGGTGCTTTGATTGATGCCCATGGTCCAAATGTTCATGCCGCTGTCGGCTTTGGCGTATAAACGCGCGACATTGCGAATAGTATCTTCATCAATACCGCAAATCTTGGCGGCCGTCATCGGGTCGTAATTCTCGACTTCCGCCTTCAACGCCTCAAAACCATTGGTGTTTGCGTCGATATAATCTTGATCTTGTAAGCCTTCCGCCAAAATCACATGCATTAAGGCGTTCATTAACACAACATCGGTACCTGGCGTTATCGGCAAATGAATATCGGCATTTTGCGCCAACATCGTCACTCGAGGATCGACGACAATCAATGGAAATTTTCTTTTTTCCTGCGCTTCTTTAAAACGCCAATAAATAATCGGGTGTTGTTCCGGTAAATTGGAACCCCAGGCGATTAAACAGTCCGTATTTTCAAAGTCTTCGTAACAACCCGGCGGCCCGTCGGAACCGAAAGAACGTTTATAGCCTGAAACCGCCGAGGCCATGCAAAGGGTAGTATTGCCATCATAATTATTGGTTCCGATCACTCCGCGCGCTAACTTGCCCAAAGTATAAAAACCTTCGGTCAATATTTGTCCGGTGGAAACGATGGCGAACGCATCCCGGCCATAAGTCTGCTGTATGCGTTTAATTTCTGAAGCCATGGTCGATAGAGCTTCATCCCACTCGACTTCTTTAAATTCATCATGAATATTGTCGCGCAATAACGGCGTTTTACCGCGTCCTTCGCTTTCAAAAATTTCATGCTCAAAAATGCCTTTAAGGCACAGCTTGCCGCGATTCACATCCGCGCCCGCAACGCCTCTGGCGCCGACCGGAATGCCGTCTTCATTAACGCCGATTTCGATTGCGCAGCCGGTTGAACAGTAACCGCAGGTTGAATAATTCCATTTAACAATGCCCTTATCGGCAATTTTTATAGGGTTCTTTTTATTTCTACCAAATAACATAGTCTTTCGGTGTTTTTAATTAATATTTCGGAATATTCTAAATTACATGCAAACAACTTGCTCTTGTCGGCCTCATTGCCATATAAATTTACCTTACCATTCAGTTAACGTTCCTTATTTCAACAAATCCTCTTTTTAGGACTGGGGATTATAAAATTCTCAGTCCTAAGGCTCATCCATATAACCTTCCGCGACCATTACCGCTTCACCGCCGATTCTGATCATTAATTGATCTTCTTTTTTATGATCCATTTCCAGATTCAATACGCTTCGACGAGTTTGTTCGTCGCCGCGCTCCACCGAAAAAGTATAAGTGCCGACGCGCATATGCTCGAATGAGCAGAGATACGATGCAAAAGCGCCCATCGCCGAACCAACCGGCGGATCTTCATGTATACCGATCTTAGGCCCGAATAAGCGCACTGCAAAATCCGAATCCTTGTTAGGCGTTTTTGGCGAAAACATCAAAATTTCCTGAGCGGCGGTTTGCGGTGCAATAGATTGACTCCATTTGGAAAAATTAAATTTTGCTTTTCTCAAGGCATCAAAATAAAAAACCGGCACCACCAAATAGGGTAAACCACAGGAAACCAGACGCGTACAATATTTTTTATTGTCGATATGAGTTTCATCAATACCCAAAAATTCCGCTAATTCGCTTTCCGGCGGCGCGTAATAATCAACAATTGGAGACACTTGGCGGGAGAATTGAATAAATCCCGGCGCGCCATTATTATTACTGACATTCACATTAACCGGCCCGGCGTTTTGCTCGAAAACAAAGTCATTGTCGGCTTCGCTAAGCTGCATTTCCCCGCAGGCAGTTGACACAAAGGCAGCCGCCAACACCGGATGGCCGGCAAAACCGATTTCACCATGAGGCGAAAAGGTACGCATCCGTCGAGTTTGCAGCGAGTCTTGTTGATTAAATAAAAAAACAGTTTCCGATAAATTGGTTTCTCGGGCGATTTTCTGCATTTGAGCATCGGTCAAGCCATTGGCTTTAGGAAATACCGCTACTTGCGCGCCGTTATACAGTTCATTGGTAAAAACATCGGCTATAAAAAATTGATATTTCATAAGGCTTCCTTATAGACTGACTTCTACGCGTCCGTTATTAATCCGGATTGAATAAGCTTCAACCGAAACCTCAGGATCATCCAAGCATTCGCCGGTCTGCAAATTAAAATGCTGCTTATATAAAGGCGAGGCCACCATCGGCGCTCCGTTCAAATCACCGATCATGCCTCTGGATAAAACATTGGCCTTACCAAATGGGTCATAATTATTAATGGCAAACACCGCTTGTTCTTTCGGCATATAAAAAACCGCAATCTGTTTGTCCTTCACCAAGGCGCAAACGCCGGAATCCGGTTGCAAATCATCAACACTACAAATATCTATCCAATCTTGCTCAGTCATTTTAGGCTTCCTCCGCTATTTTTAAATGTTGATGTTCTTCTTCCGTCGCCGGACGTATTTGACCACGTTCTTCAACAAATAAAACGTTATCGTCTTGTTCATCGCTGTTGATAAAATGCCGGAAACGTTTTAATTTCTCTTCATCGGCAATAGTGGTTTTCCACTCACACTGATAAGTATCGATCACATGCTGCATCTGGGTTTCCAGGTTTTCGCCTATGCCCAGCTTGTCATCGATTACCACTGACTTCAAATAATCTAAACCGCCTTCCATGTTTTCCATCCAAACCGAGGTGCGCTGCAAACGTTCAGCTGTTCTGACATAAAAAATCAACACTCTGTCGATGTATTTGATTAAAGTTTCCTTATCCAAATTGGTGGCGAATAAATCAGCGTGTCTGGGCTTCATGCCGCCGTTGCCGCAAACATATAAATTCCAGCCGCCTTCGGTGGCGATGACGCCAATATCCTTACCTTGCGCTTCCGCACATTCTCGGGTGCATCCCGAAACCGCAAATTTGATTTTATGCGGCGCTCTTAAGCCTTTATAGCGATTTTCCAGCTCAACCGCCAAGCCGACGCTGTCATCCACGCCGAATCGGCACCAAGTACTGCCGACGCAGGATTTAACCGTTCTTAGGGATTTACCGTAAGCATGGCCGGATTCATAACCGGCATCAATCAGTTCTTGCCAAATCAAAGGCAATTGATCAACCCGCGCGCCAAACAAATCAATCCGCTGGCCGCCGGTCACTTTGGTATACAGACCGTATTTTTTGGCTATTTCGCCTAGCGCGATCAACATATCCGGGGTCACTTCGCCGCCGGTCATCCGCGGCACCACAGAGTATGTGCCGTCTTTCTGCATATTGGCAAGATAGGTATCGTTGGTATCCTGTAAGGATAAATGCGATTTCTCTAAAATGTAGTCATTCCAATAAGACGCTAAAATGCTACCCACCGCCTGCCGACAGATTTCACAACCACGTCCCTGGCCATGTTTTTCAATCAACTCGTCAAAAGTTTTGATTTCTTCCACCATGACGATGTTGTATAAATCGGTGCGGGTGTAGGAAAAATGCTCACAAATATCGGTATTGACTTCCAATCCGGCTTTTTCCAGTTCGCAATCCAAAACCGATTTCAATAACGCCGCACAACCGCCGCAACCGGTCGCCGCCTGGGTTTCCCCTTTTAAATCTGCAACTGTGCGGCAACCGCCTTCAATCGCCGAACAAACCGCGCCTTTGCTGACATCATAACAAGAACAAATCTGCGCCGATTCCGGCAAGGCGTCCGGCCCTAAGCCTACCGATTCATCAGAACGGTGAGGTAATATCAATGAATCCGGGTTCTCCGGCAGATCAATATCATTTAAACAGTATTGCAGCAATGTCCCGTAGCCCGAAGCTTCGCCGACTAATACCGCACCCAGTAATTTTTGACCATCGCCGCTAACCACCAGACGCTTATAAATGCCTTCCTGACCGTTTTGATAAGTGTAAGTCATACAGCCTTCGGTATTCGCCAGGGCATCGCCGATGCTGGCCACATCAACGCCGTTCAGCTTCAGTTTGGTGCTCATATCAGCGCCTTCAAACTCAGCCGCATCACCTGCCAAATCGGCCACCACCGTTCTAGCCATGTTATAACCCGGGGCCACCAAACCGAATACTTGATTTTCCCAAACCGCACATTCGCCGATCGCATACACATCCGGATCAGAGGTGCGGCATTGATTATCGATGACGATACCGCCTCTTTGCCCCACCTTCAGCCCGCAAGCCCGGGCAATTTCATCGCGCGGTCGAATACCGGCGGAAAAAATCACCAAATCCGTTTCCAACTCATCGCCGTCGGCAAAAACCAGTTTATTATGATGCTGTTCGCCGTCAACGATTTCGATGGTATTTCTATTGGTATGCACCGAAACACCCAATGCTTCAATTTTTTGCTTTAATAGCAGTGCGCCGCCGTCATCCAATTGCGCCGACATCAAGCGATGTGAAAATTGAATGACATGGGTTTTCAAGCCGAGGTCTGTCAATGCTTTAGCCGCTTCCAGGCCCAACAAGCCGCCGCCGATAACCGCGCCTGCTTTGGAATGTTCAGCCGCAGTGGTAATGGCTTCCAAATCTTCAATGGTGCGATAGACCAGACATTTTGCCCTGTCTTTACCCTGAATGGGCGGCACAAATGGAACGGAACCCGTCGCCAACACCAATTTATCGTAACGAATTTCAACGCCCTGCTGAGAAATCACCAATTTTTCAGCCAAATTAATCGATTCAGCTTTATCACCGATATGAATAGTGATGTTGTTGTTTTCGAAGAAGCCCTCCTCAACCATAGAGAGCTGATCGGCTGTTTTACCTGAAAAATATTCCGTCAAATGCACTCTGTCGTAAGCTGGCCTGGGCTCTTCACAAAAGGTCACGACTTCATATTGCTCGCTGATTTCACTTTCCATCAAACTGACCAAAAAATTTTGGCCGACCATTCCATTACCGATGACTACTAAAGTTTGTTTATCGCTCATTGTCTACCTCGGTAATAACAATAGTTTTACTCAATTTATGCATTTATCTTCTTTAAAAAGTTTACTTAACCAACAGGTTTATTCTGACCATAACTTAAAAAAAAAGCGCCTCCCTCAGAAAATCATCGAGAAATCTTCTGCATTGGGTAGACGCCTTTGTCATAATGGCTCATTTCAAAGCCTTCACCAACTCCAACCATTTGGAGCGTTTAGCAGAATGAATGCACATATCAAGCCAAAACAATTTATTTGGTAAAAATAGTTTTTCTTTGATTATTTATCAATAAGATAAGACTTGCAATTAAAAAACCATCCACATCTATTGGGTTCGATATAACACCAACAAGATCGGAAAATGCACCACAATGAAGCACATACAAACCCGCGCACCAAGTTAGCACATATCTACCTTTTATTGATTAAAAAGTTTTTTTGAAATTTGTACTTTGCGTAGTCAGGATTGCGAATATATGCGCCTGAAATATTTGGGTTTTACGCCCATGGTAATGATCATCGGGGCGCTTATCGTTTCGATGCGTTATATCGGTATGATGACCAGCGACTATAATACTCCCTAAAAACTAGAATCGGGTAAGGGCTAGTTCTCTCCAGCCCTCCCCACACCACCCTGCATGCGGCTCCGCACAGGGCGGTTCATCAGCCATTATGAATAATGGAACTTCACCCATTGCTCTTCAAGTGAGACTAAGCCTTGAGACTTTAGCCATTTGTTATTTAAAGCCAGTTGCACCGCCTTGGTTTTCGCGAGGCGGTAATATCCCTTTGAGCTCATACCCAAACTGATTGCCACTGACTTGGATACGCCTAATCGCATCAGGTTACGAATACGTGTGCGTATCCTGCGCCATTGTTTTAAATAGCACATTCTGATACGTCGCCGTATCCATTGATCCAGTAACGGTATCGGTCGGTAATATTCGCTCAACCCAAAGTAGTTTCCCCAGCCTTGAATATATTGCCTGAGTTTTTCATACCGATAAGCCCAGCTGACTCCCCACGAACGTCCCGTTAATTCACGGATACGGTGCTTGAAGTTAGCGAAACTTTTCGGGTTCCAGACAATTTTCTTGCCCTTAAAGGCAAAGCCGAGAAAACTCAACTGCTTGCTACTGACCACTTGGCTTTTCTCTGTGTTGATAGGAAGCTTTAGCGTTTTCAGATAAGCGGTGACTTCGGCTTTGATACGCTCTCCTTCTTGAAGGATTTGACGCTGATGACAAAGTCATCCGCGTAACGTGCAAAGCGATAGCCTTTGCTTTCTAAATAACGGTCAAGATCATCCAGCATGATGTTGGCGAGCAAGGGGGATAGCGGCCCACCTTGTGGAACGCCACAACGTGTTGGCTCTCGCTTTCCTTTGATGCTCACATCAGCACGCAGATATTTTCCAATCAGTGTCAGCAGTTGTTTATCAGCCACCCATTTGCCGAGTCGGTTCATTAATAAGTCGTGATCGACTTTGTCAAAGAACTGGGATAAATCAATATCCACGGCGTAGCCATAGCCGTCTTTGATTCCTTGCTGCACTGATTTAACAGCATCATGCGCAGAACGATTAGGACGAAAGCCATGACTGTGATCTGAAAAATCAGGATCTATCAGTGGCTGCAACACTTGGGCGATGGCTTGTTGGATCACTCTGTCGTGAACGCTGGGAATGCCTAATAGGCGTATTCCGCCATTGGGTTTAGGAATTTCCACGCGCTTAACAGGCAACGGACAATAATAGCCCTGTTGCAATCCACGATGAATGCTCTCCCAGTGCTGATGTATCCACACGGGGTAGTCTTCAATCGTTAAACCATCGACACCGGCCGCTCCTTTGTTTTGCTTCACACGTTGCCATGCGTCACGCAGGTTTTCGGAGGATAATACTTGTTCAAATAACATGATTAAAGTGAATAAAGAATTAATGTTTGAGGCTCGCTACCTATTCATCTACCGCCTGACTTAAAGCCAAAGGTAGAGCGGGCTGCTCCTCATCTAATGTTCAGGCCTTCACCCTGTCCCAACCATTACGATGGGCGTTTGGCTACTATGCCGTCTGCTGACTTCTGTTTAATCACCTGAATGGTTGCCCAAACAGGCGCTATGTCCAGTTGTTGCGTTGCTATTAGAATTCGCTCGATCTCTGATGAATAGCCATCAGGTCGCCAGGACATTTAATACAGTTGCCCAACTGACATTTTCAAACAACAACCTGCATCGCACGTTAAACAGATCTCCCCAGATAAGAACGTAAACTTTCACTACACTGCCTTGCCATTTACCGTATCTCGCGAACCCGTGGGTTTCGTTATCATTGGCTAACTCACCCCTGAGACT
>SPJM01000250.1 GCA_006844585.1 Methylococcaceae bacterium | reverse complement strand
AACCGAAATATTGCCGCTACCAAGTTTTTTAACGGCGCTAGCGTTTTTGTATCGTAGGCGCCTTCATCCAGTAGCAAATATTTTAATGATGGCAGGTATTGTTCCAAACCGCCCGGGGCATGGACGATAAGGTCTTTGAGTTCGGTGGCGGCTGTCCAGCGCTGGTCGCCGTTGTACAGAACCACGGGAAACACAGGCGGCAATTGTTTTTTAGCGGTGAGTTGTTTGCTTTTAATCAAATCCTGATACAGTAAGCCGATGTAGGTCATCAATCTGACCGCCATATAGCGGTCAATACTGGATTGAAATTCAATCAGCAAATAAACATATATCCATTCTTGTTGATATTTGACTCGCCAGATCACGTCATCTTCCCGACTGCGCAGGTCGTCGCTGATAAAACTGCCGGAGACTTTTTCCAAGGTCTTGAAGTCTAGCGCTTTCACCCAGTCTTCTTCAACAAATCCTTGTAATAAATCAACAATCAATTCCGGTTCGGAAAACAGCAGTTTATAGGCTTGGTCGTGGGGTTGATTCATGAGTCAATATTATCACAAAGTAAGCATTCGGCCTCGCCCGGCTGCACACATCAAAAATCTCACCCAATCATGACAGGCGCATCATTAATCATTTTTGGCTGAACGTTGCGCTTCTCTATGCAGACTTGGCGTTGCGCGTCACCACAAAAAAAGCCAAGCCAATTCCAGCAATGATCAAAGCAATTATATAATTAATATTTTCAGCGATTTCGGTCGGTTTATTGACATCGGGGAAATTGAATTTAGTCAGTACGCCCAAACCGGAATCGTTTACGTCTATAGTAATAGAGTTGTAGTTTGAGGCGAGCAGTTGCATTTCTCCGCCATCGAAAGTTTTATAGTTTTTCGATCTCAGCTCTACAAAATTTGGGTAAAGCGGCGTTGCAGAAAAGCGTGCCCCAGCGCCCAACACTTGCGCTAATTCTTTTTCTATTTGTTGGGTGGTCTTTCCGGCGGTCTGAATTTCGATGGGTGAATCATTGCCTAATTTGACGGTCACATGGCCTCCAGCCGCTTTTTTATCAACGCCGGATGAAAATCCGTCAACATATTCCACCGCCGCCGAATAAACAAAATCTATAGCAACAGCGATGGATTTATCCTGAAAGCTGTCCCCGCCCGGAAGATCAAAATGTAATGGCTGATTGGTATAATCTCTGACCGTGATTTGTGATAAATCAAAGCCTTCTTTGTTTGTGACCAATACTTCCGATCTATCTTTATTATATTTAGCAGCCGCGCCACGATCATGCGGCGATTCAATGGCAACGCCGGCGTTTAAGGAGTTGGTGATTTTTCGAGCGACTTCAGTTGCCGAAGTGGGGTTTTGAGTACCCACTCCATTGATAAAGGTCAGACCATTGGCTCTACGCAGATTAGCCTCCCCTTTTCGCCAGGTGACCATATAAGAAAAAGCGGTTTCACCCGTTCTTTTCGGCGTCCCGGTTTGCAAGCGTAGCTGGTTATGTCCGGCAGGAAGCGCCTGAACCAGGTTCGATAGACTGAAAAGCGCTACAAACATTAGCGTTAAACCTAAAGTTTTGTTTTTTATCATTGTTATTTCCTTAAATTTTTGGCTAAGACGTACTGTGAAGAACAAATACCGGTCTTAGTCAGACTGAAGTCTGACCTACATGGGGTGCATTTTTTATTTTGACCAGGGCATAATTGGAACGGTGGAAATGCTATTCTTCGGCGCCCCGTCGATTATTTTTCGACTGATCGCCACATAAATCAGGGTATTGCGGTTCCCATCAAATAATCGGGTGACTCGGGTTTCTTTGAAGAATAAGGAGGTATCGCTGCTGAAGGCGGTTTCTTGTTCGGGTAACTCTTTTTTAATCACTATCGGGCCGACTTGCCGACAGGCGATAGAAAATTGGGAAGGGTCTTCCGCCAACCCAAAAGCCCCTTTGATGCCGCCTTTTTTGGCCTGGCTGATATGACAACTGACGCCGGAGACTTTCGGGTCGTCAAATGCCTGCACACAGACTTTGTGGTTAGCGCCGATTAATTTCCATGAAGTGGTTATACAGCCGACTTCTTCAGCTTGTATTTCCATCATAGCTCCTAACAATAAGGCAGTTATTAACAATTTTTTCATATTGATACTTCGTCGTCATGTTTTGCTATTTCCTAAACTGAGAACTCCAATCCGAAAGCTGGAGATTCCTTTCAATTTTCCCAAACTTGAGTTTGGAAAAAAGCGTTAGGAACGGGAATGAAATAAATTCGTGAACGTTCTTCCTTAGTTACACATCTAATTTTTAATGCCAACGCCTTTGTATAGCAGTAACAAGCTCAACAAAGTGAGGAAAACAATAAAGCCGCCGGTAATCGAAAAGGCCATAATCACATCAATATCGCTGACCCCGATCAAGCCGAAACGAAAAGCGTTAATCATATAGAGTATCGGATTCCCTAATGAGATAGTCTGCCATATGTCCGGCAACATGGATACTGAATAAAACACCCCGCCTAAATAACTTAACGGGGTCAAAATAAAATTCGGGATAATGGAAATATCATCGAAACTGTCGGCGAACACCGCATTAATAAAGCCCGCCAAGGCAAACAAGATAGCGGTCAAAAAAAACACTGACATCGCCACCATCCAGTTTTGCACTTGTATTTTGGCAAACAAAGTGGAAATCAAGGCCACCACGGTTCCCACCAACACCCCTCTGGCCACACCGCCGCCGACGTAACCGCTCAGTATCACAAAATTGGGCACCGGCGCGACTAATAATTCTTCGATATGGCGCTGAAATTTAGTCGAGTAAAAGGAAGAAACCACATTGGCGTAGGAATGGCTGATCACCGACATTAAGATGACGCCGGGTACGATATAGTCCATATAGCTGACGCCGTTAATGAGTCCGATCCGATCGCCGATCAATTTGCCGAATATCAAAAAATACAGCGATGTGGTAATAGCAGGCGGCAACAAGGTTTGCGGCCAAATTCGGGTAAACCGACGGATTTCTTTAGTGAGAATAGTCCAAAAAGGAATGAAAAAATTCATTGAACGATATCCAGAAAAAGTTGTTCCAGCCGATTGGATTTATTTTTTAAACTGTGGACTTTAATGCCCTGTTCGGATAATTGGTGAAATAATGGATTCAAGCCTTTTTCCTTAGGTACGCCGACATTTAACACACTCGGCTCCAACATTTCCATTTGATAACCGTGGACTTGCGGCGCTTGTTTCACCGGTTCGGATAAATTCAGCATAAAATATTGCATATTAATTTTCGCCAATAAACTCTGCATATCAGAGTTTTCAACTATTTCGCCTTGATTGATAATGGCGATATTACGACACAGACTTTCCGCCTCTTCCAAATAGTGGGTGGTTAAAATAATCGTGGTGCCTTGTTGATTGGCCATTTCCATCATTTCCCACATCGCCCGGCGGATTTCAATATCCACCCCGGCGGTCGGCTCATCCAAAATTAACAGTTTGGGAGAATGCACCATTGCCCGGGCGATCATCACTCTTCTTTTCATGCCGCCGGATAAACGACGCGATACCGAGTCGCGCTTATCCCATAGATCCATTTGCTTTATACAATGATCCGCTCTGCGTTTAGCTTCTTTGCGAGGAATCCCGTAATATCCGGCTTGATTGATAACAATATTGCGGACGGTTTCAAATTGGTTGAAGTTTATTTCCTGCGGCACCAGGCCGATATTCATTTTGGCCTGAGTGCGTTGCTTATCCAGATCATGACCGAATATGCTCACCGAACCGCTGGTTTTGGTGACCAGGGAGCTGATAATGCCAATGGCGGTGGATTTGCCTGCGCCGTTTGGCCCTAATAATGCGAAAAAATCACCGCTTTCCACATTTAAGTCTAATCCCTTGAGCGCAACAAACCCGTTTCGATAAGTTTTTTTTAAATTTTTGATTGATAATGCTTGCATATCATAAATAATTCAAACAACATTATGTTTCAGCTGATGCCGCGCGAACAATTGTTCCGCCCCGCAAGCTGATAAACCAGAAAAAAGCACGATTCTATCAGAAATCCGCTACACTTATTGCTTAAAACCAACATGATCTTGCCACAACAACAAAAAGTCCCCAGCAGCGTTGCCGCCATTGACCTTGGCTCCAACAGTTTTCACATGATTATTTGCAGCCTTAATGACGGTAAGCTGCAAACGCTGGATAAAATAAAAGAGATGGTGCGTTTGGCCGCCGGTCTGGATGAAGATAAAAATCTGGATGAAATGACTCAGTTACGCGCGCTGGCCTGTCTGGAGAAATTCGGGCAACGCATCCGTAATTTCCCCCCCAACAGCGTTCGCATTGTCGGCACCAATACCTTGAGAACCGCCAAAAACGCTGATATTTTTATCGCCAAAGCGGAATTAGCTTTAGGTCACCCTATTGATATTATTTCCGGGATAGAAGAGGCTCGGTTAATTTATCAAGGCGTCGCCAACAGCTTGGGCAGTAACGCCAACAAACGATTTGTAATGGATATCGGCGGCGGCAGCACTGAATATATCATCGGCATGGAAGATACGCCGCTCAGTAAAGAAAGTTTGAGAATGGGCTGCGTCACCTTCAGCAACCAGTTTTTTAAAGATGGAAATTTGTCCAAAAAAGCCTTTAAAAAATCTGTATTAACGGCTGGGCAACGTCTGGAGCCGTTTACCCAACAATTCAATCAACAAAACTGGGATGAGGCCATCGGCGCTTCCGGCAGTTTGAAATCCATTCGCAATGTGCTGCATGCCTCGGGCTGGAGCAATAACGGCATAACTCGCGACGGGCTGGAAAAATTAGTCGACTACATGTTACAGCATGATAATGTTAAACAATTGGATTTACCGGAACTCAGCGAAGAGCGGCTCCCAGTTTTTGCAGGCGGCGTAGCCATTATTTACGCCACTTTCAAAGATCTGGGCATTGAACAAATGACCGTTTCCGACGGCGCTGTCCGGGAAGGTTTAATTCACGATTTATTAGGCCGCATCTACAATCACGATTTACGCTCAGAAACCAGTAAAACCATTGCCGAACATTATCGCAGCAATGCTCTGCATGCGGATAAACTGAAAGACACCATCGACTTTATTTTACAACAACTGGAAGATCATCCTTATATCGCCGATAACCCGGAAAGCAGGCAATTCCTACATTGGGCGGCGGAACTGCATGAAATCGGCCTTAGCATCGCCCACAGCGGTTATCATAAACACAGCGCATATATCATTGAAAATGCCGATTTGGCCGGTTTTTCACGGAAAGATCAAAACATTTTAGCCAGCATTATCCGCAGTCACCGCAAAAAGCTTTCCCTATCGCGTTTTAAAAATCTGCCTGCGCCCTGGCAACATCAAGCGCCGTTTTTAACCATTATTTTACGCATCGCGGTTTTGCTGCATCGCAACCGCCACAGTCAAAGGCCGGATTTTACAATCCGTTGCGCTAAAAAACAGATTGATCTGGAGTTTCCGGCACAATGGCTGGCGCAAGCGCCGCTGACCCATGCCGATTTACAATCGGAAACAAAATACCTACGTTCCTCCCGTTATTTACTGGAATTCAAATAGATGCTGGCGCCGCTTAGATTATTTTTTTTCTATATAGCGGCGCCGCCTGTTTTTTTGGCGGTTATTATTTTTTTAGCCACTGATAATTTCCCGCAAAACCCTGACCGAGTCGCTTTAAATGATCAAGACATCAATCGCGCAAAACAAATTTTACATCCCTCGATTAACCCCCATTCGCCGATTCAAACCATTCATCACAATGAAGCGGATTTAAATGTCGCGATTAACTATTTATTGAATTTATTGCTAAAAAGCTCCTCCAAAGTCACCCTCAGCAAAGATGCATTAAATTTCGACATTACTCTGGCTTTGCCTGAAAATCCGTTCGGTAAATATTTGAATCTTTCCTTTGACCTCAGTAAGAACGATGCGCTACCCATAATCAAAGCATTGAAAATCGGACGACTCACCATAGCTGATGAATTTGCCGGTTTAATTATTGAAGGAGTCATCAATAACACTCCGCTGAAACAATATTATATTTTGGCCGCGCATCATATCAGCGGCATCAGTATCCAACCTGACAAACTGAGCATTAGTTATTTTTCCGATTTTGAAGAAGCCGCCAAAACTCCGCAATTGGAAAATAACCCCCAATATCAATCAATGGTTTTCTATCAACAGGAAATCAATAAAATCGCCCGCCAACATGATCCTAAATGGTTATTATCTCTGTCGAAAATCATGCAGGTATTGTTTACTCACGCCTATGAGCGATCAGACGCCAATAATGCGATTGCAGAAAACCGAGCCTTGATTATCGCCTTAAGCAGTTATGTCAATCAACGGGAACTGCAGCATTATCTAGCGATCAACTTTGATAATTCACACTATTATCCGGTTTATCTATACCGTCGCAAAGATATGGCTAAACATTTTGTCACTTCTGCGGCATTGGCCGCTGCAGGGGCGACATTATTGGCGGATATGATCGGTCAGGAGAAAGAGTTATTTGACGCCAAAAGAGGCAGCGGATTCAGTTTCATCGATTTGGCGGGAGACCGCGCCGGCTTACGTTTCGGGCAAATCGCCACAGCCAGCCCGGAAAGCGCCCGCCGCCTACAAGAAATCATAAAAGAGACGAAGGATTACCGGGTCTTTATGCCGGAAGTGAGGGACATGCCGGAGCGCATGAACAGCCATGTGTTCAAAACGCTATACGGTTCCATTTACAGCCAACGCTATCAGAATATGTTGAAAATGATTGACGATAGGATTAACGCTTTGGAAATTTATCAAACTCAATAAAATTCCCTGGCCGTCAATGACGGAGTGAAGTCCGTCCCACCAATCTGGAGTTGAAGTTCAGTTCGAATACAACCTAGGGGTAGGTCGGACTTCAGTCCGACCCACGACGCCCCATCAGGAAGCAAACAAGCCCAAAGCATTATAACCATGCCCCGGCAATAAATTTGATACGTCGGCAAGACTATGCCCGAAATGCACATTGAGTATATCGCCTAGAATATCGCGATAATCCACACTGTGTTGCAGATAGCGCCCATTAACCAAATCATCGGCCGCCAACCCCGGCCAGGCGCCGACAATACCGCTATTGATTTGCGGCCCGGTTACCGTCCAAACGCCGGCATGGCCGTGATCAGTGCCGTTACTGCCGTTTTCTTCCGCAGTTCGACCGAACTCAGTCATCGTCAAGATCACCACATTATCCATCTCCGCGCCCAAATCCGTATACAAGGCATTAATTCCATCTGAAAACTCCGCCAACCGTTTGGCGTGACGCCCGCTGCTCTCGCCGCCGCCCTGGTTACTATGCGTATCCCAACCGCCCAAATCAATGGTAACCATTTCCAAACCCAAATCCGCCTTAATCAATTGAGCCGTTTCTCTTAAGCGGCGGCCATAACTGGTTTCCGGATAGACAGCGCCGTTGGTCGGATTATAAGTTGATGTGTCAATTTCATCAACGGTGGCCAAGCTGTTAAACAATAATTGACCGTATTGATGCACTAATTGTTGATAAGCATTAGCGTTTGCTGGCATATCTTGATATAGAGGCAAGACATCATTAATCAATTGATTTTCTTCCGCACCGCTCAAGCCAAGATTAAATGAGTTGATAAAGGAAAAGCTCTGCACCGGCACCGAGCCGATTAAGGCGTGCGGCAAAGTCGAGCCGAAATGCACTGCTTGTAACGGCGTCTGCAATTGCTGACCGGGGAGAATATCCGCTAACCGCCGATTTAACCAGCCGTTGGAACTGTCTACCGGCGTTGTGGGATCGGCGCTTTCAATTAACACTTGACCGGTGAAATGCGAGCGTGAAGCATTCGGATAATGAACAGCGGGCAATACCGCCATATCGCCGTTATCAAAAATAGATTTCATCCCCGTCATGCTAGGGTGCATGCCGAAAAAATCATCCAGGTTTAATGCTGATTCAGGATCAACGGCGCTGGGTTCTGCTATGCCGATGGTCGGCCTAAGCAATTGATAGTCGGGATCGGCAAAAGGCACGATAGTATTTAACCCGTCACAACCACCGCGTTGGAAAATAACCACCAAAACCGGTTGAGAAGCGGCTTTAGCAGTACTGATCAAGGGAATACCCGCCATTTTGCTTGCCGCCAACGTTAATCCGCTTCCGGCAATGCCTTTTAAGAATGTTCTGCGTTTCATAATAAGACTCCTAGCTATACCGAAAGCGGCGTTATTGATATTGATATTGTGGAAAACTAAGCACTGAACCATTTAAGCGCCTTAACTGCGCTTCAGCGTCCGGCCCGGCAATATTAAATTCATCCCCCAAAATCTGTAGCGCCGTATTTCGGGATAAATCAGTGACATCATCACCGACCGTTAGTCCGAGCAAAAAGCCGGTAATGCCTTCTGCAGTCAATTGCTGGTGATCGCTATAAAAGGTTACTGGATCGGTATGCGTTGCATTACTGCCTGTCGGGTTGCGGACATAATCATTCACCCATTTAATGCGCTCTATTAACAAACTGGAATTAATCCATTCGCTGCCGGTTTCGGCCCAACCGGTCGGCACCGGATTTTCATACAAACGTATGCCCATTGCCCGAATCGGCGCAATTAAATCCGTTGCATCGCTGCTTGCTTGCAGATTTCTCACAGCGCCGACGACAAACTCCAACGGCGTTTTGATTTTATTGCGATAGTGAGCCGAATCATAAAATTCCGCTGAATCCAGAATGGTCGTCAATACGGTTTTGATTTGGTCATTGTCCGTCGAATTCGCCAGAAAGCTGCCGGCGCATCGCGTCACCAGAGAGTCCGGGGTCTCATCGCTGACAAAAACGGCAACCAATTTGCTGCAAATAAATTCTGCGGTGGACTGATGTTCGGCAATAGCATCCAAAAAGGCTTCTCCTTGATTTACCCCGCCGCTTGAAATATCGATACCGCCCGGAATAGTAGCGGAAAGAATATTCTGCGCTTCTGAATTGTGTTGATTGCTGTCGAAGAAGAAAGCGCCATTTTGCACATGCCAGCCGGTAAAGATTTCCGCCCCGGCTTCTACATCATCGCTGGTGTAGCCGCCTTCAACCCCCATGGTGTGCAATTCCAAAACTTCACGAGCATAGTTTTCATTAGAATCATTGATTACATTGCTGATGCTGTCCAGATAAATCAGCATCGCCGGGCTTTTGGCGCTAATCCCTAATAAAACTCGGAAGTTACCCAAGGCATTAGCTCTGAATGCCTGGTTTTCCGCCAGTTCATAGGCTGTGGTATTACTCAGTTCCTGATCGTTGGCGTCATTTCGTTCAGTATTAATATCAGTATTGAAATGATTATCCCAGAACCAGGTCATCACCTCCTGTAATTGTTTTTTACTGTAGATCATGTGCATCAGCGTCCAGGCTTGCAGCTCACCCTTACTTTGAGGCAAAGAACCACCCAGCATCGCGTTAAACTCGCTATCGTCAATGCTATCCGGATTAAGCTGCTGAGTCAGAAAATCTGTTACGCCGATAGCTTCAACTTCCGCCGATAATGCAGGCGTCGCGCCAAAAGTAATCCGGTTAATCAATTGCAGGCCGCTGTAATTGACCGCTACAACATTAAGATTAATTTCCGCTTGGCCGATATTATTAGCGCTGTCCTCAGCCGTCAAAGCAATATTGATAACATCATCGGCGTTAAACAGCTTATTGTCCAATACCAGCGTCCAACGACCGTTATCCGCCACGCTGACGGCTCTGTTGCTAAACAGTAATTGATTGCCGGGTTGGATAATGCTTAATGTTGCCGTTAAGCTTTCCACACCGGTTTGATCGGTCGCCAAACCGGATAAGAGAAAACCGGTTTCCGATACCTCATCATTTTCCAGATGCGAATCAATGACAATTTCAGGGCCTTCAATGTCTTCGGCAACAAAAACGCTGATACTGGCCGATTGTTGATTTTGCGATAAATCTGTCGCTGTCGCGGTAATCGCAATTTGTTGATTTAAGCTGATGTCGGCTGCTGATATTTGCGCTGTCCAACTTTGGGCAACGGCATCATAGTTTGCTGTTTGTTGTGTACTGCCTTTAATTGGATCATTAATAACAATGATGACTGAATCCACCGTTTTGTTATCACTGGCTAATCCGGTCACGCTAAATCCGTCAAGGGTGACATTTGCGCCGTCTGCGGGTGAACTGATACTGATTTCCGGCGGCGTCGCATCCAATTCATTGTCTCCGTCAACTGTGATAATAAATTCGACTGCGCCTTTTTCAGTCACCACCTGGCTATAGTATTTTTTATTCTGACCAAAGGCGTTTTTCACATAAAAAACATAGGTTTCACCATTCATGAAGTCCAGATCAAAATGCACAACCCCTTGTTCATTACTGGTTCCGCTTTTTACCCATTCCTTTTTACCATCGGCTAGTTTTCGATAGACGGTCATTTTATGATCCGCCATTGCTGCGCCGGTATCGCCATTAATCAGCGTCACCGGGCTGGAACCCACTTCCATATTTAATTGTTGCGGATCGCTTAAATTCATGCTGTAAACATTGCCGCCATTGTAAGGCTTGGCTTTCACAATATACTGCCGACCTTGGCCCAATTCATAAGGAGTAAAGCGTACCTTGCCCTGATTATCGGTGTTGCCTCTGGCGCGCCATTTCTTTGTCCCGTCGGCCAGCATTTCATACAAATCCAGGCGCGTTTCAATTAAAGCTTGTTTGGAAATATAGTTCGTAAGAACCACATCCAAAGTGCCTACCGGCAAAGTCATTTCACCTTTTGCTGAAATTTCAGAACTATAGGCATAACCGGCATCAAACGGTTCAGTTTTCAAAAAATATGTTTTATCGTCCCCCAATCCCATCGGCGAAAAACGCAACAATCCTTGCTCATCAGTATTACCTTTCGCTTGCCATTGCTCAGAGCCATCCGCAGATTTTTCATAGAGATGAACTTTCAAACCAGTCAGCGGCGTATTTTTCCAATAGTCTTCAATTTTGACTTGTAAGGCGCCCACTTCAAAATCCATTTGTACGGGAGCGCTCAAGTCCCGGCTATAGGCGTCTATATCAGAAAATGGAGTTGTTTTGAGCACATAGCTTTCTCCGCTAAATATGCCAGGCGGAGAAAACTTTACATTACCTTGCGCATCGGAATAGCCCTGCCCTGCCCATTTCAGTTTGCCGTCCGCCTGGCGATGGTAAAGCGATATTTTGCTATCCGCTATTGTCGATTGACTCAGATAATCGACCAAGGTCACATTCAAAGCACCTACAGAAAGATCAATATTCCCCGGTTCGATAGTGTCATCACTAAAGGCGTAATCACTGTTGTAAGGTTTGGTTTTTACAAAATAAGCTTCGCCGGATTCCAAACCGGGCGGGGTAAAACGCACTTTTCCTTGATCGTCGGTATATGCTTTGGCCGTCCACTCGCCACTGCCGTCGGCCAATCGTTTATACAAATAAACCTTGCCGTTTTGCAGCGGAGTTTGATTGAAATGATCTAACACATTAACCGTTAAGGTGCCGACATTGAGCTGAACTTCCTGGGCGGCGCTAATGATATTGGAATAAGCGTATCCGCTGTCATAAGGATTGGTTTTAACAATATATTCAACGCTTTCAGTTAAACCTTGCGGGGTGAAATAGATTATGCCCTGGTTATCGGTATAACCATTCGCCGCCCATTTTTCCGAACCATCGGCCTGTTTTTGATAAAGATAGACTTTTAATTCCGTGAGCGGATCCTGCGTTTGGAAATCCACCACCTGCACCTTCACCGTTCCGGCATTCAAATCAATGTCGGTCGGCGCGTCAATAACCTCACTGACTACATAGCCGCTGCGATAAGGTTTTGATTTAACAATATATCGCCGCCCCTGACCCAGTTCATACGGACTGAAACGAATTTGACCATTCGCATCGGTATAGCCATTCGCCGCCCATTGCTCGGAACCGTCATCCAATAACTGATACAAATAGACTTTGGTATCGGCGAATGCTGTTTGGCTGAAATGATCTTTCAGGTTCACTTTTAAGGCGCCGACATTAAAGGTTAATGCGCCTTTTTCAGTTATATCCTGACTATAAGCATAATCGGTGTTATAGGGTTTGATTTTGGCAAAATAAACCTGGCCGCTATCCAGTTCAGTCGGAGTAAACAAAATACTGCCGTTCTCATCGGTATAGCCTTGCGCCGCCCACTGCTCACTACCGTCCGCTAAACGTTTATAAAGATAAACCTTGCTGTCTGCTAACGCTGAACCCGAAAAATAATCTTCTACAGTCAGTTTGACAGAACCGATTTCAAAAACATATTGGCTGGCGCTGCTAAACTCGGCTGAGTAAATATTGCCTGAATTGTAAGAACCGGTTTTAACAAAATAACGCCGACCTTCTTCAAATTCTTGCGGGGTGAACTGAATCAAACCGTTTTCATCAGTCTTGCCGCTCGCCGCCCATTGCTGCCCTCCATCGTCTAAACGCTCATAAAGCGTCACTCGATGATCGATCATTGCGGCTTGGGTCATATAATCTTTTACCTGAATTTCCAGGCTCCCTACCGAAAAATCAAATTGACCGGCGGCGGTGATTGCCGAACTATAGACATTACCTGATGGATAAGGTTTTGCTCTTAAATAATAGATTTTACCTACGCTCAAACCTTCCAGGGTGAAATTCACTTGACCTTGATCATCCGTATTTCCCCGAGCGCGCCATTGGAACTCCTCCTCAGAAACTTGTTCGTAAGCATCCACTCGCAGATTCGTTAACGGGGCATTAGTAAACGCATTAAACACATTAACATTGACTTCTTCGACATTGCTTTCAACAGCCTGCAGAGGAGGAGAGCTAAAAGCCAATAGCGTTATTAAAACGCAAACAATAAAACTAAAATGAGATTTGCTCTGAAAGCTGTTCATAATGTCCACCCTAAAAACGGCTGATAAAATTGCGTTTGTTCAATGAAGCTGAGTGCATAAGTTAACGGTTGACCCCGGCTTGCAAGGATTGATTTTCAATCTTTAAAACCTGAGTTAACTGTTTTTGTTCGCTTAATTGTTCTTCCAAATCTTCAACGCGCTGACTTAATTCAAAGATTGTTTCTTGATCATTCGGATTATCCTGATGTTGTTTTTTCACAGCAGCCAATTCTTGCTCAAGACTTATTCGCTGTGCTTTTAATGCATCCATTGCCGTTAAAGCCTGTTGTAATTGATGCTTTAAATCATTAATCAAGATTTCTTGTGCGTTTTGTTCAAGCATTTCTTGACTCTCGTCCCTGCTTGATGAATGCTTATTGGAAGCCTCGGTTTCCTTGGTTTTTTCTACATCGCACGCCGATAACAGAAGCCCGCAGAAAAAAACATAAATCCGAAATTGAATTTTCATATGCAACACAATTGATTCAAAAGTGGAACCAAATTTATCGAGACATACTTAAATCCTGATTAATGCAAAAATTTATCCCTGAGTAATTGATGGTTTTGTGAAACAAGTCCCAGGCTTAACCTGATTGGAAAAGAAAACGGCTGTAGAAATAGATATTTAAAAGCGGGAAGAACCAAAGCTAAGAAGAGTTTTTAGCGGAAGGTAAGCCATCAACCCGGTTGACAGCTATGTATTCATCGAAAGTCAAAAATAGAGAAGCGCAAACAAAAACGCCGCTACTGCGTACGCAGTAGCGGCGTTTCTACGAATTATCAGTAGGGTTTTGTTGACTTAGTTAAAAGTTTTACCCGGCATGCCTGGTAATTTAGGCATGGTTTGCTCTGGAAATTCGCCGGTCAACGCATTCAAAAATGCAACAATATCTTCAACTTCCTGATCATTAAGATCTTTGCCTAATTGTAATTTGGCCATAATCTTAACCGCTCTTTCCAAAGTTTTAACTTTTCCGTTATGGAAATAAGGCGCTGTTAAAGCAATATTACGCAAAGTCGGCACTTTCCAAAAATGTTCATCTTCTTCCTTGCCGGTGACTTCCGCTAAACCTTTATCGTCTTTAAAACCATATTGCGCTTCGAAATAACCGTTGCTGATGACCGGAAATTTTTGGAATGTACCCGGCCCATTAAATGCAGGACCGCTGTGACATCCGGTACAACCCAGCTCAACCGCTTTATTCATGCCGCGAATTTGTTGTTTGCTCATCGCTGAAGTGTTGCCTTTGACATAACGGTCAAAAGGGCTATTCGGTGTAATCAAAGTTCTTTCATAAGCAGCGATCGCTTTAGTGGCATTATCTTTAGAAATTGAATTTCTGCCGAAAGCTGTGCTAAACAATTTGTCATAACCGTCTATGCTTTTTAAACGGACAACCACATCATCCCAGCTTTTCATACCCATTTCGATAGGATTGGTGACCGGCCCTGCGGCTTGCTCTTCCAAACTGGCCGCGCGACCATCCCAGAACTGCACCTCGTTAAAAGCAGCATTCCAGACCGTCGGCGCGCTACGTCCGCCAACTTGCCCTTCGACGCCCACCGAACCGCCGCGATTATCCTCACCGCCTAACATGGTATTGTGGCAAGATGCGCAAGAAACCGTACCACTGGATGATAAGCGCGGATCATGATAAAGCACTTTACCTAAAGCAACTTTTGCCGCAGTGGTTGGATTATCAGCTGGCGCCGGTGCAGTAGTCGGCAAGGCTTGTGCAAATGCGATAGAAGAACCGGCCGCAAGAGCCAACCCGGTTAATAAAGATTGTAGTTTCAACATACTCTCCTCCGAATTATTTTTGTTAATTTTTCTTGATAGTTCGAACCAAAATCGTGACCCTTTATTTCACATTTAGGAACGGGGATAAAATAACATCCGAAACTGGCGCAGAATTTCTGTTCATATTCAAGGCGCGGAAACAGGCGCATAGCAAGCTATGTAACTGTTTCCGCAAAGCTTCCGCTCCTGCTCACGCCCCTTACCTACATCCATGTAGGCAACGCCGAAGATGGACAGAAAGGCCAGTCAGTTTCGGATGTTATAAAATTCACGTTCCTTATCAACAACAGCAATGCATCGGGCCATCACATATGCGGATTTTAAAACTCATTATGAAAATAAAGCAAGCTATAAAAACCACAGTAGCCACGCTCTTTTATGTAACTGAAATAGTCTGAAGCATTGTACCAGTTGAATCAACGTATTTTTTAATAAATAAGTTATTAAAACAAAATATCGTCTTCATCATCAATTAACTGCTCTGACCGCAACTGCGGTTTTACATCACTCTCTTGCAGATAATCAAACAAAGTTTCCATTTTTTTAAACAAATTGATTTTGTTGTTCTGTAAGGTAAATGATTTTTTTTGCAGATGATGCATCAGCTCCATCAAAATATCTTCCTGCCCAACCGATAAGCCAAGCGATACCAAAGACTCCTCAATGCTCTGTTCCAACCAGTCGACCAACTCCGAAGACTGTTTTTGTTGCGCCTCATGATTTTCCATTATTTCAGCCAATTCCATATTTGCTCTATCTAATATTTCTTTACAATGAATGGAATTTCCCAATAGTTGTTGCTCATAGTTGAGCGCTTCTACTCTGGCGTCGATCCCTTCCCCCAACATGGCGATAACATCTTTAATGCGACCATATTGCTCTTCATCCTCCACTTTCATGTTATTAACCAATAAATTGAAATTTCTAAAATTAAAAATCGTTTTACGGCCGTAACTATGAATTTTTTCCTTATCGGATTTAATTTGAATTTCCTGCTTATCCTGCTCTGATACTTCATCAGTATGATTAGAAAGAAACAACTCCTCGCCTTCCGAAAAAATAAACACTGTGGCGGACAACTCCATATCTTGCAGTACTTTTAAAAAAACATCAGCCAACCTGCCGATTGTTTGGATATTGAAGCATTTTAGATAAAAGTTAATGACGATAGCGTTATCACCGCTGTAACGACTGGAAGCCATCGCCAAAGCCATTGCAGACTCGGATTCCTGCTGTATCTGCTTTATTTTGGACTCCCTTTCCAATGCCAACTGAAATTTTATGCGTAAATCCGAATGCTTGATCGGTTTTTGAACAAAACTCGCCACACCAGCTTCATAACCTTGCAAACGATCCGTCAGTGAAGAATCCGCAGATAAAATCATTATCGGTATTTTTTCAGTGAAAGCGTCCATTTTCAATTTGATGCACAAACTGATAATTTGAGTCTTAGCGCGATCTTGATCCAACAAAATTAAATCAGGCTCATTCTTTTTGATGAAAGAAATGCTATCTTCATTTAATTCAGAGGCAATAATAACGTAGTCGTCATTCAGCATATCTTCCAATAAAACAGCATCCTCTTGATCGACAGCAATCACCTGAATCTTTTGTTTTTGCATAGATTATCCTTCCAAACTATCAAATTGTGTTTTACATCAATATTTGTTGATTGTTATTTTACCCAAAAATGAATCACCCTAATACTTGGTTCATTTATTAAATGAAAGAAAATGAATTGTTATAAAACTGAAGATTCAGTGACAGAACTCACCCAGCTAAACGACTGCGAAGCAAAAATAGTTGAATCATCCGTTATTTTTGATGGAACAGGTAAATTTGAAGAATACACAGGCAACGCAACGACAAAGGGCGTTATCAATATGTGTACAGGTGAAAACCGATTCCAAACTATCGGTGAACTTTGTCCGGATGAATAACAAATAGGCCAAAAAACTTTAGCAATTCAGGTGCGACAATGGCAAATTTTGGAACAGACCGGCCAGAAAAACAGAGTTAAGCGACTACCGGTTTATCGGAATGAAGCCAATGCTCGTTAGTTTTCCGGATACCAACATTATCATTTATTGTTTGGGTCAGGGTTATGCCAAACAGGATATTGGCTTAACATTTATTATCAAAGAAATCGGTTATTTCGGTTCAGGTATTGAGCGAATCCGCCAACATTATGACCGATACGATTACTTACAGGAAAGACGCTTAGCGATGACGCAGTCGAATGAATTTTTACAGCGTGTTCCTAACGATGAAACTGATAATTACGCAACCCCCTCAAAGTTGTCATTTGACAACCTTCCTAAGCACATTTACACTTGATTATGTCTCGTTAAAAACATTCAAAAAAGGAAGTTGAAGAAGCCTTAACTTATGCGGAGAATCAAGGTTGGAAAAATCATTGCGAGTGGCAGCCTTGCTTGGGGGAAAATGTATTGCCCTTTTAACGATATAGATTGTCACTGTGGTGAATTTTGTATTGTCAGCATTTGGAGTACACCAAAAGACCCGGCCAATCACGCTAAACAAATCAAGCGGGTTGTTGATAATTGTATATTCCAAAACAAGGATAAATTGAAATGAACGAATATGAATTTACACTACAATTCGCTTTCTCTGATGCACCCCAGGATGCTGAAAAATATGTAGATCAACTCGGAGCAGCCGGTTGTGATGATGCGATTATCGGCATTGGCCAAAAAGGCCGTATTGCCTTGCAATTTAATCGTGAAGCTGAAAGTGCAATTAAAGCGATTAGTTCTGCAATCGATGACGTACTGAGCGTAATCCCAGATGCTAAGCTAATTGAATCATCCCCTGATTTCGTTGGAGTCTCAGACTTAGCTGAAATTTTAGGATTCTCGCGGCAGAATATGCGCAAACTGATTAATTCACATTACCAGTCCTTCCCTACCCCTGCACATTCCGGAAGAACATCTATCTGGCATTTAGCGAATGTTTTGCAATGGTATCGAACTAAGATGAAAAGGCATGTCGAACCAACCATGTTTGATGTTGCTCAAGTTAATATGCAACTTAACATCATCAGAGAAAACACAAATCTGGACAAGCTTTTATCCCAACAAAATGCTTAATACCACCGACCCATCCCTGCATTAACTGCATCATCAAGAACACAGTTTCCAGTATTTTTTCTTTCAGGCATAAAAAAAAGGACTTACAAATCCTTGTAAGTCCTTATTTTGTATGGAGCTGGTGATGGGACTCGAACCCGCGACCGGCTGATTACAAATCAGCTGCTCTACCAACTGAGCTACACCAGCGAAGTTGATCCGAATATTATACAATCTAATTCAATTTTGTCTAGCCTTTTTTTTATTTCTTGTGTTTTTTCGTGAATTTTCCTGAGTGTATTTGGTTTTAAATTTCCGGAACTGCGGCTTGACAACTTTCCCGCTTTTCTTATCCGTAGCGCCTTTTGGTTGATAACTGGGAATCAAATGTTGTTTGCCATTGCCGATTAAATCCGCTCGGCCCATTTTTTTTAACGCTTCTCGCAGTATCGGCCAATTGTTGGGATCATGATAACGCAGAAACGCTTTGTGCAAGCGCCTTTGCTTTATACCTTTCGGAATCGACATTTCCGCCGCTTTTCGGTTAACTTTTTCCAGCGTATTTAATCCGGAATGATACATGGACGTTGCAATCGACATAGGTGACGGCAAAAACGCTTGAACTTGATCGGCTCGAAAATCATTTTGCTTCAGCCAAATCGCCAGATTCAACATATCTTCATCTTTTGTGCCGGGGTGTGCGGCGATAAAATAAGGAATTAAATATTGCTCCTTACCGGCTGCTTGGGAATATTTGTCGAATAGTTTTTTAAAGCGATAATAAGTTCCCATACCCGGCTTCATCATTTTAGACAGCGGTCCTTGTTCGGTATGCTCCGGAGCAATTTTTAAATAACCGCCGACATGATGAGTCGCTAATTCTTTAATATATTCCGGCGATTCCGCAGCTAAATCATAGCGCAATCCGGAAGCGATCAGAATTTTCTTGATACCCGGCAATTTTCTGGCTCGCCTGTACAACTTGATTAAAGGCGTATGATCGGTATTCAGGTTATGACAAATACCAGGAAAGACGCAAGACAAGCGTCGACAAGAAGCTTCAATCTTAGGGTCCTTACAGGCTAATCGATACATGTTTGCGGTCGGCCCGCCAAGGTCGGAAATATGACCGGTAAAATTCGGCGAAACATCGCGTATCGATTCAATTTCTTTAATAATAGAGTCTTCCGAACGGCTTTGAATAATCCGCCCTTCATGTTCAGTAATTGAACAGAAAGTACAGCCGCCAAAACATCCGCGCATAATGTTGACCGAGTGCTGAATCATTTCAAATGCGGGAATATTGGCTTGCCCATAATCCTTGTGCGGTAAGCGCGAGTAATCCAATCCGAAAACGCCATCCATCTCAGGGGTGGTTAATGGGATCGGCGGCGGATTAATCCAAACCTGGCGATTGCCGTGTCGCTGAATCAATGCGCGCGCGTTGCCTGGATTAGTTTCGCTGTGCATTACCCGGGAAGCATGGGCATATAAAACCGGATCATCTTTAACTTTTTCATAATCCGGCAAGCGAATCACAGTTTGCGCACGCTGCTTGTTCGGAATATGTCTTTGGAATTGGATTACCTTTTCTTGTTGATCCGTATTTTCAGTTTTCTTCTCACAATCCGGCAGCTCTTGATAGGGATTGCTGTGCGGAGTAATTTTGCCGATCTGATCTACGTCCGACGAGTCTTTTTCCAACCAGCCTTGCGGGATTTGCTTAACAAAATGCACGGTTCCGCGTATGCCTTTCAAATCAGCAATGGCTTCGCCTGTAGCTAAACGATGCGCTATTTCAACAATCTGCCGTTCAGCGTTTCCGTACACCAATAAATCTGCTTTAGAATCCAATAAAATAGACTTACGCACTTTATCTTGCCAATAATCATAATGGGCAATGCGTCTTAAGCTTGCTTCTATCCCGCCGACAATGATCGGAACATTTTTGAAGGCTTCTCGGCAGCGATGCGAATAGACATTGACCGCTCTATCGGGTCTTTTTCCGCCTTCGCCATCAGGCGTATAAGCGTCATTCGAGCGAATTTTTCGATCAGAGGTATAACGATTCACCATCGAATCCATATTGCCGCCGGTGACCCCGAAAAATAAATTCGGCCTCCCCAATCGTCGAAAATCTTCGGCGCTTTGCCAATCGGGTTGAGAAATAATGCCCACTCTGAATCCTTGCGCTTCCAACACCCGTCCTATGACCGCCATGCCGAAACTAGGGTGATCAACATAGGCGTCGCCAGTCACTAATATAATATCGCAACTATCCCACCCCAAAGCATCCATTTCCGCTTGAGACATGGGTAATTGCGGGGCAACGCCATAACGTTGAGCCCAAAACTTTCGATAGCCAAAAATATTGTCTGCTGTTTGCATTACTTTTTAAAAACCCGATTCAGTATAAAGCTGTTGTTGCGTTTGAAATCCGCTACAAATTCCGGAAAACCGAGCTGATATTTTTTTTCCAATTGTTTAGCTTTGGCTTTCAAGGCTTTGATGCTCATTTTTTCAGTTTTCTCAGCGAAACCAAAGCCCACAATATTGCCGCGTTTACGCACCGGCAAAAATAAAATTTTCCAATCGAATACGCTCCCTAAATTCCAGGTTACCGATTGAAATTCATCTTTGTTATTGCCCCAAAGATTGATGGCGAAAACACCTTCATCCGCCAACAAAGTCTGACAATGATAAAAAAAACCTTCATTATTGATTTCCTGCGCCATGCCTTCATGATCAAATGCATCCACCATTATCAGGTCATATTTTTGCTGATGTTGTCGGCTGTTTTGATGGACATGCTCGGCGCCGCAACCGACTTTAATATTCAAACGCTCATCAGTCGGCAGCCCGAAATAATGATGGGCCACATTGACGACTTCTTGTTGAAATTCAACCACATCAATCCGGCAATCCGGAAATTGATTTAATAAATATTTGGTGATGGTGCCGCCGCCTAAACCTATCATCAAAACATTTTTCGGGGAATCATTAAAGAGCAATACGCCCATCATCGCCCGTGCGTATAAGGAATGCAGCTGCTCCGGCTCAGCCAACAACATGGTGCTCTGGCGCGAATGACTGCCGAAATGCAATGCCCGCACCCCTTGGGTATCGACAATCTCCACCACCCCATGTTCATTCCGGCTCTCATAAACCAAAAGCCCTTCAAATTTATATAAAGCGTGTTGCGGATAAACCGATTCGCCCGACTTTTTCATAAGCTAATCTTACAAAACAAATCCATAGCCATACTAAAGATAACTGGTCAGTATACTATGCTTTTGAATATCGGAATGGGAATTTTATATTTTGTGCATTTCAAAGTGGCTAAAATCATAAATTCAGCATCACTTATTTCGACCGAAATGGCAAGATCATTAATCGCCAAAAACTCAACCGAGTTTCATCCCGATATTCCGGTAGACCGATTAACATAATGCCTTGATCCTGTTGAGGCTGATTCCGAAAAGTCTTAAACAAGCGATCCCATAAAGATATTGAAAAACCGTAATTACTGTCTGTTTCATCTCTTAAGGTCGAATGATGGATACGATGAATATCAGGGGTAATTAAAATGTATCTTAAGCAACTTTCCAACCTGGCCGGCAAACTGATATTGCTATGATTAAAAGTCGCACAGGCATTTAATACCATTTCAAAAACAATCACCGCCCAAGGGTCAGCGCCTAAAGCTATCACCCAAATTATCTTGTAGAGCATTGATAGAAAAATCTCCAATGGGTGAAATCGCACCGCAGTGGTTAGATCAAATTCCAGATCACAATGATGAATTTGATGTAAGCGCCACAACAAACTCCATTTATGCGAAATGATATGCTGGCAGTAAATGGCTAAATCCAAAACCAGTAAGGTTAAAACAACGTTTAACCATTCAGGCAATACCAGTTGGTTAAGCAGCCCCCATTGATTCTCCATCGCCCACATCGCTGCGGAATAAGCAGCTGCGCCGATTGTTATCCTCATGATCAGCATATTAAAAGCGGCGATCGATAAATTAATAGGCCAACGCTTTTTTCGCGTCACCGTCATTCTTTTAGGGAAAAATAATTCCGACAAAGCCATGACGATAAACACGGCTAACGCCACTGATAAACGAATCAACCATTCCATCAACACTTCCCCTTTCAAAACAAATGGATAAAACACTCTAGCAATCAGTCGCGGACGATCCGTTACTTCCAGGCAATGACTTACCATTAGCAAAGCCGAGTTAATAATTGGTAGACTATTGAAATATTTCACAACAAGCAATGACATTTTTTAATATGGCAAAATTGTTTTTTTCACTTCGCGGCGTGCCCGAAGATGAAGCGGAAGAGGTGCGACAGCTACTGGAGGAGCACGTCATCGATTATTATGAAACATCCGCCGGTAACTGGGGCGTTTCCATGCCGGCTATTTGGTTAAAAAATGAGGCGCAATGGGAAAAAGCTAACGAATTGATGCACCAATATCAGCAGCAAAGAGCTATTGAACAACGCGCCCTGTATGAAGAACTGAAAAGAACCGGGCAACATCGCACAATACTGGATGTAGCCAAAGAAAAGCCCGCCACCCTGCTGCTCTATTTAGGCTTCTGCGTTTTTATCCTTTATATCTCAATGAAATTAATTGTTGACTTCGGGTTTTGAATCATTGGCGGATTTGCTTCGGACGCATAATATATTTCAAATCAGCACAGCCTGCTTGAAGTTTTTGCCAATCCTGCCTGAGAGTAAAAACAGCCAAACTTGCTGTAGGCAACAACTTCCCGTCATCCGGAACGGTGACGCCGCCTTTGTGCAAAAACTCCAACAACTCTTCCAGGCCGGGGTTATGCCCGACCACCATCACTCGTTGAAAATGCTCAGGTATTTTAATCAAAACATTTATAAAATCTTCGATGTCGGCAAAATAAAGCTTATTTTTGAATTGAACTTCCTGACAAGAAAATCCTGCAATTTTCCGCATCTGTTCCACCGTCGATTTTGCTCTGATTGCAGATGAACAAACAATATAATCAGGAATCAAATCGTTTTCGATCATCCACCCCGCCATTTTTTGAGCGGCTTTGACGCCTCGATTTTTCAGGGGACGATGAAAATCATCAACATCAACATCCCAATTCGATTTTCCATGCCTTAATAACAATAACCGTTTCATCTACGCCCAACCCAATTCGACATCATTTTAATATTGCGACGATGAATCAACGCCGCAATATTATCCTATCATCAATTACAAAGCGTGCTTGCGTTTAAATTCAGCCATCAAATCTACAGGCTGCTTCTTTTTATTCGATTTATTTAAAACATATACCACGGTTTTGCCGGATGGCCCGGCGCCGATTTGAGTAAAGCGATACGGGGCTTCACCCACGGCAATAAAACTTTTTAAATCAGCCCAAGTATTGAATACATAAATTCGGCCTTCTTTAATCACCTCGCCATAAAAACCTTCGCTGATCGGTTCTGCGCGGCCATCATACAACTCAATTCCGCCAATGCCGGAACGCATCTTTTTATCTTGCTTTCTCAATCCGAAAACAACGGTTTCGCCGTTCGGCCCGGTTCCGATACGCGTTAACCGATAAGCCGTTTCACCCACCTTTAAAAAACTCTGATAAGTGGCAAAATCATCAAACACATAAATTCTGCCTTCTTGATAGACTTGATAGTAATCATCAACATTATAAGCCGGAGCAACCGCCTTTTCCGCTGGTTTAGCCGCCTTTACCTGTTCAACTTTTTGTGTACATGCCGTCAGCGATAAAGCAATCAATGCAGAAATAGAAATTTTGGAAATAAATGGATGAATCATTACAAACCTCATAAATAAAAAGTTACAACCCATTTATTAAACAACGGAAATATGACAGAATTATGTCAATTCACTTTTATTAATGATGATTACTCCATCTTTTCCATTAACTCCGTCCATAAGGACTGATAAGCCAACAAAGAACGCCCCTTTTGCATAAAAGCGCCTAAAGGCATACGCTCCAATCCCATTTTTTCAATATCACTGGCATAAGGTATGCTAGCGGCAAGGATTTCAGGATGTTTTTCAACGACCGTTTGCATCATTTCTTTATGCATTTTTTTTCGATTATCCACCATCGAAAAAAACGGCATCAATTGTAAATGGCTTAACTGCTTATCTTTGATATATTTTTTTAATTGCTCCAGAGTGCGCAAGGAAAGCGTTGTCGGAATAATCGGCGATAACAGCACTTCGGAGGCCTCAAACACAGCTTCGGATAGCAATGAAATATTCGGCGGGCAATCTAAAAAAACATAATCATATTCATCCGCCAAGGGCTTTAACAATCTCTTCAGTCGTTGGGTTGGTTTTTTATTGGCGTCCAGAGCCAAATCCAAATTTCGGAAAGAAAAATCCGCCGGCAGTAAATCCAAATACTCAAAATCCGTCGCTTTAATGACGCCATCAAGTTCTCGTCGTCCGGAAATGAGTTTCTTTCCGCCGCCTTTCACTTTAGGTTTTACTCTAAAATAATAACTGCTGGCGCCTTGCGGATCCAAATCCCAAACCAAGGTATTATGTTGATGACTAGCAGCCAAAAAGGCCAAGTTGACTGCCGTAGACGTTTTTCCGACGCCGCCTTTAATATTGTAACTCGCAATTATCTTCATCGGCGCCTCTAAACTTTTTTTCGGAAAAACAATTTTTCAAAAATTCGTTTAATATCCTGATTGGCAAACCCGGCAAACTGATCGGAAAAATGCTCCCGAGCGTCACGCTTTTTTGCATCTAAATGCTGAATTAATACGCCCATCGCTAAAATGGCATTGCCGCCGACATGATTCTCCATCATTTCCTGACTAAACGTTTTGATATTGTTCTCCTGCACTTCATAATCCTGAAAGTCGCCTAAAACAGTTTGCAAACCTTTTAATGCCTTTATCAAAGTTTTCATTTCCGTTTCATCATAAAGACTTTGAAAAAACTCCAATAAATAACGCAGCTTTTTACAGGTCTTTCGGAGATCATGCAGAGATTCCGGCGGCGATTGATCATCAATCACGCCGCCTTCACTCATCAGTTTACAATAAACTTTCCAAATACGTTGATCCGCCAACGCCTTAATACTCAAATTGCCTTGATTAGCTTTGGCTTTTTTGGAGACTTGCTTATTTAAAAATTCTTCCCATTCAATCAAACCCTTCTGGTATTTAGCGCTGACTAATCTTTCAGCCAAATTTTTTTGCGCCTTAATTTGCTTTTCTTTTAAAAAAGCATATAAGGGTTCTAAATCGTCTTGCATCGCAATCGGCAACACCCCACGATAATCCTGATAGCTTAATAAATAGACATCTAAATCGCGCGTTAAACTGGTGATCTGCCCCAACCAGGCGAAAAACTCACTGTATTTTTTAACGGCGGTTTCAGGCAACGCCCCACGAATCTGATTTAAACCAGACCGGGTTCTCCGCACCGCCACCCGAAAATCATGTAGAAATTCAGTATCAACATCGGTAATCGTATTGGCCTCGTTCAATTTAATATCCGCCAATAACGTCTTAAAAATTAGTTTGGCCGCCTGATCAGCCCGCATATCAGGCTTTAATTTCAATGAAAACTTCGAGCTGTAATCTTTGACTTCACGTCCTTGTAATTGAAGCGCTTCAGGCAATACAGAACAACTCGCAGGCTTAACGGATAAGTCACTCTGAAGCACTGCGGCAACCTTGTTAAGAGATTTACCGTAACCTCTCAAGGGCAACAAATGAATTCTTCCGGATAATGATTCGTAATCATCAAGTTGTAACCGTAAAACGGTCTTCTCATCTTTATTCAGAATATTGGCGCGATAAATTTCCAGCGGCAAATGACTGACTTGTAACAAGGCTCTCATTTCCATAATCGGCAACAAAATCGATTTTAAAGCCTGAGAGGAAAACTGCTGCGCAAAGTTAGGCGCGGTTTCCAGGCTATCAGAAGCTAGGAGTCGCCCGGTTTTCCGGTTTATTAAGTTGAATTGAGATACATCTTTTGAATGAATATGCTCAGCGACCACACCGGCTCGATATAAACGCCAATCAAATGTATCGTAAAAGGTTTTAATAGCATAATGCTGGCCGGTAATTTGCAGTAGCAGTTTTTTTTCTATTTTAGAAAAAAACTTTTTACCTTTTAGACTGCCAGGCAATTCAAAATATAAGGGAGGTTCTGTCATAAGTATTTTCAATTTATAAGCAAGCTGCGAAAAATATTAACGGGCGCACTTGCTCAATTTTAACACCTTGTTTTTAAAGGTTAACATGCCACCCCACCCTCTAAATAGAATATTATGAAAATTAGGGGCTCAGACTTTAGCCAGCAAAATCAACAATACTTGCAGACTAAAGTCAGCGCCTCAATCTATCATTTATTTAAAGGATAAGATACTAGTTCAAATTTAGCATAGATATATCAGCATGTTAACACTTGCCAACGTTTTGAAATATGACAGTTTTATGAAAACTATAAAATTTCTTTAACAAATCAGGCGGCTTTTTTGATCACCTTTTTAGCGACTTTACGCGCAGACTTTTTATTGCTCGCTTTTTTCTTTAACACTTGTTTGGTAATTTTCTTAGCGAGCGAAGACGCTTTTTTCTTCGCGATCACTTTTTTACCGACTGCTTTTTTTGTTGCTTTTGCCGCTACTTTTTTTGCGGTTTTTTTCTTGATTACTTTAGACATGATTTTCTCCGGCTTGTTAAACAAATAACT
Source organism: Methylococcaceae bacterium (assembly GCA_006844585.1). Classification (GTDB taxonomy): domain Bacteria; phylum Pseudomonadota; class Gammaproteobacteria; order Methylococcales; family Methylomonadaceae; genus Methylomarinum. Next base: position 26,855 of record SPJM01000250.1, on the reverse strand, counting down.
TACTAATAGTAATAAGTTATAGAGATAATATATTTAAAATGACTTTTAATCAAGAAAAATAGATTTAAGTTATAATATATGAACTTTTTTCCCAATTGCTTGAAGCGTTATGAGTTTCATTGAATTTAAAAAACTGTTATTAGATGCTGAAATCACTTTACCGAAATTCAGTAAACTGATCAAAGTCAGTGAAAAAAATTTACAGTCTTATAAAAAGAAAGGAGAAGTCCCGAACACCATTGCTGTGATCGCTCAATGTTTTGCACAAATGCATCGGGATGGTAAGGATTATCGCGCACTAATTGAGTCTTTGGAGTTAGAGGCGAAAACTAAAAAGGGGGCGGGGTTTGCTAAGAAAGAGAAAAAAAACAAATCTGAAAATCAAGAAATTACATCATTTCAAACCATAAAATAGTTTTCTTAAAGCCTTCGTACTCTCTTTGAATCATTCAAAACCTAATAGTTAAATTACGCTTTGGAGCAAGCGTTTAATCCTGAACAATTTTTGGACTCAAAGATAATGTTTTACATTTCCGGCACCAAAGTGACCTGTAAATTTACGTCATCTTTATCTATGGTAATCCATTGTTTAGTACTGCGAAAACCATCTTTACTGACTGTAATACGATAATCTCCTGGAGAAAGCATCATACCGGGGCGATAAGATCCGGATACATTGGAAACCTTTACATTAGCTTCTTCCGGGTTTGTGTATATAATCAACTTAGGGCCTTGCATTTGGGTGCGAGGCTGTTCAACTGCAACAGGAGCACTTTCAACCTTTGCAACAACCGGTTGTTTTACGGGCAGAACCGGCTTAGATTGTTCAACATTCTGAACCGGTGATGGAATATGACTTGGAACGAAGTAAAAATCACTGCGTAATGAAGAAGTCTCCCAAGGCGTTTGCGTCCCATTCGTATCGTCTTCAACGCCAACCCGAACTCGTTTAAAAACCTGCTCAATTGACAACCCGGTTTTAGTCATATTTTTTAATAAATGTTTGGCATAGGGGCTATTTCTTCCACCCGGCGCGCCATCGCTAGCCGTTTTACCCGGCGCAGTGGAATAGGCAATCAGTGTACCGGACCCCCCTTCCATACGCGCTAACCCTTTTTCCGAAGAGCGGAAACTTCTGGCAAACGGATTATTTCGACAAGCATCTAAAACAACAATATTTAACGGATTGCCAGCATCTTCTAATGAGCGCAACAACATATCCGCCTCAACCGCTTCATCGGGCACTTCAAACTCAGATTGAATATCCGTATTAATTGGAATCAAATAATTTTTTCCTTTAACCTGCATACCATGACCAGCATAAAAAAAAATTCCTCCCCCCCCTTTTTTCTTTAACTTTCTAGCGTATTCCCGGATCGCGTTGCGCATTTGACGTCTATCAAGATCGTATTTATCATCGACATCAAAACCTAAAATACGCAACTTTTCCGAAATATCCGCCGCATCATTGACCGGGTTATCCAGCTTTCCCAGATTCGGATAGTTTGAATTCCCTATCACTAAAGCAGTTTTTTGAGCGGCCTGTACCGAAAATGTCAGACAAAACATCAAAAAAACTTTGAAAATAATTTTCATATTCCTAGGCCTTACAAAACTCAAAAAACTTTAACAACAAAACCTTTTCCAAATTCCCCCTCATTTTCATGACACAACGGAATTTGGAAGCATAAAAGTTTTTATTATAAGAAACGGCGACTGGCCTTTCCCAACGGCAAGACATCCGACCATTGACCGACCATTTCGCCATCAATTCTAAACATCTTAAATTCGAGTTTAAAATACGCCAGTTCTTCACCGCCAGCACCATATTGACGAGTTGAAGATAATTCCGTATTAACCACATACTCAAAAGAAGTAGCTGATTTATCCATTAACCTTACCAAGCCCGATGCCAAGATAGTTTCGGAGATGCGGTCATAGATATCTTGCATTCTAATACTTTCATTGTCGGTATTGTTACGCATTTTTCCTACTACCAACCGAGGACGTTTATTTCCCCAACTTTGCACTAACCTGGAGGCCATCATTTTATTAGTGACTTTCTCGGCAAAAGCCGTATAATCCGCCATCGTCAATTCCGCTTGCAAATGCGCCCGGCTGGAATCATCCAGAATGGAAACTCTGGATTGACTGCCTAATTGTGACTGGCCACAACCGGTTAAAATGAAAACACTGGTAACAAAGATAAATAATTTTTTCATATTTTTCATTCCTTAATATTGATAGTTTTATCTGTTTCTTTCTAATTGCCGATCTGATTCGATAAACAAATCGTCCGGAAATCGTACTGTGAACTGTATAGAATAAGCATCTTCTGTTTTACCCATACTTTGGAAACTTTTTATTTTCCTAGGGCTTAATACAAATCGGTGCCATACATTACTGACATTGATCGGAAAACCTTGCTTATCCCGCCAGACAATTTTATATTCTAAATTGTAACGATCATCTGTTAAATTCTGCACATCAATGCCAGCTCGTGGCAGCAAGCCGAGCTGTCCGACTTTAACATTAGTAATCAATATATTATTAACCAATTCTGTTGACCCTAATATCAAAGTTGCCCTTGGATGTGTATCATCAATTGTTCTCTGCGCAAGATATTGCTGATTTGCTCCTTTGTTCACCGAACAGGCTGATACAAAAAATAATAAGCACATCATTATAATTCTTAAATGAGTCATTTTAGTTCACCCAAAGTTTTTTGTTGATTTGTGCATTAAGACTTTTTTCAATACTGCGAACATAAATAAAATTATGTGACTTTTTATTTAGTTTCACCTTTTTAGTAGCCAACACTCGCCATCTTTTATCGTAACTGATAATCTTAATATTTTTCACCCATTTGGAGACATAAAAACGAGCTGCTGAAATTTGCTTTGGTAATGACATCCAGGCGCGCATATCGGGGTTAGCAAAATCTTCCCTCATCATCTTACCTAAAGAACCAAAAGCACCCAAAGAATTCCAAACCATATTTTCACCGATATTGCGACCAATCGACGCCATCACCCGCATACGCTGTACCGGCAACATATCCATTTGATGCCTCAACGTAATCGCTTCAATATCAGCGATTGGAGAAAGCGTCGCCAAGGTTTTTTTACCTGACTTTATCACTATCCATTTAACCGCTGACGGCACCGGCTCAAAAAGCGGTGTTTTAATTGAAATTAATTGACCTGCTACCGGCAACATAAAAGAAAAAGTCTTTTTTTCCGGCGCAAAACCATCTGCCGCAATAACATGCACTAATCGTTTATTTCTTGGCGGCCTTTTAGCAACTTGCTTGACGGATTGTTTAATGACCTTACTTCTGGGGTTCAAGTCTGCGGCTTTTTTATAAGAAATCCTCGCATTATCGCGTAATGAACTATCTTCAAAGCTATCAAACTCCTGAACAATACCCGCCATATAGTACCCAAAAGGGTTAATATAAGCACTTTTCACACTATTAGCTTTTTTTCTGAAACGAGCATATTGATCAAAAATCAACGAAAAGGCGTTTGAAGAAGCGCTGGATGCCTCTTCACCATCTTCATCAGTAGTCGCTTCATTTTCCTGTTTAGAGACTTGTTTTTTTACTTCACCGATTTTTTGCTCAAATTGCTTTTTTTCAATATTTTGCCAATCAATAGCTCGACGAGTGACATTATAGGCTTTTCGCTCGCCATTCAATAAATAGGCAATCGACTTATAATTCAACATCAGAATTCGCTCATAAGGCTCGCCTTTATATTCCGTTAAATCACCAATGCCGGTTGCCGCGCTAATAAGCTCCGTTCCCAAGTCTGTCACACCATCTTCAATAACGGATCTTCCCATAATCTCCTTCAGATGCCTCTCTGCCTTAAAAAAAGCATCAACAGCACCCTTAGAATTTGCGGTATCCATTGCAAGTAGGCCTAATTCTACGGAATTTAAAAATTCAGGCTCTTCAGATTCAAAAGCTTTTTTCTTTATTTGATAAGCTTGCGACATTTGCCCACCGGCAATTAACTTTTTTACCGCTTGAAAATCTTTGGAGTAATCCTCATAGGTAATTTGTTGATTAGTTTGGCTACGCCAATCGCGAATCTGGTTATTGGAAGCCGTTGTAGCAGATTTATTTGCATTAGGCATCGTTTGTTGAATAGTTTGCAGCGTATTCAGCAAATCAAACCCAAAAGCCTGGTGTACAGGCATCAGCAAAATAACCCAGTAAATAATTTGTTTACAATAATTAAAATACATTTAATACTCTTCTCTCGATCATTGTCGGCATGAATTGAAAACTAGAAATTAGGACGGTTTACCTTCACAGGAGATTCCTGTTTAGCCATCTTCTGATCATCTGCAATGTCGCGCACTATATCGCCCGCTTTAAAGTCTTCTCCCTTAACAATTTTCGCTTTAGAACGCGCTGACTCTACCGAAGTTAATTCAATTCGCCCTATCTCGGCTTCTGCTGAACCAAAGGAAATACCTGTATCAGGATCAATCAACTCCTGTCCGGGTCTCATCACAGCATATTCGCCGCCGACTATTAAGTTGCCATCTTCCCCTCGATTAATATATACCGTTCCATCCGGAAGCGCGGCTAGCACTTTAATGGGATAAATACGTCCAACTATTCTACTGACCAATAAATCGGTAAATTCATCAATTAAATTGCTATAAGTATTTACAGACTTTCCTTTAGTCTCATAATCCAGTTTTTTATTAATACGGATTTTATCAGCAGCCAGCATTTTTCCGGTATGGCTATCAACTATTCTTTGCGTTGCCTCTACCACTCCGTAATGTCTGGTTTGTATTTTATCGACATACGGCACTTTTTTACTTTCCGAACGAATTGCGAACTTATCAACATGAGTAAAAACCATATAATCGGCGCCCATTAGTTCCCGCAAATGAGGTTCTATTTCATCATCTTGCATGAGTGCATTAAAGGTTTTTTCATCGATAACCTGATCCATTTCCTGTCTTTCCAAAACATCAAAACGATTGGTGTTATGTAATTTCACCATCAAATCGCTTTTTATCCTTGGATAATCGTCGGCCGACAACAAAATATTACGACCGATTAAATTAAAACGAACCTTTCCAATCGCAATCGTTAATTTACCGTCTTTTGAAGACCTCTCTACCGGTTTATTGTTTTTTTGCGCCAAAGATGTTACATCATCTTTCATTTTTAACATATCACCGATTTGCAGCGCCGCATCTTCACTGTCTACAACAGATATGGTTTCTTGAACATCGATAACTTTAAGACTTCCAACCGGCATGGTCAGCTTCCCCAAGACCAAGCCATTAGGATCGCTGATTTCTTTTCCTTCCCGTACGACTTCATAACTATCACCGGTATTAAAACCGTCATTTGCCCCCCTGTTAATTACAAAAGGATCAGAGCTGACAATTCTGGCGGGAGTGACTATGTCCAAAATCTTTCTGGAGGCGATAACGCCGATATGATCATAACTGGAATATTGATCGTTTTTAGACTCCCGACCCGCTAATAAACTTTGTTTCACTTTGGTTCTGAAACTGGTGGCGCCAACTATCATGCCGGTTTTGGAGTTAATCACTCTTAATCTTAAGCGGGCATCCAAAGTTTCATGATGAATTTTTTTATCACTTTGACTGTATGGAATCGCTGTGCTTTTGACTTTTTCAACAACCTTCTCTAATACCGCAAAAACAATATAATCTGAGCCTAAAGCCGTTCCCAAATCCTGAAACTCTTTGACAATGTCATTATGATCTGATGCAATACTCGCCCACTTAACTGTGTAGCCGCTCACATCTGAAATATTATCGGTAACAGCATCAAGTGTTTTATCCAAAAAAGATTGTTTTTCTTCTTGATTAAATTGCTGCTCATTAACAACTTTTCTTAGCGCCGTACGCTCTAAAACATTAAATCGCTTGCTCTGCTGCAAATTCTCAATAATGCGCGCAGCCAAACTCTCCGGCAACCCTAAATTTTGCTGAACAGCCCGGTCTGGAAAAAAATCATTGTTTCCCAATACAATGATATTTATCGGCCCATTGTTCGAACCCGATAATCCTGCCGAATCCTTGTCGGTTTCTTTATTTTCACAAGCAACAAGAACGAATCCGAAAATCAGGAAAATGAAAAAATGTTTGAAACGAATAAATGTTTGTAAATTCATACCAGCCCCAAAATCAAGTTAAAAATTTAACTGCTTAATCCGTTAATAAAAAAATGCGCAGCAATAACGCTGCGCAAAAATTGAGTACACTAAACAACATTACGGTTTTCTGAGTATATTGCCCGCGCCCATAGGAAAACCTTCTGGATCTTCTTCAGATACTACTTTTGCATAAGTGACTTTAGGCAAGATTCGAACAACCTTTACCGCGCCGATATATTCTTCACTTGAACCTAACGACTCCCCAGTATCCGGATCAATTAAGGCTTCACCTGCAAAATATACATTGAGTTTTTCACCCACTTTTAACCCGCCATCATTACCTCGATTAATTATGACTTGGTTCGTCCGCGTCCGCTTAACAATTTTCATTGGATAAACTTGGGCGACAAATTTATTGGCAAGTTGCTCGGAAATTTGTTTCGACATTTTTGCAAAATAAACGCTGCTAGGCGCTCCGCTATTACTGTTTACTACTTTATTTTTAGTCGCAAAACTACCTTTCATAGCAAATGTCGTCACTATTTGTCCGGATTTGGTATCTATCATTTGTGCGCTGATTTGTAACAAGCCCCAATCCTTGCGTTTATATTTGCTGTCAAAATTAGGAAGCGCGGTATGCTTTCGATAAAACTTGAAATCTTGCACCGTGGGAATTAATAAATAATGGGCATTATTTAACTGCCCCGAACCTGCTGCATCTCCCTTGGCAAGATCCGAATTAGCAAAATCCTGCTCATCAAGAACTGCTTTTAAAGTCTGCTTATCCCGACTTAAAACCCGAAATTTCCGAGTCGCCCTAATCGATGCCTCCATTTCAGAACGGATAATATCGGTATCCAATCTTTTTAAAAGATGTTTATTAATAGAGTCGCCTATAATCGGATCTTTGATAGCCACTGCAGGTTGCGTTGAATTTGCCCATAAGGGATTTGAAAAGAAAAGGCCTAAGCAAAGTAATAGTAATGCTCTCAACATTATTAAGCTCCTAACTGGTTAGTTAAGTAGTCGTAGATAAAAAATGAACCTTTATTAATAAAAGAACACGGGGTTCACCGTCTAAAGTCTAAATATCACGAGTCAATTTTTTCAGCTTTTGAAAAAAGCTGTTTTTTTCATTAACGCGAAAGCGGAATTCTAAAAAACTGATTTACTGATGTAAATACGAAGCCTAATAAATCCGCCATGCCGATATATTATAGACATTATACTTAGATTGATAATACTTTCTTTATGATAAAGAATTAAGTCAATGACTAGAATCACAATTGAACAAAAAAGAAAATAGATCGGTTAACAAAAACCAAATCCCAATAAATTGCAAACCCACCTAAAAATAAGCGATAATAACGGGTTAAATTTTACACTGCATCACCACAGGTTGACTAAAGCCTGTTACAAAGTATTGGGATATTCTATGAAACGAACCATGTATGAAAAAATTTGGGATGCGCATTTGGTTGTCGATGAAGAAGGGAAAGCGCCCTTGATCTATGTCGACCGCCATCTGATGCATGAAGTCACCAGCCCTCAAGCGTTTGAAGGTTTACGCATTTCGGGCCTGAAAGTTCGCAACCCTCATAGTATTCTCGCTACGATGGATCACTGCGTTCCGACCAAAGATCGCGATCTGCCGATTGCCGACCCTATCGCCAAAAAACAAATCGAAACCATGGCCGATAATTGCCATGAAAACGGTTTAAATCTGTATGACATGAAAAACCCGAACAACGGCATTATTCACGTTGTTGTTCCCGAACATGGGTTTGTTCATCCAGGCATGGTGGTGGTTTGCGGCGACAGTCATACCGCGACTCACGGCGCTTTCGGGGCATTGGCTTTCGGCATCGGCACTTCTGAGGTTGAGCATGTGATGGCGACTCAAACTTTGCCGCAGAAAAAATCCAAAACCCTGTTGGTTAAAATCAACGGCAAATTATCTAAATTCGCCACCGCTAAAGATATTGCTTTGGCGATCACCGGCAAAATCGGCACCGCCGGCGGCACCGGCTATGTGATTGAATATGCCGGCGAAGCCATTTCGGATTTAAGCATGGAAGGCCGTATGACGCTTTGTAATATGGCGATTGAAGCAGGCGCGCGCGCCGGTTTGATTGCGCCGGATCAAAAAACCTATGATTTCTTGAACGGTTTGGAATTTGCGCCTAAAGGCGATGCTTGGGAACAGGCAATGGCCTACTGGCAAAGCTTACCTAGCGACGAAGGCGCTGAATTCGATGCTGTAGTGGAATTAAACGGTGAAGAAATTGCACCGCAAGTCACTTGGGGCACCTCGCCCGAACAAGTTGCGGCTGTCAACAGTGTTGTGCCGGATCCGAACTCTTTTGATGATGACGGTAAAAAACTCGCCTGCAGCAGCGCCTTGGAATATATGGACTTGCAGCCTAATACCAAAATCACTGATATTACAATCGACTTGGTATTTATCGGCTCTTGCACTAATGGTCGTATTGAAGATCTTCGAGCCGCCGCCGAAGTCGCCAAAGGCACACAAGTCGCCGATGGCGTAACTGCTATTGCCGTACCCGGTTCTTATCACGTTAAAGAGCAAGCAGAACAAGAAGGCCTGGATAAAATACTGACCGAAGCCGGTTGGGAATGGCGCGAACCCGGCTGCTCCATGTGTTTAGCGATGAACGGCGATGAATTGTCTCCCGGTCAGCGCAGCGCTTCGACTTCAAATAGAAACTTTGAGGGTCGCCAAGGTAAAGGCGGCCGCACCCATTTAGTTTCTCCGGCAATGGCGGCGGCAGCGGCCGCAGCTGGTCATTTTGTTGATATTCGCGAACTGTAAGAGATCATAATGCAACCCTATACAAAACATAACAGCATTGCCGCATTAATGAACCGCAGCAATGTCGATACCGACCAAATCATCCCCAAACAATTTTTGAAAAAAGTTGAACGCAGCGGATTCGGCGCACACTTGTTCCATGATTGGCGCTTTAATGCCGACGGCGGCGACAACCCGGAATTTGAATTAAACAAAGCCGTGTTTAAAGATGCGAAAATCTTAGTGGTCGGCGATAATTTCGGTTGCGGTTCTTCCCGTGAACACGCTCCGTGGGCGATTGCTGATTACGGCTTTAATACCATCATCTCCACCAGCTATGCCGATATTTTTTATAACAACTGTTTTAAAAACGGCATTTTGCCCATTATCGCCGCCCAACACCAATTGGACGCATTAATGGAAGAAATTACCGGCAATGAAGGCGTTTCTTTTGAAATTGACTTGGAGCAACAAACCATTACGACGCCGGGCGGCAACGGTTTTAGTTTCGAACTCGATGCGTTCAGAAAAGAAAACCTACTCGCCGGTTTGGATGATATAGGCTTGACTTTAAAGCATGAAGACAAAATCAGCCAATACGAAGAAATGCATAAACAAAACTTCCCTTGGCTTTGGACATAAGCGCTAAATCATGAGCAGCACCCCTAGTCACATCCAATTAATGGATACCACCCTGCGCGACGGCGAGCAAACCCAAGGGGTTTCTTTCTCGCCAGATGAGAAGGAAAATATTGCGAAAGTCTTATTGCAATCGTTACGGGTTGATCGCATTGAAGTCGCTTCGGCGCGCGTTTCCGACGGCGAAAAAGATGCGGTCAGTCGAATCAACAAATGGGCAAAGCAAGAAGGCTTTGACGGTCGCGTCGAGGTGCTCGGGTTTGTCGATCATCATCGCAGCGTTGATTGGATTATTGAAGCCGGGGGACAAGTCATCAATTTGCTGACTAAAGGCAGCGAGAAACATTGTCGGGAACAATTAAAAAAGAGTTTGGCCGAACATGTAGCGGAAATTCTGTTAACAATAGAATACGCCATCAGTAAAGGTTTAACCGTCAATGTCTATTTGGAAGACTGGTCGAACGGCTATAAAAACAGCCCCGACTATGTTTTCAAGCTAATGGATAGCTTAAAGAACGCCGGTATTAATCATTTTATGCTGCCCGATACCTTAGGGGTCATGTCGCCGGACGAAGTTTACGACAGCCTGCATGACATGTGCCAGCGTTACCCGGATTTACAATTCGATTTTCACCCGCATAATGACTACGGCTTGGCCACTGCTAATGTTATGGCGGCGGTGCGCGCCGGGGTCAGCGCTATCCATTGCACAGTCAATTGTCTGGGAGAACGCGCTGGCAATGCATCTATTGCAGAAGTCGCAGTAGTGCTGCGCGATAAGATGAATATGGATATCAACATAGACGAAAGTCATATGTTTAGAATCAGCAATATGGTGGAAAACTTCTCCGGTAAACGGGTCGCCGCCAATGCGCCGGTGATCGGCGCCGATGTTTTCACCCAAACAGCCGGCATTCATGCAGACGGCGATAATAAGGGCGGACTTTATAAAACCGAGTTAGGACCCGAACGTTTTTCCCGCAGCCACAGCTACGCATTGGGTAAAATGAGCGGCAAGGCTTCATTATTAAAAAACCTGGAACAATTGGGCTTAGAACTTTCCGAAGAAAACCAGAAGAAAGTATTGGCGCAAATTGTTCATTTAGGCGATTCCAAACAAATCATCACCACCGAAGATCTGCCTTTTATCATTGCTGATGTTTTAGAAAGCAACAGCTATCAGCATATCAAATTATTGAATTGTTCTATTTCCAGCGGTTACGATCTACCGGCCACCGCCAGCATCCATGTCATCGTTAACGGTGAATCGCATTATAAAGCGGGTTCAGGCAACGGCGGCTTCGATGCATTCATGGCCGCCATCAACAAAATTTTAGAAGAACATCATCATTATAAGCTTCCTGATCTCGCTGATTATGAAGTGAGAATACCCCGCGGCGGCCACAGCGATGCCTTAACGGAATGCATCATCACCTGGGATTGTGTTGACGGTCTTCGAAAAACGCGGGGCGTACATGCCAACCAGGTGTTCGCAGCCGTTTCAGCAGCGTTGAAAATTATCAATATTCAATTACATGAGCGTAATCAAAATAATTTGAATAACTTTAATTAACCCAGCCTTGTCACTCTAGCGCCATACGAACGTAGCTTATAACTTATCCAAGACAAAGCCGGGTTAAGCAAACGTTCCGCCATTCCATCCCCAAAACTCGCCGGAACAAGAGCTGAATTCGATATAAATCCGGTCTGCATCCACTTGTAAGTCGGCATTGAGCAACTGGGTCACTGCCGAAGATATGGATTTGGCTTGAGTGGATGTCAATCCGATGCTCTTACATTCCAAATATGCCAACGGCGCATCGCTGCCTGCAAACAACATATCGTGACCGGATGACAATTCCGCCATCACGTAACGCTCGGGCTTACTGGTTTCCGAGGCCATCAACTTCGACAATTTAGCCAATAATTCCGGCGATTGTTGTTTATCTAACTCTAAATTGGTTTTTAGCTTTAAGTAAGGCATACGTCCTCCTTTTTTCAGATCAAAAAATACATTACCCTCTCCCCTTACGCACCATCATCCCCTTAGACGGATTGTAACCGACGATGGCGATCGCAATAAAAATAACAAAAGCGACCGAGGTATAAATCAAGGCATACTCATTATATTGCTCATACAAGGCGAAACGGATCAATTCAACCGCTTGCGAAAAAGGATTGTACATCGCCAAATTATGCAGCAATTCACTGGATTCTTTCAGTTTCCACAACGGATAAAGCGCGGTAGACATAAAAAACATCGGAAAAATAACAAAATTCATTACCCCGGCAAAATTTTCCAATTGCTTAATGAAAGAAGACAACAACAAACCCAAAGCCCCCAACATCATTCCTGAAAGCATTAGAGCAGGCAAAACCCACAAATAACCCACCCACGACACTTGTATTTCATAAAACCAGGCGATCGTTAAAAACACGTAAACTTGCAGAATGGAAACGGCGGTTCCGGCGATCAATTTACACAGCAATAAAAACCAACGCGGCAACGGCGCCACCATTAAAATGCGCATACTGCCCATTTCGCGATCATAAACCATTGATAAGGAACTTTGCATACCGTTAAACAACTGAATCATGCCGATTAAGCCCGGCGTAATATATACTTCATAGAGGATATAAGTCTCATATGGCGGCGCAATAGCAATCCCCAAAGCCGCCCGGAACCCGGCGGCAAAAACAAATAACCACACCAAAGGCCGCACTAAGGCAGAAATAAAACGCTCTTTCTGCCTGACAAAACGCCATAATTCACGACCGATAATACCCCACATCGCCCGCCAATAATGTAAAAAACTCATGCCGCCTCCCGACCGGTTAACTGCGCGAACGCCTGGTGAATATTATCAGCTCCGGTCAGCGCTAAAACGGTATTAATATCGCCGTTCGCTTTCACTCGCCCCTGGTGAATCACGGTCAAAAAATCCTCCGAATAAATTTCATCAATCAAATGGGTCGCCCAAAACACCGCCAGACCATAATCTTCCGCCAGTGAATGAACATGTTTGACAATCGCCTTGCGGCTCGGCACATCCAATCCAACAGTCGGCTCATCCAATAATAATAGCTGCGGCTTATGCAATAAAGCTCTGACAATTTCCACCCGACGTTTATGACCGCCATTCAAATGCCGCACTTTTTCTTTACGACGCTCAAACATATCCAGCCGAGTTAACTCTTCTTCGATACGCTGCCGGGCTATTTTACCGTTTAAACCATGCAAGGCGGCATGGTAGCGTAAATTTTGCAACACCGATAAATCCGGGTCTAATGTGGTTTGTTGAAACACCACGCCCAGTTGCGCCAAGGCTAGTCGGCTTTGTTTTTTGATATCATAGCCGCACAAGGTAATCTTGCCTTCTCGGCTATCATATAAACGGGTAATCAATGCAAATAATGTGCTTTTACCGGCGCCATTCGGCCCCAACAAAATATTACATTGCCCTGAACCCACGGCAAAACTGACATTATCCAACGCTTTCTTTTTTCCGTACGCAAAGCTCAAATTTTCAACGCTTAAAGCATCAATTATACTCATCGCCTAAACCCATCCTCTTAACCGATCGCAACACGTTGTAACCCGAATGCCTTTCGGCTTTTCTCCCCGAATCATCGTTTCTCCTCAATGACAATTAGATTCCTGCTTATCATAGCCCAGCGTATCCATTTCCGTAAGCGGATGTAAAAATCCTTCAATCGGCGCCGCGCCGACTAAAGAGCGAGGCGCGGCCAATAAAACCGGTTGTCGCAGCTGGCCGTTCCAAGGCCTAAATGACAAAGCCTTGCCTTTATAACCTTGCAGCGCTAATTGATCCCCCAACAAATAATTTTTTATTGTCGTCAAATCGTTAGACTGCGTTCTAACCGCAGCTTCCCCAATGGCTCTAACCGCCAAATAGGCAGCGTAATCTTCTTCTTCCATCCACCGCCCGGCTTGTTCTTTAAAGCGATTTTGCATTTGCACGGCGCCCCATTGCTCATGTGTTCTATGCCAGGATGTCGCTACTAAACCCTGGGTTCCGACTACCGGCCTGGGCAACCAGGTTCGGTAATCCAAATATTCGCCGAACACGCCTTGTTCATCCGCTACGACCAATACATCATAATCACCTACCTGAGTAAACACCGGCACATCGGATTGTGCTGTCCGGCGAGCATCATAGCTATGTTCCCATACTTTTTCAGCAATAATTTTCATTCCGAATTTTTTCGCCGAACGTTTAACAGCCGCCGCGAATAGACGATCTTCCTGTTGCGAACCGATGACTAAAAACCATTTCCGCCATCTTTTTTTCAACATATATTGCGCCAATGCATCGGCGCGCATCGCTCGACTGGGCAATAAATGTAAAACATTACCCGCACATTGAGCATTTCTAAAGCTATCGTCACGCGTTGCCGCATCAAAAAATAACTTTCCCTGTGCTTCAGGAAGTTTCAAAATAGAACGTAAAGCATCAGCTTTTAAATTAACGATAATCAACTGATCTTCAGTTGAGACTTGTTGTTTAAACACAGCGGATAAATCTTCATCCAAAGCAACATTAACGATTTTCAAGTTATACTGGCGCCCGGTGAATTTACCGGTAGTATTATTATCATCAGTCGCTAATTCCGCCCCTAGCCTTCCTTTACCCTGAATTACCGGATCTAAATTCGATAAAGCTGCAGGAATTTCCAGCATCTGTGTCAAATAAACGACATTTAATGCTTTGTTTTCGGCAGCTTTGGCGGACAAACTTCCAAAAACGCCTAGAATAATGAAGAAAAATGAAGTTGTAATAATTTTGTTAAAATCCGACATAGATCAATAATGATAATGTATCCAAACGCTATAGTGTAATCCGCATAGTGGATTGTGTAAAAAAAATAGCGGAATAGTTATTGAATATTTTTTCAGCCTCATTAATATGGTGCATTGAATATATTTTCACAGCCTTTTTCTTATAAAACTCCGGCTTAATAAGAATAGTCGTTGTGTATCTTGTTTCGCCTAATCGAAACAAGTAACCCCAACATCAGACTTTAAAGCGGCCTAACACCAAAGCAGGGAAAAACGAATGCTATATTTTGATGCTGATATCACCGATAATAACCGCCGAACGACTGTCCGCTACGTCCGCGAGGATATTACTGTCATCCTGATCGAAAAGAAGATGTTCAGCACAAATAGAATTATGGTCAAGCTTTTAGACATTGGCAGCAAAGGCGTATCTATTAGCTGCGCGGAAAAATTAGCAGTGAATAAAAAGGTTAATTTACAAATCTTTTTTTCAGACGGCCGAAAATTCGAGGTTGAATCGATCATTGTACGCAAACAAAATATCCCTGAACTGCAATACGGTCTGAAATTCCAGCGCTACCAGAACTCTCTCGGTAATTATTTGCTATCGACCCAAAGCAATTTAGTTTTCAGTTAGGTCAGCACTCGTTTACAAAACTTTTTGTAACTCTCTAAATATGGCTTCACCCACTCTCAGTCAGATAATTATCTACCCCGTAAAATCTTTAGCCGGCATCAATATAGAAAGCTGGGATGTTGATGACAAGGGTCTGCGCTATGATCGTAAATGGATGCTGATTGATGAAAACAAGCAATTTTTAAGTCAACGCCGACTACCCGAAATGGCTTTGATTAAAACGCAAATCGACGATAACAACTTAATCTTGAGCGCCCCGGCTAATGACAAGATTAGCATCCCTTTAGATAAGACCGAACACGATTCCGAACAAATTTCCGTTAATATTTGGAAAGACCAATGCCTGGCCAATCCAGTAAGTCTTGAAATTGACCAATGGTTTAGCGATTTTCTCAATACACCCTGTCGTTTGGTTTATCTCCCCGAAACAGAAAAACGCAGCGTTGACCCGAATTATGCGCTAGCAAGCGATCAGACCGCTTTTTCAGATGGCTTTCCTTTTTTAATTATTTCACAATCTTCACTAGATGCGCTTAACCACGCCATGCAAGAAGATTTACCGATGAACCGTTTTCGCCCGAATCTGGTCATTTCGGGTTGCGAACCTTATGCCGAAGACAGTTGGCGGGAAGTCAGCATCAGCGGTATTAATTTCAGACTCCCTAAACCGTGCTCTCGTTGCGCTGTCCCGACCATTAATCAAGAAACCGCCGAACAAGGCAAAGAACCTTTGCTCACCTTAAGTCGATCACGCAAATGGAATAAACAGGTTTATTTCGGTCAAAATGCCTTACACAGCCATACAGGCCAATTATCTTGCGGCGATCAGGTTAAAATCCTCACCACCGGGCCTAAGCAGCCGCCTTTATAAATATACTTCGCGCGGCCACGGTACAAAATTTCATTCATTATAACTTTTCGAAGGCTTTACCGCGAACTTGCGCAGCGCTATTTTTCGACTTTCATCGATAATTCACAAGCCTACGTTTAGCCATTAGATTCTCCAGCCTGACTGATTAAAAAGAATGGTGCTGCACAAGGAAAAAAGTTAAAATTGACCGTTTTTCTTGCGTAGTCAACAAATTGCAACTTTCAATTTCGGAAAATTTAATGTCGAATTCAGAGAAACCTGTTTCAGCCAATTTCATCAGACATATTATCGCTGCAGATCTTGCAGAGAACAAAAACAACGGTCAAGTGACCACCCGTTTCCCACCCGAACCCAATGGATTTTTACATATCGGCCACGCCAAATCCATTTGCCTGAACTTCACGCTTGCAGAAGAAAACCAGGGCGCCTGTAATCTACGTTTTGACGATACCAATCCGGAAAAAGAAAGCGTCGAATTCATGGAAGCCATCGAGAAAGATATCCAATGGTTAGGCTTTGAATGGACGGCAAAATATCACGCTTCCGATTATTTTCAACAGCTCTATGACTATGCGGTGCAACTGATTAAATCGGGCGACGCCTATGTCGATGACTTAAGCGCCGAGCAAATTCGCGAATACCGAGGCACTTTAACTGATGCAGGCAAGGAAAGCCCAAATCGTAACCGCCCGATTGAAGAAAGCCTCGCCTTGTTTGAAGCCATGCGAAACGGTGAATTTGAAGAAGGCCAATACGTTTTACGCGCCAAAATCGACATGGCTTCACCGAATATCAATATGCGCGACCCAACCATCTACCGCATTCGTAAAGTGCATCATCAACGCACCGGCGATCAATGGTGCATCTATCCAATGTATGACTACACCCATTGCATTTCCGATGCACTGGAAGGCATTACTCACTCTATTTGCACACTGGAATTTGAAGACCACAGACCGCTTTACGACTGGGTATTGGATAAATTGCAAACGCCTTGTCACCCCCAGCAAATCGAATTCGCCCGATTGCAATTGGAATATGCAGTAATGAGTAAGCGTAAGCTTAATCAACTAGTGACCGAAAACCATGTCAACGGCTGGGACGACCCGCGCATGCCGACCATCGCCGGTATGCGCAGGGCCGGTTACACTCCGGGATCAATTCGCGATTTCTGTGAACGCATAGGCGTTACCAAAAAGGATTCCTGGATTGAAATGGGCGTGTTGGAAAACTCAATACGCGAAGACTTGAATGAACATGCGCCGCGTCGTATGGCTGTTTTAAAGCCGCTACGGGTAGTCATTGAAAATTACGACAATACTGCGGAAGAAGTCTATCAAATTGCTAACCATCCGCAAAAACCGGAAATTGGGACAAGAGCAGTGCCCTTTTCCAAAGTGATTTATATAGAACAAGATGATTTCGCCGAAAACCCGCCCAAAAAATTCAAACGTTTGGTGGAAGGCGGCGAAGTTCGTTTACGCGGCTCATATGTCATCAAGTGCGAGCAAATCATTAAAGATGCCGACGGCAATATCACTGAACTGCGTTGCAGTTATGACCCTGACACCTTAGGCAAAAAACCGGAAGGTCGTAAAGTCAAAGGCGTTATCCACTGGGTCTCAGAAACGCACTCGCTGCCCGCTGAAATTCGCTTATATGACCGTTTATTCAGAACGCCGAATCCGGATGCTGAAAGTCATTTTCTGGATGCTTTGAACCCCGACTCATTACAGATTTTAGAAAACTGTCGAGTTGAAGCCAGTTTGGCCGACGCGCCTATAGAAAGCCGCTATCAATTTGAGCGCACCGGTTATTTTTGCGTAGACTCAAAAGACAGCAGCAGCGAGAAACTGGTTTTCAACCGTACAGTAACTTTACGGGATACTTGGACTCAATAATCTATAACCGCATTGACTTTTCTCCTTTTTCAATAGGAAAAAGATAAATCATTAAAATAGGTCGGACTTCAGTCCGACCTATTAACATTTCGGCGTGAAGTATAAAAGTAAAATATATTCAAACAATTTTGCACTCAGATTAATGCTGAGACAAATGATGAATCCGATTCTGGATTTTCAAGGTTAAATTCGCGCACTGCATCAAAAAAATCGAAAATGCCCTATCGGCGCGTAAATCCTCATCAGTTAACTCTTCCAAAGCTTCCAATTTAATTTTAGTGACTTCTTCAAGATACTGATATAAATGTTGAGGGTTTTTTTCGTGCAATTGTTGACGTTCAATTACAATGGTTTTATCCAGAAAATAATCCAAGCGTTCTTTTTGCTGCTTAAGCGCCTTTAGAAGAGCGATTTCTTTTTTACGCCGGTTACGCTCCCAAATCATATAAAAAGCCGCCCCGATTGCAAATAACAACTCTTTTCCAGCCGCCATCGATTCCATAAATGAAGCTAATAAATCAATGCCTTCATAGGGATTGAAATAGGCCGCTGAATATTGATGCTTGGGCAAAACATCCCATGCTTTCGCTTCGCCTTTATTGTATACGCCGGGAAATTTGAAAAAAGCATCGGAAAGATATAGCGCATCGAGCATCGCCTCAACCATATTTGGCGATATGTTTTTTCGGGCCGCCAGCACCGCTATTGTAGAAATTGTTTTTACCGGCTGTGCGGGAATCGCCGGGTTACCGCCTCGATAAACGCCTTGCGGAATTGTGTATGCGGAAAAAAACGGCTGCCTTAAAGCTAAACCTTCAGCTTCCGGAATGGACAATAATTGAAATTCGCCGCTTAACAGTAATTTTTCCAGGCCGGGGTTCATCACGCCTGAAGTAATAATCGCCGCATCCAATTCTTCATTGATTGCTAAGGCGGAAAAATGTTCATAACTGATTTGAATAGCGTTTAAGTCGCCGCTGTAATGACGAATTAATTGCTTGGCGCTGGCCAACATTCCTGAACCCAAGGCATTAAGCACCACATGCTGACCGCTTAGATCAGTCAGTTGATGAATGCCCGTTTGTTTGCGCGCAATGATATAAACATGTTCGGCGAACAAAGGCGTTAATAACGGCAAGTCTTGAATCCCGGAAGGGCCAAGCTGCAATATAGCAAAATCCGCCTCGCCGCTTAATAATAATTCGGTATTATTTTGTGAGCCGACGGTTTCCAAAACCTTCACAGCGCTGCCGGTGCGCTCGGCTAAATGACTTTTTAAATAATTAGCCAACTCATAATATTGACCGCCTTTAATCCCGGCGGCCAGGGTAATTTTGTCGGGAATCAAATCGCGG
The DNA here is from genome assembly GCA_006844585.1 of Methylococcaceae bacterium. Lineage (GTDB taxonomy): Bacteria > Pseudomonadota > Gammaproteobacteria > Methylococcales > Methylomonadaceae > Methylomarinum. Next base: position 7,678 of record SPJM01000250.1, on the reverse strand, counting down.
CTTTGCCACCAGAGCGATAGAGAAATAACGAAAACCGTCAACATGATTCCGTAAATCCATCTAAATTGCCGAAAGATTGATCTCAACTGCATAGAAAATGATAGGGTTCGATTAATGCAAAAGGATAGTTAAGGAACTGCATTTCATTCTGTTGGCATCCGACAATTCACCCAATTTTAAAGTCAGTCACTTTAGCAAAGTTTCAGCTTCACCCAGGACTTTGCCTCTGGCCTCTCCTTCTTTAATCCAATCTGGTATGCGATCGGAAAACAGCAGTTTATTGGCTTGGTCGTGGGGTTGATTCATGAGCTAATCTTAACATACCTGCTTTCACCGATTAAACACGACTTGATCTAAATTGGCACTTCATCCACTGCATCGGCGGCGGTATCGATGCCCTCATCCAAAGCATCGCCGACCACCGGCACGACTGATAACACCGCTCCGCCAACGCGCATAGGGACGGTAACCGCTTTGGTTAAAAAGCAACCTTGTAAAAACAAAGCTGCCGCATACACGCTGATTATTGATCTGTTTTTCAACTCAAATCCTTATCATTCAACTACTTTATCAATCACCAACTGCATTTGCATTCGCCCGACAAGCGCCAACTTTTCCACTGAAGTATACAAATCGCCTTTTTGCGCCATCGGCTGGCCGGATAAAGAAACCCGAGCCGTAATATCAACTTCATTCACAGATGATAATTTAGCGGTCGGCATAGCGGCTTTACTGTCATCCAGAATTATTTGTCTGGGCAAATCGCGCACTTTGATCCGCTCAACAGCTAACGGCATACGTCCGCCTACTGGTCTAGCGAAAACAAAAATCACCGCCTCCGGACTCACCTTGGAACGCAAAGCTTCCGCCAAAGACAAATCAATCACCACTGATTTAGCGGCTGTTGCGCTATTGTCAGTAGTCTGCTTAGCCGCTGCCACGGTTGTGGGCTGTTGAGCAAGCCCCAACTTATTCTTAGCCGCTGCAATAGCTGGCTCGATAAACTGAGATTTCTGGCCGGGATGCGCCTTTACCAAAGATTGTTCCCAAAACTCAACCGCCTGCTCATATTGCTCAGTTCTAAATGCCTGAATGCCCAGGATCATTAACGCTGAACTTTCTTGAGGATCAGCCGCCAAGGCTTGATCAATCGCTTGTTTAACTTCATCGGTAAAGCGTTCGCCCTGAGCCTGATAGACCACCTGCGCACGGGCGCCTAATAATTTTGCATATTCTTCACTATTAGCACCGGCTTTTTCCGCCATGTTTGCATAGAGTACAGCCGCCTTATCAAATTGGCCGATAGCAGCATAACTATTGGCTAACAAATATTGCTTTTGTGTATCTTCAGGATTTTGTTTAACCTTGGCTTCCAGCATAGCCACTGCTTGTGTCATATCCGGAGCTGCCTGACCGCCCTGTGGCTCTTTTGTGGCAACCGTTTGATTGTGCGTCGCCTGATTGCCAACCGCCATAAAGATCGCTAAATCATCGCTACGACCTATCTTAACATACATACCCAAGCTACCAACGCCCACGGCTAAAGCAATAGAGCTGATCACCATCCAATGCTGCCCGCTCACTTGATGATGCTGTAAAGTTTTGATTTCAGCTGAACCGGCATCTTGCAATAACGATTTTTCCAGCTCTGTCTTCAATAGCTGAAAAGCGGTTTCATCTATATTCCCCTGATCTTTTTCAATTTCCAGCTCTTCCAGTCGATCTTTGAAAATGCCTATATTTTCTTGTTGATGACCGGTCTTTTCAAAAACTCTGCGTCGATAAAACGGCATTAACGGCAAAAACAAAATCAGACACGCCAACAACAATAACGCTATGATGCCTAACCACAAACCTGTCATTTCTTTATATCCTTGCTTTCAGTGAGTAAAGCGTCTAATTGTTTTTGCTGAAGTTCATCCAAGGTTTGTCCCCCCTTTTCCAGAAGCGGTTTCTTTTTGCGCGAACGAATAATAAAAAACACCGTTATCAAACCGCAAACCAATAGAATGGTTGGCCCATACCAAAGCATAAAGGTCTGCGCTGAAACCCTCGGTTCATAGAGCACAAAATCACCATAGCGCTCCACCATATAATCAACGATTTCCTCATCGTTTTTTTCGGCCTGTATCATTTGATAAACCTTGGTGCGTAAATCTTTGGCAATTTCCGCGTTGGAATCGGCTAAATTTTGATTTTGACATTTAGGGCAACGCAGCTCATCAACCAATTGATTGAAGCGTTCATTTTGCTGTGCATTTTCAAACTGATAAACATCAATAGCCGCCCAGGCCGGTGCTGCCGCCGACAGCGATAACAGCAAACCAAGTAAAGCTTTATTGAACAGCATCCGCCCACCCCTTGGCGATCATCGCCTTCATATCAGTCCAAACTTCCGGCGTCACCACCCCGACATGCCGATGTCTAACAATGCCTTGGGCATCGACAATATATGTTTCAGGTGCGCCATAAACGCCTAAATCCAGACCCAACATGCCGATTTGATCAAAAATATTGAATTGATACGGATCGCCCAGTTGCGTTAACCAGGTAATGGCTTTATCTCGCTCATCTTTATAGTTCAACCCGATAATCGGCATCCCTTCTTTTGCAATCGCTAACAATTGCGCATGCTCATCCCGGCAAGATGGGCACCAGGTCGCCCAAACATTCACCAATACCGTCTTACCGGCAAAATCATTTTTTGTCACCGGTTGATCAGGGTTACGCAAAGCAGTGAGATTAAAGTCAGGAAACGGCTTATTCAATAAGGCCGAGGGTAATTCTCTCGGATCAAGACTCAAGCCTTTCCATAGCAACGCGCCCAGAATTAAAAATAAAACCAACGGCACAAATAAAATCAACCTAGGCATATTTTTCTCCTTTTCCATTGATGACTTTTTTGCGATAGCGTTTATCGGTGACGGTTAACAACCCTCCCAGCGTCATCATCAGGCCACCCAACCATAACCAACGCACATAAGGCTTATAATGCACTCTAACCGCCCAGGCTCCACCACCCAAAGGTTCGCCCAGCGCTACATATAAATCTCGGAATAATCCGGCATCAATATCGGCCTCGGTCATCATGTTGCGCTGTACGTTATATTGGCGTTTTTCCGGTTTCAGACGGGTTAACTCTTCATTATCCAGGCGCACCACAATTTGCCCTTGATCGGCCAAATAATTCGGCCCTTTCACCCGTTGACTGCCTTGAAATTCAAATTCGTAACCAACCACCTCAATTTTATCGCCGGGCGCCATACGAATATCGCGTTCCTGGCTATACACCGACACCAAGGTAACACCGATAGCGGTGACCGCCACCCCCAAATGCGCCAACAACATCCCGTAATAGCTCATCGATAACTGAGATAAGCGTTTGCCGATATTGGCCGAATGACGAAACTTCCAAACAAACTCCAGCCCAACCGTGAATATCACCCAAAGACTGATCGCCATGCCAAAAAACACCGAAAAGTCAAAGCCATCGCCATAAACAAACGGAAAAACAGCGGCAATCAGCAAACTGCCGACAGCCGGTTTCCATAATCTTTGCCGCACCATTTCCAGCGAGGTGTTTCGCCAACGGGCAACCACCGATAACCCTAAGGCTACTGACATCAGCCCCATAATCGGTACGAACACGGCATTAAAATACGGAGGCCCTACTGAGATTTTCCCCTGCCCTAAAGCATCAATCAATAACGGATATAAAGTACCCAGTAACACCGTCATCGCCATCACGGTTAAAAAGACATTATTAATCAGTAATAAAGTCTCCCGCGATAACCAGGAGAAAGACGATTCGCTGCGCACATTCGGCGCTTTAATCGCATACAAAATTAACGATCCGCCGATTGTAATGGCCAATAAGACCAATATAAACAAACCCCGTTCAGGATCGGTAGCGAAGGCATGCACCGAAGTCAACACCCCGGAACGCACTAAAAAAGTCCCCAGCAAACTCAGTGAAAACGCCATAATCGCCAACAACACTGTCCAGCTTTTAAATACCCCGCGTTTTTCCGTCACCGCCAGCGAATGCACTAACGCCGTACCGACCAGCCAAGGCATTAATGAAGCATTTTCCACCGGATCCCAAAACCACCAGCCGCCCCAGCCTAATTCATAATAAGCCCACCAGCTGCCTAGCGTGATGCCCATGCCCAAAAATGCCCAGGCCACATTCGTCCAGGGTCTGGACCAACGCGCCCAGGCGGCGTCCAGCTGACCGGATAATAAAGCCGCAATAGCAAATGCAAAGGCCACCGAAAAACCGACATACCCCATATAAAGCATGGGCGGATGAACAATTAACCCGAAATCCTGCAACAATGGATTCAAGTCGCCGCCGTCTAATGGAAAATTGGGTAAGTAACGTTCAAACGGGCTGGATGTCATCAACATAAACAGGATAAAGCCAATCGCCACCATGCCCATCACAGACAAAACTCTGGCCAGCATATCCAAGGGTAAACTGTTGCTGAAAATCGCCACCGCTATCGTCCAGCCGGATAAAATCAACGCCCATAACAATAAGGAACCTTCATGACCGCCCCAAATCGCGCTGATTTTGTATTGCATAGGCATTTGACTGTTGGAATGATTGGCGACATAAGCCACCGAAAAATCATCAACGACAAAGGCGTAACCTAAACACAGAAAACTGACCAAAACAAATAAAAACTGTCCTGTCGCTAAAGGTTTGGCGTAATTCATCCAGATCTCATTGCCGGTGATTGTGCCGGATAAGGGTACAATCGCTAAAACGACAGAAAGAAATAACGCCAGGATCAACGAAAACCCACCTAATTCTGCAATCATTGTTGTGCTTCCTGTCTTTTCTTCATAGTTTCCGCAATCTCCGGCGGCATATAATTTTCATCATGTTTAGCCAACACCTCATCGGCCTGAAATACACCGTTTTCATCCAGTTTGCCTTGCGCGATAATGCCCTGCCCCTCGCGGAACAAATCCGGTAAAATGCCGCTAAAAACCACGGTGACTTCACTTTCATAATCGGTCAAACCGAAACTTACCCGTAAGGTATCCGAAGCGCGTTTAACACTGCCGTCCACCACCATGCCGCCCATCCGCATTCGTTTGCCGACAGGCGCTTCATTATTGGCGATCTGGCTAGTGGAATAAAATAAATTGATATTCTGACTCAGAGCAAACATGGTTAAACCCACGGCAAGCCCTGCGCCGAATACCAGCGCCAAAATGATAATCAGTCTTTTTTTACGTTTTGGAGTCATGATGATCTTGATTCTCGTCTTAAGCGACGTTTAGCTGTATTGAAAAACCGGCGTCTGGCAAAATAGGCCGCCAGGATATTGTAGAGAATCACCGCAAGGGTCAATCCGTAAGATGACCAGACGTACAAGCCGTGATTGCCCATTTGTATAAATTCAGAAAATGATGCGAAATGTCCCATAAGTTTAACTTTGCTCCACCAATGATTTAACCCAATCGGCGCGGCTTTCGCGCTGCAACACTTCGGTGCGCGCCCGGCTCATTAAAATCGCCCCGAAAAAACAATAAAAGCCGATCACCATTATCAATAACGGCATCCACATTTCAGGCGGCATCGCCGGTTTCTCGGTAAGCGTAAAAGTCGCGCCCTGATGCAAGGTATTCCACCACTCCACTGAATACTTAATTATCGGAATATTCACCACGCCGACTAACGCCAAAACCGCCGCCGCCTTGTCGCCGCTGGCTACGTGCTCAAAAGCCGAGGTCAGAGCAATCACGCCTATATAGAGAAACAACAATACCAGCATCGAAGTCAGCCGCGCGTCCCAAACCCACCAGGCGCCCCATGTCGGTTTGCCCCAAATAGCCCCGGTCGCCAGCGCCAACACCGCCATTGAAGCGCCGATAGGCGCGCAGGCTTTAGCCACTACATGCGCCATTTTCATTTTCCAGACCAAACCGATGCCGCCGGCTACCGCCATCAGCATATAACAGGATTGCGCTAAAATTGCCGTCGGCACATGAATATAAATAATTCGATAACTATTGCCTTGCTGATAATCTTCCGGAGCGAATACCAAGCCCCAAACCGCACCAGTGATCATCAATATTAAAGCGATCATAGAAAACCAGGGCAACAGCATACTGGTAATATCATAGAACCAACGCGGCGAGGCTAATTGATAAAACCACCTGGGCATTTTAATTTTCATGTTTCTCTCTCAACTTCTCACACTAATTTTTAAGGCGGCGACAATGGCGAATGGCGACAACAGCGTACTAAACACCAGAATTGCGCCTAACAAGGCCAAATAACCGGCAATCGGCAACCCCATCGCCCCCGCCTGCACCGTACCGGAACCAAAGATCAACACCGGTATATATAACGGCAACACCAATAAAGCGATTAACACCCCGCCCTTACGCAAACCCACTGTCAAGGCCGCGCCGATAGCGCCGAACATACTCAACGCCGGGGTGCCCAATAACAAACTCAACACCAAGGGCATCACGCCCTCGCCCGGTAAAAACAACATCATCGCCAATAACGGCGAAATCATCGCCAGACAAAAACCGCTGATCAACCAATGGCAAATCACTTTTGCCATTACCAATTGATGCAAGGATTGAGGACTCACCAGCATTTGCTCCAAAGAGCCGTCGTCAAAATCGGTTCTGAAAATACCATCTACAGATAATAGACAAGCCAGCAATGCCGCCACCCAAATAACGCCCGGCGCCAATGCGGATAAAACGGAAGCTTCAGGGCTGACCCCTAAAGGAAACATCACCCCGACCATTAAGAAGAAGGCCAGCGGATTGACAATATCATTACGACGCCGGAAAGCCAGTAACAAATCTCGACGTATCGCCGCAACAAGAAAACTCATTGCGCCGATGCCTGCTGATCTAAATTCATATAACGAATAGACTTTCCGGGAATTTGTAAGTTGTGATGGGTGGTGAGGATAACAACGCCGCCGGAATTAACATGCTCGGCAATCAAGGCTTCTTTTTCAGCAACGCCTTTTTTATCCAGCGCGGTAAACGGCTCATCCAAAATCCAAATCGGCGCTGTGCTCAGATACAGACGCGCCAAACCCACCCGCCGCTGTTGACCGGCTGATAAGGCATAACAAGGCACATCTTCATAACCGTATAAACCGACTTTATCCAAAGCTTCGGCAATCGAGTATTTATTCAGCATCGGATCCAAACGCATCATCCAGGCCAGGTTTTCTTCTGCAGTCATTGCCGCTTTCACCCCGGCCAAATGCCCAACATATAATAAGGCGTGAAAAAAAGCTTCCCGAACTTCATCTATCGGTCGTCCCTGCCAAAAAATATCGCCCTCATAAGCTTCAGTCAGACCGCATAAAATTCGCAACAGAGTGGTTTTACCGCTGCCGTTTTGACCTTCAATTTGCAAAACCTCTCCACGATTAACCGTGAACCCCAGACCGCCGAATAAAACGCGCTCATCACGTTCACAAAACAGGTTTTTGACTTCCAGCATTTTAAATAAAGGGGAAAAGAGTAAGAGTGTAAGATTAGAGAAGATGAAAAGCTAATGTGATTAATGAATTTAGAGTTAGTTCAGAATTAAATCAGTTATGTAGCAATTTTCCATGACTACGGGAAATCCTTCTCTCATCAAAATCGTCCAAAAATTAACGTAGTATAATAACACACAACC
>SPJM01000025.1 GCA_006844585.1 Methylococcaceae bacterium | reverse complement strand
GTGCCGATTATTGACCGGCTGATTCATCATTCTAAAATCTTTATGCTCGGAGGAGAAAGTTATCGACTTAAACAGAAAAACAATACCTGACTTTTTGACCTGAAAGGGGTCAAAATTATTGGCCGAATGGGGGGCAATTTTATTGGCCATTGACACCATTCTGACTTAACTTTTTCACCTATCGTTTCCCGGTAACTACTCCATGGCAACTCTATAGCTAAATGTATCATTTCGGCTCTCACAGGATTAAGCACTATGTACCTACTCAGCTCCAACAAATAACTTTCCTTATCTATCAGAATAGCTTTATACCTTCCTTGAAACACATGACCAACTCGCCCGTACTCACGGTTAAATGCCTGTGTATACCGCCCATTAAGCTGCCGCATTCCTTTAGAAAGGTTTCCCTCTGGCGTTTCAACTAATAAGTGATAATGATTATCCATTAAACAATACGCATAACACACCCAATTATATTGCTTACAAACTTCAGACAGGATAGTTAAATAGTTTTCACTATCAATATCTTGTTCGTATATCGCTTCTCTTCGATTACCACGAGAAGTAATATGATAAAGTGCGCCTGAAAATTCAAGCCTTAGTGGTCTTGCCATATTTTTATGGCCTATAAATTAATTTTAAAAAAAACAACTTTATCAAAGGCAAAATCATAAATCAAAGACCTGAACATCCCGCTAGAATTTACAAGTAATTTTTAGCTAATTAACGCATTTCGTAATCCCTTTGATTTTTGATTAATGCCCAAATTACCCGTGTTAAATGACGGCCTAATGCTCATATAGCTTGATTATGTTTTTTTCCTTCAGATCGTTTTTTATCATAGTATCTCTTCGAAAACCGTGAATCTGCCGATTATACTGAACCTTTTAAGCTATCACACGGCCGTCTTGAGTCGCGTTCAATCTGGGTTTCATCTAAACTAAACAACTACCTCGACTTTCCATTTGTGGGTCAGGTTTTTGCCATTCAACGAAACACCATCGATAAAAAAACAGGCAAACAAAGCCATGAAATAGCTTATGGACTCACAAGTCATTTACCAGAAAGCGCAGATGCAGAGCGTATTCTTAAATTTAACCGTCAACACTGGGGCGTTGAAAGTCATCATTACATACTTGACTGGAATTGGAACGAAGACCGCTGCAACATATCAAGGAAACATGGACCTGAAAACATAACATGCCTGAGAAGGTTTGCCACAGGTTTAATTAAAGCAATTGGCAAAGATAGTGTTGCCTCAGTAATCCGAAAATTAGCTCGTAATGTACGAATGGTATTTGATTATCTGAGAATGACAGATAACTCAAAAAATGCATGACCTAGCTTTCATAGTCAGCTTTTTAGAACGGTTTCGCCGTGCGCCCACCCTACTTTGACTTTATTAACAAAAGTCAATCATTTATCATAGTCAGCCGTTTAAATGTTTATGAAAGGTGAATATGGAAATTTTATTAATCGGCGCAGTCGCTTGTATGATAGCTTTGATTGCATCTGCTTGGCTAATGACTTTTGCGCGCTGGTTTCCTATTGAAGGGATAGATAAGAAATTTCTGGTGGATTACAACACCATGATTCGGGCTCATGTGGATTATGCCTTAATGGCTTTGTTTAATTTGGGGTTTTACGGCCTTGGCTTAGATTTGCCGGTAATCGCTTGTTGGTGCGTGGCGATAGGCGGTTTTGCTAATCCTTCGGTTTTTGTGGTCGCCGCTTTTGATCCGGATTTCTGGGATAAATATCATTGGCGAGTTTATACTGCGGTCAGCTTCGGCATCACTACTCTCGGTTTTCTCTGGATAGCAATCACTTTGTTGTCATATGCATAATGGAAAAAGTCCTCAATATCACTAATGGCGATTGCGCTGTCGATATTATGCGGCAGACTTGTTTAGCGGGTGACTTTTTACCCTGGCGCGATGTCTTGCATGAAGGACCCGTACCTGAAAATTTGAGTCTTGCTGAGCTTTCCAAAATACGCAGCCGGTTTATTAGCGATAGCGGTTGGGGAGAGCCGGATTCAATCGAAACAAGCTTTGCCGATAGGGATAAAGTTTTGTATTCCCACGGGGAGTACGATCACGTTATTTTGTGGTTTGAGCATGATTTGTACGATCAATTACAATTATTGCAATTGCTGGATTGGTTTAATGCTCATAAAGATAAAAATACGCGCTTGTCGCTGATATGCGTTGACCAATATTTAGGCATGTTATCGCCGCAAGCAATGAAAGATTTATTGAATCTGCAACAGACTGTCTCGGCAGATCAATTGACCCTTGCTTCCCATGCCTGGGCGGCATTTCGCTCGGCTGATCCGCGATTATGGTTTGAGCTACTGAATGCGGACACTGAAGCCTTGCCTTTTCTTTCCGGCGCGGTATTAAGAATGTTGGAGGAATATCCTGCCGCTTTAAACGGTTTGTCGCGCACCGCCCAGCAAACGTTACTCATTATTAATGAGAGCCAGTATAACCCCATGCAAGTATTTGGACGTTATCAACAAACTGAGCAGCGACGATTTCTGGGCGATGTGGTGTTTTGGGGTATTTTGGATGAGTTTATTCATTGCGACCCACCGCTGATTGAATTACAAGGGAATCAAGCATGGAGCCTTCCGCCTTGTGCTGATCAGATTTTATTGATCACTGAGGGCGGACTGGCTGTATTGCAGGGCCGCCGAGATTGGTTGGATTTAGCAAATTATAATCGCTGGTTGGGCGGGGTTCATTTAACGGCGGATAATATTTGGCGTTGGGATTCTAATGCGATGTGCTTAATTTCGAGTTAATCAACCCAACATCGTTTATTAAATCGGGAAGCAGGAGCAACTGGAGTTTGGTCAACAGAATGTCTACACCGAATTAAGGAAAATACACCCACCAACGCATACCACCTAATCTTTCACTGCGGTCGCCGACTAGTTTACCGCCCATCAATTGAATCAATTCATTGACGACGGCCATACCGATGCCGTGCCCTTCAATATGCTCATCGGCGCGGACGCCGCGTTGTAGAATTTCGTCAATTTTATCTGCTTCAATGCCCTCGCCGTCATCCTCAATCAACAATAATAATGAATGCTCTGCATCGCCTTCCAATTTCTTCATGGTTACAGCGATGCTATGTACGCACCACTTGGCCGAGTTATCCAGTAAGTTGCCGGCAATTTCATAAATATCGCCTTCTTCGCAATGAATCCGGCAACCTTTGATTTCCTCAAATTGAAAAGCGATGGCTTTATCGCTATAGACTTTTTCCAATGAACTGATTATTTTGTGGATGATTGCACCGATTTCGACGCTACCGGCGAATTGCTTTTGCCCTTTGGCTGCCGCTTTTTGCAGCTGATATTCAACAATTTCATTCATCCGGTCAATTTGCAGCATGACGGTATGGCTATCAACGATTTCCGACTCGGCGCAACCGCGCAAAATCGCCAACGGCGTTTTTAAGCTATGCGCCAAATCCGCCAAAGTATTGCGGTAACGCTCCATATGCGCGCGCTCGCTGCTGATCAGGGCATTTAAATTGCCGCTTAAACCGGACAATTCCGCCGGATAATTACCGTCCAGCTTATTTTTAATTCCCGCATCTATCTCGGTTAGATCTTGACCGATTTTTCTTAACGGTTTGAGTCCCCAGCGCAGTAAACTGAACTGAATCAACATCAACAAAAAACCCATGCCGCCCAGCCAGCCGGCCAATGTCATTCTAAAGCGGGCGACTTGATGAGCGATAAATGAGTCCTCTTCGACAACCGAGAAAATATAAGATCGCTCGAAACCTTGTTGATTCCGCCACATCACCGCATAGTGTAAGGCGAAACGATGTTCCGCCTCAATATGTTGAAAGGAAAACTGACCTTGAGGCAATTCTTTGCTGACCGGTAAGTCGACCCCAACCGCTGAATCCGAGCGCCAAACCAGACTTTGATCGGATAAACGGATAACGGCATATAAGCCGGAACTTGGATTAGAAAAGCGCGGTTCATGAAAAAAATCCGGCATTTGCAATTGCAAAGCTTCATCCATCTCGGCCACCGACAATAGTGAATAGATCTCAATTTGCAATTTTTCTTTCAAGGCCAACTCGGCGCTTTGCTGAAAAGCTTCTTCCAAAACAAAAGCCACCACCGCAAAAAACGCCGCCAGCACAAGTCCTGCGGATAGCGTTAACCTAAAACTGAGTGAATTTAATTTCACTAAATAAAGATGATTAGCCGATGTCTTCCAGCGGTACGCGGTAACCGCGCCCGCGCAGGGTTTCAATCGGCTTGGTGAGGCCGTCCGGGTCGATTTTTTTGCGCAAACGACCGATAAACACTTCGATCACATTACTATCGCGATCAAAATCTTCATCGTATATATGTTCGGTCAATACCGTTTTGGAAATCACCTCGCCTTTTCTAAACATCAGGTATTCCAACACCTTGTACTCATATGCGGTTAAATCAACTAACTCGCCATCCACAGTTACATCTTGAGAAATGGTGTCCAAAGCGATGTTTGCATAGCTCAGCACCGGGTGCGCATTGCCTTTTGAACGCCGAATCAAGGCATTGACTCTAGCCATTAATTCTTCGTAATGAAAAGGTTTAGCCAAATAATCATCAGCGCCCGCTTCCAGACCTTCCACTTTATCCTGCCAACGGCTGCGCGCGGTGAGCAACAAAATAGGCAATGCATTTTCCCCTGCGCGCAACTTCTTAATCAATTCGATCCCTGAAAAATCAGGCAAACCGATATCAATGATCGCCGCATCAATAGGGAACTCCTCAGCTAGATACAAACCATCCATTCCGTTGCCGGCAGTATCAACGGCAAAGCCTTTGTCAGCAAAAAATTCCTTGATTTGTTCGCGTAATACTTGTTCATCCTCAACAATTAAAATCCTCATTTCTCCTCCATTATTGGACTATTTCCCCGGTTTCGGCATCGACCTTGATGTATTGAATCATGCCGTCAGCCGTTAAGACTTTGATCACAAAAACTTTACGACTGTTATCCGTTTCGGTTTTAGTAGCCAAAACCTTATATTCAGCTAGTTTTGCAACTTTTTTTACCGCATCATCCAATGTTAATAAAGCTATCATCTGTTCGGCGTTGCTTAGCCCTGACGCTGTCAAAATCAATAAAAAAGCGACTGTTTTAATGACCCTATGCATTAAATGCAACCTCCATAAACGGCAATGACTTTTTGATCAATTAGCATCAGTCGCCCTCTCAGTAATTAAACACAGCATTAAAAATGTCAATTGATTATATGTCAGCTGGATGAATTCAGACTGAATTGTTACCTCATTGAAAACTCTTTAAACATAGCGCCCAATGCTTGCCCGAACGATGTGCCGATTCTGCCTAAAAATTGATCGATAACCTTTTCTTTCGGGGTAAAATTGATTTTGGTCTTGGTGCCGATCACCTTACGCGCCACCGAATCAACACTGCCGTAATCATCGGCCAAGCCCATCTTTACGCCTTCAACGCCGGTCCAAACCAAACCGGTAAACATTTCCGGCGTTTCCTGCAGACGCTCGCCGCGACCTTCACGGACGGCATCGATAAATTGCTCATGCACTTGATTCAACAAGCCTTGCATATGTTGTTTGTGCTGTTCTTTAACCGGTGAAAAAGGATCCATTAAAGCTTTGTTGTTGCCCGCCGTCAACAAACGCCTTTCCACGCCGAGCTTATCCATAACATCGACAAAACCGAAACCGTTCATCAACACTCCGATTGAGCCCATGATACTGGCTTGATTGACGAAAATTTTATCGCTGGCGGCGGCGATGTAGTATCCGCCGGAAGCGCAAATATCGCCCACCACTGAATAAATCGGAATATCAGGATGTTTCTCTTTCAATCGCAAAATTTCATCATAAATATTACGCGACTGAACCGGACTGCCGCCTGGCGAATTAATGTTTAAAATAATGCCTTTGGTTTTTTTATTTTTTACCGCATTGCGCAGACCTTTAATAATACTTTCTGCGTTGGCGGCTTCATGTTCAGCAATCACTCCCAGCACATCGACCACGGCTGCATGAAATTCGTCTTCTTCGCCAAGCAATTGACTATCTAATTTGGGATAAACGGCAATGCCAAGAATTATTAACAAATACCCGAAAGTCAATAATTTGAAAAAAACACCCCAACGCCGCGCTTTTCGTTGCTCATCAATCGCGGCAAAAGCCAGTTTTTCCAATACCTCTTTTTCCCAGCCGCTTTTTTGGCTGACGCCCTGTGTTACTTTTTCCTGTTGGTTTTCCACGTTATTACCTTAACTTCAATCAATAATGTTCATTATGTCCCGAGTATGCTGCAAACAAGCCATCGGCCCATATTGCTGCAAAATCACTTCGGAATGCGCGCCGCAAGTAACCCCCACCGCCGCCACTTCGGCATTGGCCGCCATCTGTAAATCATGGATGGAATCGCCCACCATCAAGGCCTTATCTTTTTCCACCGATAAATGCGCCAAAATCTCATTAATCATCAATGGGTTCGGTTTAGAAGCAGTTTGATCGGCGCCGCGAGTAACATGAAACACATCTTCCAAACCGGTTCCGCGCATGGCTTTAGCCAGCCCTGTGCTTTTTTTTCCGGTCGCCACCGCCAACAAATAACCTTGCTGCTTTAAATTTTCCAGCATATCGCCCACCCCAGTAAACAAATCCTCAGTTCCGGTGCTTTTCGAAAAGAAACGTTGACTGTAATGACCGACAAATTGCGTTCTTTCTTCGGCATTCAATTCCGGCAACAATTCATCCATCGCTCTTTCGATACTTAAGCCGATGACATTTTTCGCAGCCTCAACTTCCGGTATCCGGCATTCGCAGGCCTTTGCCGCAGATTGCAGACAATCGACAATCCAATCTATCGAATTGACGATAGTGCCGTCCCAATCAAAAATAATTAAATCAAATTTTCTGTTCATGATCGATTAAAGTTTGTAATGTTTCCGGCAACGGCGCTGTGATATGAATCTTGTTTTCGGTAACGGGGTGAATAAATTGTAGTTCATGAGCATGTAAAAATAGTCGTTTATATCCTTTCCGCTTAAAAACCTGGTTATCTTCTTCCCGGCCATAGCGTCCGTCGCCGACAATAGGATGCCCCAGCCACGCCGCATGCACCCTTATTTGATGAGTGCGCCCGGTTTTCGGACTAGCCTTCACCAATGTCGCATCGGCAAATTTCTGCAATCTTGTAAACAAGGTTTCAGAAGCTTTGCCCGTTTGGCTCACCACCACAAAGCGCTCCCCGCCTTTATTAACATTTTTCCGCAACGGCGCATCGACCCATTGCTTTTTACGTTCCCAACGTCCGGCCAATAAAGCTAAATAACTCTTATTTACCCCGTCGCCGCGAAAAAGTTCATGCAATCCTTTCAGCGCCGTTCTTTTTTTGGCGACTAATAAACAACCGGAGGTATCCTTGTCGATACGATGAACCAATTCCAAAAATCGCTGTTCAGGTCGCAACTGCCGCAACGCCTCAATCACTCCCGAATTAACCCCGCTGCCGCCGTGTACGGCAAAACCAGAAGGTTTATTCAAAGCGATAAAATAATCATCTTCATAGAGAATCTCATTTTCCAAACTGAATTTTAAAGTCGGCTGAATAATGACTTGATTGTCCCGGACCGCGACTCTGACCGGCGGCACCCTGACAATATCCTTTTCCTGCAAGCGATATTTTACATCAACCCGGCCTTTATTTACCCTAACCTCGCCCTTTCTGACAATTCGGTATATCCGCGTTTTCGGCACGCCTTTCAGTAAGGTAATCAGGAAGTTATCCAGTCTTTGTCCGGCATTATCCTGATCTATTTCTATCCATCTAACCTGCGGTTTTGGTTCACTCAATTCTTTATTCATGTATTAATGATAACAATTTTACGATAATAATTGATCTTTAAATTGCTGTATTGGATAAAGATTGATATATTTATAGAGTTTATGTATTTTTTATTACATGATAAATACTTAAAGCTCAAGACGGTTGTCGTTTAAAATTGACAAAGAGTTGTTTAAGTAATTGAAATTAAAGAATTTGGGTATTATCGTTCGACCCTTGATGAACGATCTGATTCCAACTATATTAAAGGCCGGACGACAATATAACAATAAATCCAACGCAACGCCCATCAAAAACAGCTGAAGAATTATTATTAAACCACAGTCAGTTCCCAAGATTATTAACCCGATAATTGCTGATCTTTTTCGCATCTGCTGCAAATACTCTCACTGAATCGCTCAAGCACAAAGAGTCTATACTGATGGCGCTAACAAAGCGATAGCCTCAACTATATTAAAGCTATCGTTATCGCTCAGAAAAAAAGGATAATTGCATCATATTTAACAAAAAAGTCTGCCGACGCACCAGCATATGGAACAGGAAACGAATAAGGATAACTAAATGAAAAGAATGCTTATCAACGCCACGCAACCCGAAGAGTTGCGTGTGGCATTGGTAGATGGTCAAAAACTTTACGACTTCGATATTGAAGTACCATCAAAAGAACAAAAAAAATCTAATGTTTACAAGGGTATAATTACCCGCGTCGAACCTAGCCTGGAAGCCGCCTTCGTCAATTACGGCGCGGAAAAACATGGTTTCCTGCCTTTCAAGGAAATTTCTCCCGACTACAAAAGCAGTGATGGCGAATCTGCCCCCTCGGGTAAAAAAGCCATCAAGGAAGGCCAAGAAGTTATTGTTCAAATTGAAAAAGAAGAACGCGGCAACAAAGGCGCCGCACTGACCACCTACATCAGCCTGGCTGGCACTTATTTAGTGTTAATGCCGAACAACCCAAAAGCAGGCGGTATCTCCAGACGCATTGAAGGCGATACCCGCAACGACTTAAAAGAAGCCATTTCCGGTCTGGAAATTCCGGAAGATATGGGCTTAATTGTCCGCACAGCCGGTTGCGGCAAAACCACTGAAGAGTTGCAATGGGACTTAAACTACTTAATGCAGCTTTGGGAAGCCATCCATCGCTCGGGGACGGAAAAGTCCGCGCCATTCCTGATTTTTCAGGAGAGCAATGTCATCATCCGGGCATTACGCGACCATCTGCGCGGCGAAATTGACGAAATTTTATTGGATGAGCAATCTTCCTTCGAATTGGTGCAAAACTTCCTCAAGCAGGTTATGCCGCACTATTTGAATAAGGCCAAGCTCTATCAAGACAATGTGCCGTTATTCAGCCGTTATCAAATTGAATCGCAAATTGAAATGGCTTATAAGCGCGAAGTGTCGTTGCCGTCCGGCGGCTCTATCGTGATTGACCATACTGAAGCGCTGACCTCTATTGATATTAACTCGGCGCGCGCCACTAAAGGCAGCGATATTGAAGAAACTGCGCTGACCACCAACCTGGAAGCCGCTGATGAGATTGCCCGGCAATTACGCCTGCGCGATTTGGGCGGTTTGTTCGTGATCGATTTTATCGACATGATGGCCAACAAAAATCAACGCGCTGTTGAGAATCAACTCCGCGACGCTTTAAAAATCGATCGGGCGCGCATCCAAACCAGCCGTATTTCGCGTTTCGGGCTATTGGAAATGTCTCGACAACGTTTGCGGCCTTCCTTAGGCGATGCAACGCAGTTGACCTGCCCGCGCTGTAAAGGCCAGGGCACGATTCGCAATGTCGAATCGGTCACTTTGGCGGTTTTACGCATTATAGAAGAAGAAGCCATGAAAAAAGGCACTGAGCGCGTAGTCACTCATTTGCCCATCGATTGCGCCACTTTCCTGCTTAATGAAAAACGTAAAGCAATACAGGAAATTGAATCGCGCCTGGAAGTTGATATTGTCATCTTACCCAGCAAACAAATGGAAACGCCGGCTTACGAAATCGAACGCATTAAAACCATTGAAGAGGAAGAAATAGCCAGCCACCAAAAAATCAAGGAAGAAGAACTCAGCGCTCCGGAATTCGCCAAACAAGCTCAACAAAAAGCGGAACAGCCAGCCATTAAGGAATTTTTACCGGACTCTCCTGCGCCTGTTCAAAACAAAAAAACATCAGCAACCTTGATTCAGCGTTTCTGGCAAAAGCTGGTCGGTTCACAGGCCAATAGCGCAGAACAAGTTGAGGTTGAGGAAAAACAGGCTAACAAGAAAAAAGGCCCGCCCAAAAAGCCCTCACAAAAAAAGGATACCCGTAAAAAACCGCGCCCTAACGAGAAAAAACGTCAACCCCAGACATCGGATAAAAAACCGCCGAAAAAAGCCAATGCCGATAAGCGAGCGGATGACGCCAATAAAGAAACGGCGGCGACTGATGAGAACAAGCCAAAAAGGCCCAGAAATACGCGCCGCGGCCCGAATCGCAGAAGACGCAATCCAAATTACAACAAACCCGACAACAGGACTGAAAGTGCAAACGAATCAGGCGGCGATTCAGGAAATGATCCCAGTAGTGATCGACAACCGAAATCTTACGCCAATCAATTTGCGGAGCGGAAAACTCCGAACAAACCGGAAACCGAAGAAAGCAATCAATCAGCGCCAGCTCCAAAACCGGCGGCGGCGCCTAGCGACTCCGGAGATAAGGAAGAGTCATAAACCGTACAATGGCATAGCCAGCCCTAACCACATAAATAACTGATAAATCAGGGCGCAGGCTAAAGCCTGCGCCCTGATTTTTTATATCATTAATTATTTAAAGGGTGAAGCACTCAGTTAATTGAATATTCCGGCCATGCGCCGGAATATTGCTTTTATTAACTTAAGAAAAAGACAGCCCCGCTCTCTCCCTGATTTCAGCCAGTGAATACTCTTGTAACAATTCACCGTTTCTAAAAACCGGCTTTAGCCAATTCCGACGATTATTGAGCTGCTCTAAACGAACGGTTTCCAATCCGCCCTGGTCATTTTGAACCAACGCCAAACGGCCTTTTTTAGACTGTTTACCGGGATCAGTCACCGGGTCTTTGAATACATCGCGCCATTCCCCGTTTACCTTAATGGCGGACGCTTTCATGGCAAACTTCAAAATGTCTCGATTCAGTTTTTGCAGCAGACCGGCGCCCATGCCGAAAGCTATATTTTCGGCGCTGAAACCGGCGTTTTTTAAGGCTTGCAAAATCTGCTCAATACTATTGATATTAACGCCGTCGCCTTGAATTACCCGCACATAAGACGGTAAAACCTGATACCCCTTTGCGTTCTCAGTAACGCCGAAATAACCGGCCAATGTTTGAACGGTTTTCAAAACGATTTCCACCGGATCGCCGCTGTCGGGGCGCACAATTAATGCGCCGCCCGATTGTTTTATGGTGGTTTTGAAATCATCGCCCCACATCGCTAAGGCTTTCCACAAGTCATAAGAATCGCTAACTACGGCGACAGCTTTATTCGGGCCGAGAAACTGCTTGAGCATATTGCCATAGGCGTCTTTTTCATGCGCTTGTCCCCAAGCGGTAATAGTTGAATGTTCGGCCGCCGGAATCGAAAAAGCAGGCATTGCGGATTGGTTATAGTAACGCTTGGCCGCTAACACAGCCGCCAAGGTATCCGTTCCTTGAAAATTCACTAAATGCGCCAACCCGGAAATGGCCGCCGATTCCTGTGAGGACACCCCTCTTGCCCCGAAATCATGCAGTTTAAACGTTAAACCATCCGTATCGTCAGCAGTTTCCGTTAAAAAACGATGAATCAGTTTTTTACACTGATACGAACGGGTCGCCACTGTGGTTGGATACCAACAGGCGCGCAACACCATGGTTTCCAAATAATTGGTCAGCCAAAAACAATTTTCGTCGGTGTTGACCATTTGCAACATCACTTGCCCAGGACCCATTAATTGACCTTCGGGAACCGCCTCAATAGCCACCGGCAAATAGCCGCCATGTTTATCGAGAATATAACGCCAACCGGCTTTATTAAACGGGACGCCATGTGCGGACAAAATCATTTCAGCTTCATCAATCATCGCCTGATTGATCGGCGCGCACAAATATTCTTTTAAAAACATTTGTAAACCGAAAAAAATGATTTCAGGGTAATCACCGCCTCGGGATTCCACATAGGAAGAAATAGTCTGCGCGCCGGGCGGATATTGCAAAAAATGCGACGATTTATAAGAATCAGTATTAAGGATAATATTGTCAAAAATCGGGTTCATTTGGAAATCCTCCATAATGATAAGAAGCCCTGAGTCTTTCTCAGGGGGTAAAAAACTTTAGAAATTATTCGCCTAATAAATGCCGAATAATAAAATAATGATCTTCGAACATCATTTCCGGCTCCACTTCCGCTAGCGGCAACCAAAACGCCTTGGCGGCGTCATCGCCGCCTTTCACTTTCGGCAGCTTTTCACTATCGGCCAGTTCAAATAAAAACGCCTGGGTAATGGTTCTGCCGCGGCATGAGCGATAAGGGTCATCAAAAGTCATGTTGCGAATAATAGAGCCCCGCAACACCGGCTCGGGTACTTTTAACTGCGTTTCTTCGCGCAATTCCCGTATACAAGCATCCAGCAGTTGTTCATGTTGCCCGACAAAACCGCCCGGCAAAGCGTACAAGCCTTTGCCCGGCCTGGCCCGTCTTTTAACCAATAACACATGTCCTGACAACACAACAACGGCATCAACCGTTACAAAAACCGGCGGATAAGGGCTGTCCGCCCAAGCCTGCTGATATTTCGACAAAAAGCTGTTTTCTTCGACGATATAATCCAGCTCTGGTTGCGGATAATATTGCTTAATAAAAAACTGCGTTCCTTTCGGTGTGCTATTTTCCATAACAGTCTGACGATCTTTCTCGCCGCCATCTTGGGAAAAAAACGCCTGTCTGATTGTTGTGGCATTGATGCTTTGCAGATTGCCGACTTCAATAGAATCCCATTGCGGAAACATTTTCAAATAAAATGAACTCTGGTCTTTTTTATGACCTATTAAAGCGATCTTGGGCTGTTCATGCGGTATTCGATTCAATGATTCAGTGACGCCCGCGACAATGGTTTGCACTGACTGTATCCAGATTGCATTGTTATAAGGCGAATCGATTAGCGGTAAAACCGTAATTCTTTTGCCGTCCTGTTCACTGAACGAACCTAAAATCATGGACTTTCTATCTTGAAATGACCACGGATTACGTAAAGACGGCGGAATATGCGCGGAACCGCACAAGACGATAATTTGCTCTGCCTGCTCCAGGCCATGCAAAACCACCTGAAGGTGGCCGTTATGAAAAGGCTGAAAACGCCCGATAAATACAGCGAAATGATAGTTTTTCATATAGGAATCCCCTAAATGAGTGAACAAAACCTTGTCTATCAAGGTTGTTTTCAGTATCTAGCATTCAATGCTGATTGTCAAACCACTTTAACCCAGCTTTCAATTTGTTATACAGAATATCTAATATTGATCACTATTTTCGAAGGCTGGGTTAATTCTACTTGGGTGCTTAACTTTGATAAGAAAGCTGTTGTCCGAATTGACCCTGCCATTGCGTGGAAAACTGTTTTAAAGCCGGGTCCACCGCCGGATGCGAGAACATGCTTTCCACTACATCCACCGGCAAGGTAATCGCGCCGACGCCCTGCTTCATCACTTCCATCGCCTGCCCGACGCTTTTAAAACTGGCCGCCAGTATTTTACAGTCCGGTTTGTGCTGATTCAGCAATTGCTGCAAATCAGCGACAACGGCTACCCCATTCGCACCCAAATTATCAATTCGATTAACATAAGGCGCCAGATAATCTGCACCGGCCAAAGCGGCTAGAAACCCTTGATGAACGCTGTAAATGGCGGTCGCCAACACATTGATATTTTCCTTTTTGAGACATTTTATCGCCGCCATTCCAGTCTCCGAAGCCGGAATTTTAACCACAATGTCATAAGGCAAAGCTGACAATTGACGGGCTTCGTCAATCATATCGTCAACCGATTCGCTAATCACTTGAACATGAAAGCGGGCGTTCTCGCCTAATATGGCTGACATTTCGCTTAGCATTTGGCTGACGCTGATCCCGGACTGAGCCAAAATAGCCGGATTGGTCGTTACTCCGGTTAACGGTAAACTTTGATTAAAACGCGATACTTTCATCACGTCAGCGGTATCCAGATAAAACTCCATAATTCCCACCTCATTTATTTTTCAACTACTGATGATGAAACGAACGGCATCCATTTTGAGTTGCGTCGCTTGAATTTGTTGGAATGACAGCTCCGCTTTTTCTTTTAAAAATTCAATTTCTTCATCTTTAATATTTGGATTTATTTTTTGCAGCGTTTGTAAACGCTCGGTTTCGGACTTTAAGCTATCCAGCATTTGCTGGCCCGCTGTTTCCACCAGCGTTTGCATGCTTTGTTCAGCTCGCAGCTTAGCCAATTCAATCATGCCCAAAATATGTTCGCGCTGCTGATTCAAGAATAAACTAATCTGATGTTTATCAAATTTGACTCCGCTTTCCACTAAATTCTCATGGTCGATTTTATCAGTTACATCCTGCGTTTCCTGATCAATCAATACCCGAATCGGGGTATGCGCTAAATAACGACCGATTTGTAATTCCGTCGGCGCGCTACACGCAGCAACAAATAAAATCTCCAATAAAAAGCGTCCGGGAGTTAATTGGGGATGCTTGACTACGCTGATCGCGGCATTACCGGTTTCGCTGGATAACACCAAATCCATCGCCGCCGTCACCATCGGATGTTCATCGCTTAAAAACAGCATATCTTCCCTGGCCAAAGCGATTTCCCTACGGTCAGTCAGCGTCAAACCCTCATCTTTTAAAAACGGGAAATGCGCAATGCGCAAGTTTTCACTTGGCCGTAAAATATGGCAGCCGGGCGAATGATATTCAACATCAACGCCATAACAATCAAAAATGCTTTCCATATACGGCCATAAACCGCCTTCCTGCTCGCTTTCAAGCACTTGGGCAATCAACTGTTGCGCCTCCTCCATGCGGCAGGAATTCAGCTCCAACAATTGATCCCGCCCCTTATACAACAGCCCTTCTATCTGCACGGCCAATTCTTGGCTACGCCCAATAAAAGCATCTGCTTTTGTTTTATCATATTGTAGACGTAACTGCGCCAAACTATCTGCGACACAGTCCGCAACTTGAGCAGAACCGGAAGCATTTTTCCGAAATACATCCAAAGCTTCATCATACCAACGGAACAAAACCTCTTGAAAACTTCCTTCCAAATAGGGAATATGCAGTTTGATGATTTCTTGCTGACCGATGCGATCCAATCGGCCGATGCGCTGCTGCAATAAATCCGGATTATCCGGCAAATCGAACAAAATCAAATGATGGACAAATTGAAAGTTGCGACCCTCACTGCCGATTTCAGAACAAATCAACAATTGCGCTTGACTTTCTTCATCAGCAAAATAAGCCGCCGCCCGGTCGCGTTCGACGATGGTCATGCCTTCATGAAAAATGGCGCTGGCGATGCCATGTCGATCTCTCAAATATTGAGATAACTGAATAACGGTTTCCGCTTGTCGACAGATCAATAAAGCCTTTTGTTTTCCTAAATCGCCCAATTTGTTGACCAGCCATTGCACATACGGATCATCCTGCAATCGCTCCGCTTGGGCCTGGCCTTGCAGCGGATAAGCGAAACGTTCCCGTTCCGGAAATCCTTTTACAGTTTGTCTGGAATTGCGAAATAAAATACGCCCTGCGCCATGATGATCCAACAACACATTGAGCAAAGCCTGTGCGGCGGATTCAGATTGTTCCGGGTCGTTCAGGGAAAGACACAGGCGGTCAACTTGTTCCGAATTTAATCGCTGTTGCAATGCCGCTAATTCATCCGCAGCCGGTATTTTGCCCGCAATTAATTGGTTCGCCACTGCCGCCACCGGCTCAAAAGCTTCCTGTTCTTTCAAGAACTGCTTAAAATCGTAAAAACGATCCGGGTCCAATAATCTTAGCCTGGCAAAATGACTTTCCGCACCCAACTGTTCCGGCGTCGCCGTTAACAATATCAGTCCCGACACCGATTGCGCCAATTGTTCGACAAATACATACTCGGCGCTGGGCTTATCTTCTCGCCACTGTAAATGATGCGCTTCGTCAACAACGACCATATCCCAACCAGCTTCCAGAGCTTGTTGTTGACGCCCTGGATATTCACTAAAAAAACCTTGCCCGCACAACACCAGTTGTTCGGTGGAAAAAGGGTTCTGCTGAAGATATTCGCTACAGCGCGCTTCATCAAAAATACTGAATTTCAAATTGAAGCGGCGCAGCATTTCCACCAACCATTGATGAAGCAAACTATCCGGTACAATAATCAATACCCGCCGACTAAGCCCGTTCAACAAACGGTGATGCAAAATAAGACCGGCTTCTATGGTTTTCCCCAAACCCACCTCATCCGCCAACATGACGCGCGGCGTCGCCCGGTTGGCCGCTTCATGCGCTATATACAACTGATGCGGAATCAAGGAAATGCGCCCGCCTTGCAACCCTTTACTTTCAGCGCTATCCAAACGCTGTAAACGTTTCCAGGTTTGATAGCGCAATTCAAACCACCGACTAGGGTCCAATTGGCCGGTAAATAAACGTTCATGCGGACGGTTAAATTGAATATGATGATTGAGCTCCATCTCATCAATGACCGCTTCCTGCCCGTCGTTTTTGAGACAACGGTAACGAATCAAACCGTCTTGCCGCTCTACGCTCTGCACCGTCATTTTCACTTGATCGGCGGTATCTATCAGGTCGCCTTCGGCAAAAATCACCCGCGTTAACGGCGCATTGTCCCGCGCATAAACTCTGCGCTCGCCCGTCGCCAAATAAAGTACGGTAACGCGATTGAATTCAGCATCCAATATCAAACCCAGCCCCAACTCCGATTCAGTATTACTGATCCAGCGCTGGCCGGGCACAAATTCATTTTTCATTGATTTTTAAGAGAATAGGGAGCAAGTAGGGTTTATTTAAGATGAGTAAATAGAAACAAATCGCCAAAACTATTTGGTTTCACTAAAAGGCTTCAGCAGCACCACAATCACCGCAATAACGATAATACCTAAAAATATCGTCAAACCGGCCTCATCTTGACCGGAAACTGAATGACTTCTTCTCGCCCGTAATTTTGAGGCTGACGATGTGCCGTCAACATATTCCGGTTTAGAAGCTGAGTCTTCAACAGCCATGCCCTCTGCCGAAAAAACCAACCACTCAGATGAAATGAATTTATCAGCTTCGATCAATGATTGAGCATAAACTGTCGGCGTCAATAAAATGAACAAACCCAAAATAATCATTGTTAAGTTTTTTCTTCTCATCTCATTCACCTTTTTAATGCATCTTTAACTTTGAGTATAGACGCTTAGGCGAACGAAATCATGACGCCAATCAAAAATTCCGGGCGCTCTCATTAAGCACCGTAAAAAACACAATCAGCCCGCTTTGACTCCCCATTCTTGTTATAAAGAAATTTTAGAAATCCCCACCGCTTGGCGCAATTCCTGAATAAACGGCATGGTTATTTTCCGGGCCTTTTCCGCACCTTCGCGTAATTGCTCTTCAATATGTTCAGGCGCTTGCATCAAGGCTTCATAACGCTCGCGCGCCGGCATAATTTCATCATTTATTTTTTCAAATAAAACTCTTTTCATCTCTCCCCAAGCAATGCCGTCCGCATATTGTTGACGAATATCAGCCACTTCTTCCGCCGTTGCAAATGCTTGGTAAATGCCAAACAAGGTACAACCTTCAGGATCTTTCGGCTCCCCTGGTTCTAAAGAGTTGGTTTTGATCTTATTGATCAATTTCCGGAATTTCTTTTCGGTTTCAAACAGCGGAATCGTATTATTATAACTTTTACTCATTTTTCGGCCGTCCAAACCTAATATTGTGGCGGCATTTTCTTCAACCACGGCTTCCGGCAAAGCAAAGTGTTCGCCATACAGATGATTGAACCGCGCGGCAATATCCCTGGCCATTTCGATATGCTGAATCTGATCTTTACCGACCGGCACTTTATTAGCGTTAAACATCAGAATATCCGCCGCCATCAAGACAGGATAACTGAATAAACCCATTGTTACCCCTTTATCAGGATCACTGCCGCCGCCTTCTTCATTTTCAGCAACCGCCGCCTTGTAAGCATGAGCGCGATTCATCAAACCTTTGGCGGTCACGCAAGTCAGCATCCAGGTCAATTCCAAAATTTCCGGGACATCGGATTGGCGATAAAAAACCGCATTGGAGGTATCTAAACCCAAGGCCAGCCACGTCGCCGCAATCTCCCGACTGGATTGCTTCACTCTTTCCGGCTCATGACATTTAATTAACGCATGATAATCTGCTAAAAAATAAAAAGGTCTGACATTATCATCCTTGCTGGCTGAAATCGCCGGACGTATAGCGCCCGCATAATTACCCAAATGGGGGGTTCCTGTTGTTGTTATCCCGGTCAGGACAATTGACTTACTCATAACTTTTAATACCCAAGAATCTCTACTGGCCTATAAAGGTGTGAAATATTACACAAATTATCAGCATTAGTCAGCGATTAAATGGAAACAATTTCCACTTTATTTTACACAACCACGGATGCGGATTTTATATCGAGGATTTTTTGACTCATAGAAAACACCAACTCCGGCCGCGCGAAGTATAATATGTCGCATTTATTGAAGAATCGCCTATACTTTGTTTGAAATTTATTCTATAAACCGATAATGACTTTAAATACAGGCGTAAAGCCAGAGGTTACAAATGCTTGAATATGATGAAAAACGCAATTATATAAGAATGGATGTTGACTGTGACATTTCCTATAAACTTGCCGATTCAGGAACTCGAAAAACAGGCAGATGTATTTCATTAAGCGGGGCGGGAATTGCATTTATCGCCGACACCCCCATTGAACCCGGCTTGGCGATGGAAGTTTGCGTACAGCCGAAAAGCGCAGTCACCCCGCCGATGACGGCATTTATCGAAGTTGTCCGTTGCAACAAAAGTGAAGATCAACAGTTTGAAATCGCAGCTTCAATTAAAAGCATAAAAGGGAATTAACCGCCCTTCGCCAGACCATCCCCAAACTAATTTTTTACCGAAGACTGCATCCGAGAAGCCATGATTCGGCAATACAGGCCCTATGAAAGGCATAGAATATTCATCAAACGCAAAATCCGGTTGCAATAACAGCAACAAATCAATATTCTGCGCCTTTCAACATTAATAAATTAGTTACCCGCCAAAAAACTTTCCAGGAGCAGGGGATATTCCATAGATGTATATAATCACCAAAGAAGTCTTTTTTTGTTATGGCCACCGATTGATGAACCACCCCGGCAAATGCCGGAATCTACACGGACATAGCGTAAAAGCTTCAATCTCCATTAAACAAGCGGCTTTAAACGAGCAAGCCATGGTCTGTGATTTTGCCGACGTTAAACAATGTGTTGATCAATTTGTAGACGAACAACTGGACCATAATTTTTTATTGCATAAAGACGACCCCATCATCCCCTCTTTAATCGCTAATAATGAGCGCTTTATGACATTAGACGAACACCCCACAGCGGAAGTCCTGAGCAAAATGATATTCCAATATGTTAAACAACAGGGCTATAATGTTGATCAAGTTGTTTTATGGGAAACCGCAAGCGCCAGCGCTTGTTACCGGGAAGATTGAGAAAATGAGTTTAGTCCGTCCAGTTAACACCTCCTTATGCTTGGAAAAAATGTGCGAAACCAACTACCAAAAGCTATTCCGATTAATCCCGGAATTATGCACATATAACCAACATGCTGTCGGAAATACTCAAAGCAAACCGGCTTTATACATAGAAATTTTGGAACGCAGCAATCACACGCTGACTATCGAATTAAGCCATTGCTTCAACCACCAACTCGACACTTATTTAGAACCGGCTGTAAAAATCCGTATTTATCTCGACGCGCAACTCGCCGAAGTGATACGCGACCACGCCCGCAGCGACGTGAACCGAGCTATAA
Source organism: Methylococcaceae bacterium (assembly GCA_006844585.1). Taxonomy (GTDB): domain Bacteria; phylum Pseudomonadota; class Gammaproteobacteria; order Methylococcales; family Methylomonadaceae; genus Methylomarinum. The sequence goes on along the minus strand of SPJM01000025.1, from coordinate 9,156 downwards.
AAGATCCATCCAAAACAACGGAAATTCGCGATTACAAATGGCAGCTCAATTATTTTCTGAGCAAATGGCTGGATCATTGTTTACTCACTGACTATCAATTTAAGGAAGAACATAGAACGCTTGCTATTGCTTAATAAAAATCGCCGAATATTTCCACCACATAGTTTTCCGTTGAAGGCTGCGACGTATCAACGAGGCAATTCCAATCAGCGTGAACGAATCACCTTATTGAGATTTTATTGGCTACGGCAAAACGCCGCCTCACCCGAATAGACATAAAACCATGGCAAATATTAGTGTCAGAAAACTTGATGACAATACCTATGAACGCTTGCAGGCTCGAGCAGCACAACACGGAATTTCAATGGAAGAAGAGGCTCGTAGGATCTTAAAACGGGCAATTGCTGAACCAGATCGAATGGGCGATTTATTCCTGATGTACTTTGGCTCTGCCAACGGTATAAAACTGGAGATTCCTTCCAGGGAAACACAAGAACCGATAGACCTCTCGTAATGATCATTATCGATACTATAATTTGTTCTCTAAGCCATAAAAGCCTAATCCGAAAAAATTTCATCCCACATCTGATCTACTTTTTTAACCACTTCGTCATCCATCACAATCGGCTTGCCCCATTCGCGCTGGGTTTCTCCTGGCCATTTGTTAGTCGCGTCAAAACCCACTTTAGAACCCAAACCGGACACCGGCGAGGCGAAATCTAAATAATCTATCGGGGTGTTTTCCAGTATCGTCGTGTCTCGGGCCGGGTCCATTCGGGTCGTCATCGCCCAGATAACATCTTGCCAATTTCGCACATCGACATCTTCATCAACAACAATCACAAATTTGGTATACATAAACTGACGTAAATACGACCAGGCGCCGAGCATTACTCGCTTGGCGTGCCCAGCATACTGTTTTTTCATACTGATCACCGCCATTCGATAAGAACAGCCTTCTGGCGGTAAGTAGAAATCAATAATTTCCGGAAATTGTTTTTGTAAAATCGGCACGAATACTTCATTTAGCGCCACGCCTAATACCGCCGGTTCATCGGGGGGTCGGCCCGTGTAAGTACTGTGATAAATCGGCGCGTTATTTTGGGTAATGCGCTCTACCGTAAAAACCGGAAACTCTTCAACTTCGTTATAGTAGCCGGTATGATCGCCATAAGGGCCTTCCCGCGCGGTTTCTCCAGGATATATAAAGCCTTCCAACACAATTTCCGCGCTGGCCGGCGCTTGCAAATCATTACTCAGACACTGCGCTACTTCTGTTTTTCGGCCACGCAGCAAACCGGCGAAAGCGTATTCTGATAATGGGTCGGGAATCGGCGTCACCGCCGCCAAAATGGTCGCCGGATCAGCGCCCAAGGCGACGCTCACCGGAAACGGTTCGCCGGGATAAGTTTCTTGCCATTCTTTAAAATCCAAAGCGCCGCCGCGATGCGCCAGCCAACGCATAATCAGTTTATTTTTACCAATCACTTGCTGTCGATAAATGCCCAAATTCTGCCGCTCTTTATTCGGTCCTTTGGTAATCACAAGCGGCCAGGTAATTAACGGCGCCACATCTTCCGGCCAACAGATTTGAATCGGATAAGTTGTTAAATCAATCTCATCGCCGCTTAAAACCACTTGTTGACAATAAGGGTTCTTAACGATTTTCGGCGCCATATTCAAAACTTGTTTGAACACCGGAATTTTCTCAACCGCGTCTTTCATTCCTTTGGGCGGCTCCGGTTCCTTCAAATAAGCTAATAACTCGCCAATGCCTCTAAGCTCAGACACCGAATCAGCCCCCATACCCATCGCCACTCGCTTAGGAGTGCCGAATAAATTAGTCAGCACCGGCATATCGAAGCCTTTGGGGTTTTCAAACAATAAAGCCGGTCCTTGCTGTTTTAACACGCGGTCGGAGATTTCCGTCATTTCCAAAACAGGGTCGACTTCCTGAGTAATGCGTTTCAGCTCGCCCTGCTTTTCCAGTTGCTTAAGAAAGTCTTTTAAATCTTTATAGATCATTATTGAATACCGTTATGTCTTAACAAGGCATCAATTTCAGGCTCTCTGCCGCGGAAGTTCTTAAACAAGTCCATTGCATCTTCACTGCCGCCCTTTTCTAAAATATTGTGCAAAAATGCTTCCCCGGTCGCCCGATCAAAAACGCCGTTTTCTTCGAATAAGGAAAAGGCATCGCTGGACAAAACTTCCGCCCATTTATAACTGTAATAACCCGCCGCATAGCCGCCGGCGAAAATATGCGAAAAACTATGCGCAAAACGGTTGAACTCCGGTACTTTAACAACCGCCACCTGTTTCCGGATCCGCTCCAACATCTGATAGACCTGACCGGACTTATCCGGCTGATATTGCTGATGCAGTTTAAAATCAAACAAGCTGAATTCCAGTTGTCTGACCATGAACATGCCGGATTGAAAATTCTTCGCCGCCAGCATCTTTTCCAATAGTTCATCAGGCAGTTTCTCACCGGTTTGGTAATGACCGGAAATCACCCCCAGCGCCTCTTTATCCCAACACCAGTTTTCCATAAATTGGCTGGGTAGCTCAACAGCATCCCATTCGACGCCGTTTATGCCGGATACTTCCAGATGGTTCACCAAGGTCAGCATATGATGCAGGCCGTGACCGAATTCATGAAATAAAGTTAACACCTCATCATGGGTTAACAAAGCCGGTTGATCTGCTGTCGGCGGGGTAAAATTACACGTTAAATAGGCAACCGGCAACTGCAATCCGGTCGGCATTTTTTTACGGCCCACGCAATCATCCATCCAGGCCCCGCCGCGCTTTTTAGCTCTGGCGTATAAATCTAAATAAAAACGACCTCTTTCCTGACCGTCTTTATCATTAATTTGATAAAACTTGACGTCTTCATGCCAACTGTCAAAGCCGGTTATTTCAGTAATTCTTAAACCGTATAATTTTTCCACCACTGCAAACAAACCGCTAATCGCTTGCTCGGCGGGAAAATAAGCTCTCACCTCTTCTTGCGACAATTGGAAATGATGTTGACGCATTTTTTCAGCGAAATAACCAATATCCCAGGATTGCAAATCATGCAAACCATACTGTTCGCTCGCAAACTCACGCAATTCGGCTAAATCCCGCCGCGCTTGACGCCAGGATTTATCCGCCAAATCCTCCAGAAACTGAATAACTTGTTCGGCACTTTCGGCCATCTTAGTCGCTAACGATAATTCAGCGTAGTTTTCAAAACCTAACAATTGGGCTTTTTCATGACGCAAAGCCAATATTTGCTCCATGGTCTCACTATTGTCCCAACGACCTGCATCAGGGCCTTGCTCAGATGCGCGCGTCACAAACGCCGTGTAATGCTCTTCGCGTAAAGCGCGATTATCGGCATAAGTCATTACCGCCAAATAAGAAGGGAACTGTAAATTGATCATCCAGCCTTCCTCACCTTCACTTTCGGCAATTTGCTTCGCCAAAGCTAAAGCAGACTCCGGAAGACCGGATAATTCCTGCTGATCAGTGATCAATTTTTTCCAGTGATTAGTGGCGTCCATCACGTTATTTTCATATTCACTGGATAAACGTGACAATGCTTGACTGATTTCCTTATAACGCTGCTGCTGTTGTTCCGGCAAATCAATCCCGGATAAATGAAAATCGCGCAGTTTATTGTTAATGATTTTTTGCTGAGCAACATCCAATTTTGCAAATTCAGGGCTTTTCGCAATACTTTGATAGGCTTGATGCAAAGCTTTATTTTGCCCCATTTCCGTGGAATATGCGCTAAGCTTCGGCAAACAAGCGTTATAAGCGTCGCGTAAGGCGTCGGTATTGACTACCGAGTTCATGTGGCTGACCGGCGACCAGACTTTATTTAACCGATCTTCCGCCTCATCTATCGGCGCGACCAGGTTTTCCCATGTAAATTCAGCCTCATCCGCCAGCTTGTCATTAACGACTTTGCGAGCCTCAGCCAACAGCTCATCAATAGCTGGCTCTACATGTTCAGGTTTGATTTTTGAAAATTGGGGTAACGTTGTAACTTCAAGTAAAGGATTACTCATTTTTTAGAAATATTATCAATTGTTAGTTAGTGATCATTATAACAACTCCAAAATGGAGAATGAAAAACGAATATACGCTAACAATATATTCTCTTTTTAAAATTCAACGTTCTCAATCAACTTATGAGTCCCCTGATAAATAGAAAAAAACTGTATCGGAAACCATAACACTGTTAATTAGGTAACTCGCAGTAAATAAACTACCCATATTGCGCAGGATTTTTGTTCGTATTCAAGGCGTATAAATAGGCGCATAGCAGGCTATGTAACTATTTATACAACGCAGAAGACGGACAAAAAGACAAGCAAGATGGGTGGGGTATTTATTGCGAGTTACCTTAACCCAACGGCACTCCCGTTTGGTGAGTTTCGCCGTACCAAATTTTTTGATTATCCAGCACGCCTAACAGCTTTTTAAGCTGCATGATATGAAAATGATTAGACTCAGACAATTCTGTGTGAGAATCCATTTCAGTCTGCGCCAAATCGTGAATTTGATAGCGAACCGCTTTCTCGATTAAATTTATTTCTTTTACAGATAATTGAAACGCTTGTTTATAACCGGCCATAATAATTACCTCTAGAAATTCAGCAAATGAACAAATACCCTGATTGCATCCTTTTAAATAAAGTATTTTGCAATACCTTAATTCCTGATACTAATGTATACCTTTGTTGAAAATGTCGCAATGACAAACTCCAAGCATTTTCAGACAACCATAGCTCTGTCCCCCTTTCTCGACGACAAACACCCAACTCCCATACAATTCAAATGGTTATATGCCATTATTGTCTGAAAACGAGGGTTATTTGGCCTTGATAATAACGCCTAAAACCATCACAATGAACCAAATGCCAATGAAGGGGGACTCATGGCGATTTTTACATTTAAACCATCAAAACCCACCTCTACAATATACAAAGAAAGAAAAATTTTTGGCTCAATATGGATTCCAGGGTCGTATATGATGAGTAATGAATTCTTGATAAAATAGCGATTTGTTGATGTTATAAGGAAGCAAGAAGTATGGAAGCGATTTTAAATATTAAAGCCTTGGTTAGCAATGAGAGCTGTTTTCAAAAAGTGCGTGAATTAAGGTGGGCCAATGGGGTTATTTGCCCCCATTGTGATTCCACAGATGTCATTAAACGTGGAAAGTCTGATAGTCAGTCGGCGCGTCAACGGTATGAATGTAAAACGTGTTGCAAACGGTTTGATGACCTCAGTGGTACCGTTCTGGAAGGTCATCATCAGCCACTGCTAGTCTGGATCTTATGCCTCTACTTTATGGGTCTTAATTTGTCTAATCAGCAAATTGCCCGCGAACTGGATTTGAACAAAGACGATGTGCAGGCGATGACCACGCAGTTAAGAGAAGGGCTTGTTAAAAAAAACACCCCGTCACATTAAGCGGTGAGGTTGAATGTGACGAAGTTTATATTATTGCCGGGCACAAGGGGCAACCGGGTGCGGTATTAAGGGCAAACCGGAAAGGGCGACGACGACGTTTAAAGGGCGCACGTGGACGCGGAACACTGGCCAGTGAAAAACCGCCGGTTTTTGGAATGATTCAACGGGATGGCGAGGTGGTTATCCATCTGATGGAAAATGTACAGCAAAAGTCTATCCAGCCCTTGATTCAGAAAACGATTTCGCCTGGCACTCTCATTTTTACAGACGAATATGTCATCTACGACCGTTTAACTCAATGGGGATACGAACATAAGAGCGTTAACCATAGCGCAGGTGAATATGCACGTGATGAGGACGGCGATGGTTTTCACGAGGTTCATGTCAATACCATGGAGGGCTTTTGGTCTTTATTACGCTCATGGCTGCGGCCTCATCGTGGCATTTCACAAGAAAAGTTACCTATTTACCTAGGCTTTTTTGAGTTCGTTCATAATATGAAGCAACGTGGAAAATCCTTGCTACATTCCTTACTTGGAGCCCTTATTTCCTAAGACCCCAGAATCCATATTGAGCCAAATTTTTTTATCGTTTATCCTTTCTTCGAAATTTTAGACCTCACCGGCCCATTTGAAGTCTTTGCTTTTGCCAGCACCTCATTGCAACGCGGCGAGCAAACTCATCAACCGGTTTACACGCTTGAAATTTTGGCTGAAAAACCCGGCCCGGTGGTTTCAATGTCCGGAATGGAAGTTATAGCCACCCGCTCATATCATGATATTGATGAACCCATCGACACCTTATTTATTCCGGGCGGCCTCGTTTTTAACCCAGAGGATAATAATTGGGAGGGCTCTGTTTTAAAAAATAAACCCTTATTAAGTTGGATAAAATCCATGGAGTCAAACGTTATCAGATTGGCTTCAGTCTGTAACGGCGCTTTTCTTCTCGCCGAGTGTAATCTACTGAATAATAAAAGAGTCACGACACATTGGGATTTTTCTCATGCTTTACAAACAAACTATCCGCATATCAATGTTGAACCGGACAAAATTTTTATCAAAGATGATAATATTTTCACTTCCGGCGGCATAACCTCCGGTATAGACTTGGCGCTATCAATGGTTGAAGATGACTGGGGCCGGGAACTGGCGTTATATGTTGCCCGCTATTTAGTTGTTTTTTTAAAAAGACCGGGCGGACAGTCACAATTCAGCACCTATTTAATTTCCGAATCTTCAAACCGGCCGGATATAAGACAGTTACAATGCGAAATTATTAACAATCCAACCGGCAATTATACTGTTGAAGAACTCGCCAAACGCATGGCGATGAGCCCTCGAAATTTTTCTCGAACCTTTGTTCAGGAAACCGGCATTACACCGGGTAAATTCGTTGAAAAGGCTCGCCTTGACGCCGCCCGCTTCTTTTTGGAGAACGAAAACCTTCCGATAGAAACCGTTGCAAAAAAAAGCGGTTTCATTGATGCGGAACGTATGCGTAGAACTTTCATCCGGCATTTAGGCATCAATCCTAAAAATTATCGAGACCGCTTTAATTCACATCACTAATCAAGGGGTTATTGTAATGCGTATATTACTCATTTCATCCGCATTTTCCGGATTAACACAACGTTTTTATACAGAACTCAATGATTCCGGCTATCAAGTATCGGTGGAGCTGCATTCCGGAGATGAAGAACAGCTAATCGAAGGCGTATCGCTTTTTAAACCGGATTTAATTTTATGTCCTTTTCTCAAACAACGCATTCCTCCGGCTGTTTTTAAACAAACGCCATGCCTGATTGTTCATCCCGGCATCAAAGGTGACCGCGGCCCCTCTTCTCTCGATTGGGCGATTCAAAACGGCGAACCTGAGTGGGGCGTCACATTATTGGAGGCGCAAGAAGAAATGGATGCCGGCGATATTTGGTGTAGCCGAACATTCCCGATGAGAAACGCGACCAAAAGCAGTCTTTTCAACCGAGAAGTGACTCAGGCTGCTATCGAATGTTTGTGGGAAGTTCTCACCTTATTTGAAGCCAAAGACTTTAAACCTGAACCCCTGGATTATCAAGATAAGAAAATTAAAGGGCAATGTTTACCATTAATGAAACAATCTGATCGTACGATAAACTGGAACCAACATACAACTCAAGAAATTTTGAGAAAAATCCGCGCTGCCGATGGCAGTCCGGGGTTATTAGACGAAATCCACGGTCAAGCTTTTTATCTGTTTAACGCCCATCCTGCTCACCTATTAAAAGGAAAACCGGGTGAAATCATCGCCACCACAGATAAAGCCATTTGTCGAGCCACTATAGACGGAGCAATATGGATAGGTCATTTACAAGCCAAACAAGAAACAGGTAAGGCTCTAAAACTACCGGCGACAATAGCTTTACAAAATAGATGGCCGACGCCCAAAAACCATTTTTTGAAAAATTTTTTAAGTCCTCAAATCAAAACAATCGAAATTGATTATTTCCAACCCGGCCGCCAAATTTCCTGCCAAGAAATTTGGTATGAATTGAAGGACAATATCGCTTATATTCATTTTGAATTTCATAATGGCGGAATGAGTACCGAGCAATGCCAATTACTGTTATCAGTTTATCAACATGTCGCGACGCTGGATGTTAAAGCAATTGTATTAATGGGCGGTGAAGATGCCTGGTCAAACGGCATTCATTTGAATCATATAGAACATGCCGCTCATCCGGGTGATGAATCTTGGAAAAACATTAATGCAATGGATGATCTTATCTATCAAATCATCAATACTGTAGACAAACTAACTATCTCGGCAATTGCCGGAAACGCCGGAGCCGGCGGCGCAATCTTAGCCATCGCCACGGATCAAGTCTTCGCCAGAAATGGAGTCGTTTTCAACCCTCATTATAAAAATATGGGAGGGCTTTACGGTTCAGAATACTGGACTTACTTATTACCAAAACGGGTTGGAATGGAGGCGGCTCATCAATTAACAGAACAATGTTTACCCATTGGCTGTAAGCGGGCATGGCAGCTCGGTTTAGTCGATAAAATGTTAGATAAACGCCATGATATTTTCTATAGCCAAGTTAAATGTTTAAGCAAACGATTAACAGAAAATCATGATCGGCTCATTCAGCTTTTAGAAGAAAAAGGTGAAAAACGTTGTTTGGATGAATCCAAGCAAACCTTATCCAGTTATCGAAAAAACGAATTAATCCAAATGCATTCAAACTTTTATGGTAGCGATCAATATCATGACGCGCGGCGTCAATTTGTCTATAAATCGGCAAATAAAGACGTTACGCCTGTTAATATCGCAACTCATCGAAAAAACATAATAAATAATGAAATTAGTATTTAGAATATCCGATTTAACTTTACCTGACATTCGGCTTCATCATAAAAGTACCAATATGAAGTGGCTTTATCTCATAACACTCAGAACCAGCAGTGTCAGGTCTTGGTGCGACAAGCAAAGCTTGTTATTTCTTGCAAGGTGAAAGTCCTTGCCTGGCGAAGTTACAGGATTAGCTTCATAAGGTTTAACCAACCACCAGTATTGAGTGTTGCGTCTCCGGCGGAGCGTTGTTAGCTGTGAAGCCCTCTGACCTATCCGGTATGCACAATCTTTAACCGACAATTAACAGATATTGAAAAAAAACCATCAAAGATTTACAATGTATTACAG